>NZ_JBSVRM010000002.1:0-457020 GCF_054072595.1 Microbacterium wangyouchuni
AGCCAACCGGCTGAACGAGCTGCTACTCGCCGCTTAAACCCCCGGCGTTGCTCCCACCATTTGACATTGCCGGCTTCAGAGCAGCACCAATTGCGACCGGAACAGGGTGGGGGCGCGTGGTTGGGGCGCAGGGTGGGGGTCAGTGTCGGGAGTGCGGTCAGGCAGCACCGCGGGTGGATGAGGCCAACGCGAGTTACACCGGGTCGGGAACCGTGAGCACACCGTCGACGCGCCGGGGGATGCGCAGCGGATTCTGCTCGTGCAGGGCACGGGGCAGTACCTGCTCCGGAGCGTTCTGGAACACGATCGGTCGCTGAAAACGACGAACCGCGGCTGCGCCGACCGACGTGAACTGAGTGTTCGTCGAGGGCCAGGGCCCGCCGTGGTGCTGCGCCCAGCTCACTGCCACTCCGGTGGGCCAGCCGTTGAACAGCACTCGCCCGGCGATATCGCTCAGTGCAGAGACGAGCTCCTCGACGTCTTCGGCGGGTTCGTGATGCACAGTTGCCGTAAGTGTTCCCGGCAATGCGCGCAGCACCGCGGTGAGGTCATCACTCTCGTCGATGCGCACCAGCAGGGTGAACGGGCCGAAGACCTCTTCCAGCAGTTGATCTGCGTGCCCGAGAAGGGTCGCCGCATCCGTCACCGCGACGGTCGGCCCGCTGGCGTCCGACGCGATGATGTCCACGCCGGGCACAGCGCTGACGCTGCTTAGCCGGTGGGCGAAGCCCTCAGCAATCGTGGGGGTGAGCATGCGCGGCTGTGCGCGCAGGAGTTCCGCGAGCTGCTGGGGGAGGGAAGACTCGGCCGGCACGAAGACCAGCCCGGGTTTCGTGCAGAACTGCCCGACTCCCAGTTGGAAGGAATCAGCGAGCCCTGCTGCCAGTTCATCGCTGCGGGCCGCGGCCGCCGCAGCGGTGATGACGACCGGGTTCACCGCTCCGAGCTCACCGTAGAACGGGATTGGCTCCGGCCGGGCGGTCACGTGATCGAGCAGAGCACGACCGCCGCGCACTGATCCAGTGAAGGCGACGGCGCGCACGGCCGGGTGACTGGCGAGTGCAAGACCGGCATCGAAGCCGGTGATCAGCGAGAACGCCCCGGCAGGTGCTCCCGCTGTGGCGAGCGCATCGGCGACGGCCGCCGCGGTGGCGACGGATGTGCGCGGATGCCCCGGATGCGCTTTTAAGAGAACCGGGCATCCGACAGCGAGGCTCGATGCCGTGTCGCCGCCGGCGACGGAGAACGCAAACGGGAAGTTGGATGCTGCGAACACAGCGACCGGCCCGATGGGGCGCAGGATTCGGCGGAGATCCGGAATGGGCGGCGTCGCCGTCGGATTCGGATGATCGATTGCCGCTTCGAGATAGGACCCCTCTTCCACGACCGACGCGAACAGCCGCAGCTGTGCGGTGGTGCGGGCGAACTCTCCGGTGAGACGGGGGAGCCCGAGCGCCGTTTCCTCGTTCGCAATCGCCGTGAGTTCATCCGCTTCAGCATCGAGCCGGTCCGCGATCGCCCGCAGCCATGTGGCACGGGTCGGCTCGTCAGAGCGTGACATGACAGCGAAGGCGCTCGCCGCGGCTTCCGCGGCGTGCTGCACCTCGTCGAGGGTGGTGTCGTCGGTCAAGTTCTGCGGATTCGTCATCATCGTGATCGCCCTATCTCTTGAAGTTCATTCCCAGGCCGACGGATGCTTCCCCCGTGGCCCACCCGTCGTGCACCTGAATCCCGCTCGGAGCCGTGAGGACGCCGAGGTCGGCGAAGCCGGCATCCTCGACATCCTCGATCCAGCACGTCTCGGGGAGCGTGAACGCGACCTGTGCCGACAGCTCCGGCAGCAGGTGCGGAGCGAGCTGGGCATCGTATTCGCGCACGAGCTCAGCGATGCGCAGGAACGGGGTGATGCCTCCGACGCGGATGATGTTCGGCTGCGCGATGTCCACGACACCGGCATCCAGAAAATCACGGAACCGGTGCACGGTGTGTAGATTCTCGCCGACAGCGATGGGCACGTCGATTCGCTTGCGTAGCTCGATGTGCGCGGCGAGGTCGTCTGCGCGCAGGGGCTCTTCGATCCAGCCGATGTCATGGGCCTGCAAGGCGACGATCGCGCGACTGGCGCTGTCGAGATCCCAACGCTGGTTCGCATCGACGAACAACTGGCGCTGGGGGCCGAGTACCTCGCGCACTGCCGCTACGCGCTCGAGGTCTTCCGCAAGGTCGGGCTTTCCGACCTTGATCTTCACCGCCGAATAGCCGCGGTCAACCCAGCGCCGCACCTGGGCGACGAGCTCGTCGATCGGGTAGTGCAGATTCACGCCGCTGCCGTACGCGGCGAGCCGGTCATGCCGGCGTCCGAGCAGCGTGGTGACGGAGCATCCACTGCTCCGAGCCTGCAGATCCCACAGCGCAAGGTCGACCCCGGCCAGCGCGATCGTGGTGATTCCGCCACCACCCGCTTCATGCAGATGCGCCCACGCCTGATCCCACACCGCAGGTGACGCGGGCCGTCCGATAAGGAACGGGGCGAGGTCGTCGTCGATCATGGCGCGAACCGCACTGCTGCCGATGGAGGGAGTCCACGAGAACCCGTGACCGGTCCGCCCGTCGATGGTGTGCACCGTGACGACGATCACTCGGATCTGGGTGACGTCTGATCCCCACGGTCGCTGCAACGCGATGCGTAGCGAACGCGTCTCGACACGTTCGACAGTGGTGTCGCCGCCGATCATGCGATCAACTCACGCCCAGTTTCGAGTAGGCGCTCGAGCCGGCCGACCTGCTCCGCCGTCGGATCAACGAGCGGAGCGCGTACCGATCCCACCGGCAGACCGCCCAACCGGACCCCGGCCTTGACCAGCGCCACCGCAAAGCCCGGCGTCTCATCGCGCAGTTCGATCAGCGGGGCGAAGAACCCGTCGAGCAGCGCCTGCTGCATCTGAAGATCATCGCCGCGCAGGGCCTGGAAGAAGGCGACCGAGATATCAGGTGCCATCGCGAATACGGCAGACGAGTACAGCGGAACGCCGATCGCGCTGTAGGCGGCCTGCGTCATCTCCGCGGTCAGCAGTCCGTTGAAGAACAGCGGCTCATCGGCCAGGGATGCGGCATCGCGCACGAAGCGCTGCGCGAGCGCCAGATCCCCGACGCCATCCTTGACGCCGATCACCCGGTCATTGCCCAGCAGGGTGGTGATGGATGCCGGAGTGAACTGCGCCGCACCGCGGTGGTAGACGATCAGCGGCAGGTCGGTTTCCGCGGCGATCCGCTCGACGTAGGCGACCAGTCCTGCCTGTGGACCCTGCACGAGGTACGGCGGCATGACGAGCAGCCCCTCAGCGCCGGCCTCCTGCGCGCTGCGCGCGCACTCCAGGGCATGGCCGAGGGCACCACCACTGCCGGCGAGCACCGGAACCCGGCCGGCAGCACCTCGGACGGCCGCCGCGACCGTAAGGGCATATTCAGATGCGGAGAGGGCGTGGAATTCGCCCGTCCCGCACGCGGAGAACACCGCACCGGGCATGTGGTCGACCCGCTCGGAAACATGCTGCTCGACGAGATCGGCATCCACTCGATCGGCGTCGTCGAACGCGGTGACGGGGAAGAAAAGAACGCGGTCGGGAATGGTCAGCTCAGACATGAGAGGCCTCCTGGTCGTCGGGGAGAGATTGCGGCGTGGATAGTTCGGGTTGGCGGAGTTCGCTTCGCCACGTGCGGCGGGCGGTCCAGCCGAGCAGCTGCTTTGCGCGGGCTCCGGAGAAGACTCCGGCGCGTCCGGAGACGGATGCTGCGGCATCCGCTGTCTCCGGAATTAACTGCGCCAGCGATGGCGCTGTCGGGTTCTGCACGAGGGCATCCGAAGCGGTCACGAAGAACACCTCCCCGTTGGGCACCCCGTCGGTGTGCTGCAACCAGGCGCCCACGAAGTCACCGGCGTCTCGGGCATCCACGTAGTTGAACAGGGCGACGGCCGACAGCTCCGGGTCAGCCAGTCGCTCGGCGACGGTGTGGCCCTGCTGGGTGCGCTCGCCCTGCCATTCCTCGGGGGCGATTACATAGCACGGTCGGAACACGCCGAAGCGGACACTGCGGCCGTAGCGGCGCACCGCCATCTGTACGATCTGCTCGATGGCCACCTTCGATACGGCATAGCCGTTCCAGGGGGCGAGCGGATGATCCTCGTCGAGCGGAAGGTACGACGGACGCCAGCCCTCGGGGGATCCGTAGCCGATCACGGTCGGACTCGATGCGACCAGCAGCGCCTTCGCCTGGGCGGCGATCGTCGCTTCCAGCACGTTCCAGGCGAGGCGCGTGTTGATCTGGAACACCTCTGCGTCCGGGAGTGAGCCGGGAACGGCGATCGCGGCAAGATGCACCACAGCATCCGGCGCGATCTCGACGAACGTATCGTGCGTGGCCACCGCGTCCAGCAGATCGATGGCGACCTGGGGCGTCTCCAGCGCATCACTGCGCGTGCGGTCGACGCTCACCACGTCGTACCCCGCTGCGGCGAGTTCGCGGACAACGCTGCGGCCGAGTCGTCCGGCGCCGCCGGTGACGAGCACGCGCGCGCCAGGATGCAGGCCGGGATGCGGCTCCGTATTCATGGCCAAGTTCATTCTTGGATGCCTGCGGCAGCGGCACCGGCGCTGCCCAGTTCCAGGTCGCTGATGCGCACAGCGCGCTCGTCAGCGAGGGACCGATTACCGGCAAGACCCACGACCATGCTGCGTACCCCGTCAGTCCAATCCGCGGTGCGTCCGAGCGGGTCCGGCTGCGCGCCGAGGAACACATCGCGCAGCAGCATCGCATCGCCACCACCGTGTCCGCCCTCGGCCTCCGCGATAGGCACTTCGCGAGCGGTCTCGAAGTGCCGCTGCACGACGAGCCGTTCCGATACCGGGCGCGCCGAATCGTCGCGCACGAGGTCGGGACGTGCACTCGGGTCAACGACGGTGCGGCCCTGCTCGTCGACGAGCACGGAGCCGCGTTCGATGACGGTCAGCTCCGCACGGCCACGGGTTCCATTGACGGCGACCGTGTACCCCTCCCAGGGGGCGTGGGCGTTCAGGGAGTACGACATCGTGCTGCCGCCGGCGTAGTCGACGACGAGTGAGAGGTTGTCCTCGATGGTGATGCCGGCGTCGAAGACGTCGCGATCGCGCAGGTAGCCGTCGTGCTGCTCTTGCTCGAGGTAGAGCCCGCTCCACGTGGGGTCCGTGCGCAGGTCGAGGCTGAACTGATCGCGCAATGGCGAATCGGTCGTCCCTCGCTCAGGACGCGGACCCAGCCCGCGTTTCTGGGCGTTCTCGGCGCCGTAGAACCGTAGCCCGCCGGAGGCGAACACGCGCGTGGGGGTGTCGTTGATCCACCAGTTCACCAGGTCGAAGTGGTGGCTGGCCTTGTGGATCAGAAGCCCGCCGGAGCGGTCCTTGTCGCGGTGCCAGCGCCGGAAGTAGTCGGCGCCGTGCGCGGTGTCCAGCACCCACTCGAAGTGCACGCTGGTGACCGCCCCGATCTCACCGGAATCGATCAGCTCCTTCAGTGCGCTGTTGCGCGGTGAATAGCGGTAGTTGAAGGTGATTGTCACCTCACGACCTGTCCGCTCTGCGGCCTCGGCGATACGCCGCACGCCCGCTTCATCGATCGTGAGCGGCTTCTCAACCACGACATCGGCACCGGCATCCAGCGCTGTCACGATGTGATCCGCGTGCGTGAAATCGGGGGAGCTGATGATCACCCGGTCGATGCGATGCTCGCGGACGGCATCGGCGAGAGCATCCGGCGCAAAGCGCGCTGGTGCGCCCAATTCCGGATGCTGCGCCAGCGACCAGTCCTGGCGTCCGGGGTTCGTGTCGGTCCAAGCGACGAGCTCGGCGACGTCCGCGTGTGTGGTTGCGAGCGCGTCGAGGTACATCTGCGCGCGTGAGCCGGAGCCGACGAGCGCATAGCGGAGGCGGGTCATCTTCTGATCCTTTCGATCACTTGATGCCTGAGGTCGCGGCGCCCTTGATGAGGAACCGCTGGCCGAACAGGAAGATGAGGAACAGGGGGATCAGTGAGACGACACTCATGGCGAACATCGAGCCGTAGTCCGAGCTTGATTGGGCATCGAGGAAGCCCTTCAGGGCGAGCGAAGCCGGGAATAGCTCTGGCAGTCGCACATAGATCAGCGGACCGAAGAAGTCGCCCCACGTCCAGATGAACGTGAAGATGGCGGTGGTCGCCAACGAGGGCACGATCAGGGGAAGCGTGATCTGGAAATAGCTGCGGAAGTGGCCGGCGCCGTCGACACGGGCAGCTTCGAACAGCTCCTTGGGAAGTCCGCGGATGAACTGCACCATCAAGAAGATGAAGAAGGCCTCGGTCGCCAGAAACTTCGGCGCGATCAGCGGAAGGAACGTATTCAGCCAGCCGAGCTCTTTGAAGATCACGAACTGGGGCACCAGCAGCACCTGGAACGGGAGCATGATCGAGCCGAGCATCAGCACAAAGGCGAAGTTTCGGCCGCGGAAGCGCAGTCTCGCGAAGGCGTAGGCGGCCATCGAGCAGGACAGCAGGTTTCCCAGGATCGCGCCGAAGGCGATGATCGAAGAGTTGATCAGGAATACCCCGAATGGATGCTGGAGGTCGGTCCAGCCGTTCTGGTAGTTCTCGAACGTCAGATCGGCGGTGAAGATGCTCAGATCACGGAAGATTTGGTCATTGGGTTTGAGGCTCGACACCACCAGCCAGATCAGCGGGTAGAGCATCACCACCGAGATGATGATGAGCATCGCGTGCTTGCCGAGCGCGCGAAGTGAGCGGCCGCCGGCGCGGCGTCGGCCTGCCGTCTCGCGTCGCCGGCGCGACGAAGAGGGCGGGCGCAGCAGGGTCTCGGTTTCAGTCGTCATAGAACACCCAATACTTCGAGAGCCAGAAGTTGAACGCTGTGAAGGCGGCGATCACCACGAGCAGGAACCAGGACATCGCCGAGGCGTATCCCATGTTGAGCTCGGTGAAGGCTTCCTTGTACAGCAGAAGCGTGAAGAACATCGTCGAATCACTCGGCCCACCGGTGCCGCCGGAGACGACATAGGCCTGTGTGAAGGACTGGAAGGAGAAGATGATCTGCAACACCAGGTTGAAGAAGATCACCGGGGTCAGCAGCGGGAACGTGATGGCGAAGAACTGGCGGATTCTGCCGGCACCGTCCATCGACGCCGCCTCGTAGTACATCTCCGGAATCTGGCGGAGCCCGGCGAGGAAGATCACCATGGGGGAGCCGAACGTCCAGATGTTCAGCACGATCAGCGTGCCGAGAGCAAAGTCGGGGTGGCCGATCCAGCCGGGACCGTCGATGCCGAACCAGGCGAGGAACCCGTTGACGATGCCGTCCTTGCCGAACACCTGACGCCACAGGATTGCGACCGCGACGGAGCCGCCCAGCAGCGAGGGAAGGTAGAAGATCGAGCGGTAGAACGACAGGCCTCGCAGGCCCTTATCGAGCAGAACGGCCAGCCCCAGTGCGAGTGCGAGCAGCAGGGGAACGCTGACGAAGACGTAGACGACGGTCACGCGGAACGAGTTCCAGAAGCGCGGGTCGTTGAACATCTCGACGATGTTGTTCAGGCCTGACCAGATGGGCGGCTGCAGCAGGTTGTAGTCGGTGAACGACAGGTACAGTGACGCAACGATCGGACCGATGGTCAGGCACAGCATGCCGATCAGCCAGGGCAGCATGAAGACCCATGCCGCCTTGCCATCCGGGTATTTCTCTTTGACGCGCGCCCCCGTGGCGCGACGTGAACGCGTTATCGTGCGTAGTTCTCCGAGACTGCTCACGTGACCTCCTTGTCTGATCCGTGCCTGTCGATGGCAGCCGACGGGCTCACCTTCGAGAAAGCGGTTTCACGAGTGTTCTGATTATTGACGTGTCCACGTCGATTCGTCAAGCCGAGACAGTACAGTGGCACTGTCCGAAGCCGGATCGGGACGGAAGAGGAATCGATGACCGCTCAGCGTGGAAGTGTCACGATCGCCGATGTGGCGCGCCATGCCGGCGTTTCTCCAGCCACGGTTTCTCGGGTGATGAATGGCCGGTTCGCCGGTGACAGCAGTGTTGCCGATCGGGTTCGCCAGGCGGCGAGCGACTTGGCCTATGCGCCGAGTCCGCTGGCTCGAAGCCTCGCCCTCGGGCGGACGCACGCGGTCGCTTTCGTCGTCCCTGACCTTGCAAACCCGGCTTTTCAGTCGGTGCTGGCCGGGTTGAGCAAGACGGCGGCGCTGGATGGCTATCGGGTGCTGGTGGCAGACTCTGCCGAGTCTCCTGAAGATGAAGCGGCGCTCGCGCTCGAGATCAGACGGCGCACGGACGCGATCGTGCTGTGCGCGCCACGGATGCCCGAGGCTGAGCTCACAGCGCTGGCCGCGCAGTTGCATCCGCTGGTGTTGATCAACCGTTCTGTTTCGGGGGTTTCTGCTCCTTCGCTGTCAATCGATTACCGTGCCGGGATCGCTGACCTTGCCCAGCACCTCTACGGGCTCGGGCACCGCTCCTTCGCGTATGTTTTCGGTCCAGAGCTCAGCGCCTCGAACGCCCGCCGCGAGCTGGGGCTCGACGATTTCCAGCGTGCTCACCCCGATGTGACCATCGCGCGGATCCCCGCCGGTGCGAGCTCGGATGACGGTCGCGAGGCGGCCGTCGCTGTGCATGACAGTCGAGCCACCGCTGCGCTGGCGTTCAACGATCTCGTCGCGATCGGGCTGATTGGTGGGCTGCGAACGCTCGGTCTGAGCGTGCCTGAAGATATTTCGGTGACCGGCTTCGACGACATTCCGCTGGCGCAGTACCTCGCCCCCGCGTTGACGACGGCGTCGGTGTCTCACGCCGATCTGGGCGTGCTCGCCTGGGGGCGGATGCACGACCTCATCGAGGGTGGGAGCCCGGGGCAGAACGTCGTGTTCCAGCCGCGCGTCGAGGTGCGTGACTCTTCGGGAATGGCACCCTGAGCTTCCCGCCGGCCTCTTGACGCCGGTTCGTGGCGATGCTAGCTTCTCGCGGAGAAAGCGGTTTCACCGATCGGTGTCGCCGCCGAGCTTCGCGATGAAGGGAAGAGTGTGATGGGGAACGCATGGCGTAGAACTCTCGGAGGACTGGGATCGGCTGTCAACGGATGCCGCTGGTGGGAACATGCCAGACGTGATCACGCTCGCGAGCCCGTACACCCTGGAGTATGCAAATCGTGGGGCGCTGCTTCCGCTCGATGATGTCGCGGGCGTGCTCTCGACTGAGGCGTTCGCGCCGCAGACTCTCGCCGGGGCGCAAGTCGACGGCGTTACGTACGGTCTCCCGACCGGAGGCAACGCGATCGGGGTGGTCGTGAATCCCCGAGTGTTCGCTGAGGCCGGCGTTGACCTGCCAGACGGCGATGACTGGACGTGGTCAGAGTTCGTTGAGATCGCGGCTGCCATCACCGCCGGGACAGCGGACGGTGTGTACGGCATGGAAGATCGCATCAATGACACGCTCGGTGTGTACGTCACTCAGCGCGGCACACCGATGTACACCGACGATGGCACGCTCGGACCGGACGCCTCCACGCTCGAGGACTACTGGGAAACTGTGCTCGAGCTGCTCAATAGTGGCGGGATGCCGCCAGCCGATCTGACGCAAGAGCTGTACACGCTCGGCCCCGCCGAGACGCTGATGGGACAGGGACGGGCGGGAATGACGTTTGCCTTCAGCAACCTGATCGGCACCTACGCGGATGCCTCCGGTGACGACCTCGTGCTGCTGAGTCCTCCTGGGGAGTCGGAGTTCCAAAGCCCTGGTTCTGCACTCCAAGCATCGCAGTACTACGGGGTTGCGGCGACGAGCGAGCATCCGGAGGCTGCGGCACTGCTCATCGATTACCTCGTGAACTCGACCCAGGCGGGGGAAGTCATCCTGGCCGACCGGGGTCTGCCCTTCAACTCGGACGTGCTCGAGGCGATCACACCGCTGTTGGACCCGTCCTCAAAGGTGGCCGCAGCGTACGTGCAGCACGTCACGGAGGCGGGCGCAGACCCTGCTCCTGCGACGCCACCGGGTGGCTCTGTGCTCAAGGCGACGTCCGAAAGACTCGATGCTGAGGTGCTGTTCGGCAGGCTCACGCCGGCGCAGGCCGCGGACTCGTTCGTCGATGAGATGACGGCCGCGCTGGAGTGATGCAACGATTTGTTGTCCACTCCGCAGAATCGATTGACACCCCTCTCGGTGGATGCTAGCTTCACTCGAGAAAGCGGTTTCTCCTCCGAGTTCATCGAAGCGAAAATCCGCTCCAAAAACCCGACAGACGTTCGGCCGCCATGGCAGCGGCCCCAACCCGAAAGAGGCGCAATGATGCGTACGACACGCTCTCGCATAGCCGTCGGCTCCGCGATGGTGGCCAGCGCGCTGGTCTTGACCAGCTGCTCCGCAGGAACAGGAACCGCAGACGGCGGCGGTGAGTTCGATCCCGAAGAGGAAATCGAACTGGAGATCTCCTGGTGGGGAGATGACAACCGGGCGACACTGTTCGGCGAAGTCATCGACCTGTTCGAGGACGAGTACCCGAACATCACTGTGGTCGAGACGCCGGTCGGCTCTCCCGATGACCTGTTCAATCGTCTTGCGACCGACTTCGCTGCCGGTGGCGACACGGCCCCGGACGTGTTCGCTCTGGGTGGGGCAAAGCCCCAGGAATACGGTGCGCTGGGTGCGCTGCTGGACCTGTCGACGGTTTCTGAGCAGCTCGACGCGAGCAAGTATCCGGACTTCTCGCTCACCAGCGCCCTCGTCGATGACCAGCTCTATGGCCTGCCCACCGGCGGTAACGCGACAGCGGCCTTCATCAACGCCGACATCTTTGCCCAGGCTGGCGTCGATGTGCCAGCGGATGGCTGGACGTGGGATGACCTGGTCGCAGTCACGAACGAGATCGGTAGCGCCGGTCTCACCACGGCGGACGGAAAGCCTGTCCACGGCATCGATCTGCGCGTGCAGGACATCATGGGCACATATGCCGGACAGCTCAGCGAGGTGGGCATCTACGACTGGGATGGTCAGCTCGGTGTAGACGTCGACGACATCGCCAGCTGGTACGAGATCGAGAAGCAGCTACTCGAAGGCGGTGCACTGCCAGACCCATCCGTCGTCACGGCGAACTGGGCGCTGCCGCCGGACCAGCAGCCGTTCACACTCGGCCAAGCGGCAGTCACCTTCGGCTACAGCAACCTGATGGGCGTGTACGCCGGTGCCGGCGAGAACGTTCAGATGGTCTTGCCACCGACCTCAACCGACATTTCCGGTGTGGCACTGCTGCCCTCCGCGTTCTGGTCGATCAACGCGGCCAGCGCTCACCCCGAGGCCGCGGCCCTGCTCATGAACTGGTTCCTCAATGAGCCTGCGGCAGCCGAGCTCATCCTTGACACGCGAGGCGTGCCCTTCAACCCAGACACGCTCGCGGTGGTTTCCCCGCTGCTGAGCGGGCCCGGCCAGGTCGCGGCAGACTATGTGAATGTCGTGCTGGAGGAAGGCGTTGTGGCTCCGCCGCAGCCTGCCGGTGGGTCGATTCTCAACGAGCTCTCCCAGCGCATGGAGTCGGAGGTTCTCTTCGAGCGTGCGACACCTGAGGAGGCCGCGCAGCGTTGGATCGATGAGCTCGGCGCAGCTCTGCAGTAATTCACGAACAGTGGGGCGTGGGCGCCGTCGGTGCCGGCGCCCCACTGGCGTCTGAGGGAGACAGAAGATGACTGCGACCGTTCGTGCCGAGGCGCTGGAGCGTCTGCGGGCGGCGAAGCCGATCCCGCGTGCCGGACTTGATGGCTCGCCGCTGGGCGCCGAGCTCGAAGCATCCGGGGTCCGCTTCGTCGCGGTCGGGGGACCGCTCGAGCAGCGCTGGCATGATGCGCTCGCCGAGCTTGACCGGTGCATCCGCTCCATCGATGGCCCGCCCGTGCTGAACGAAGGCGGCGTCTATGACGGATGCTGGCTGGAGAGCACCGGAACGATCAATGTCGAGGTCCTCGATCGCTTCGCACCCGGCATCGGCACAGACACGCTGCTGCAGTTCGCCGCGCATCAGCGCGTCGACGGGATGATCCCGTACAAGGTGACTCCGGCAGGGCCCGGGTTCAGTCAGATTCAGATCGTCACACCTTTGGCGCGGGTCGTCTGGCGGCACTATCAGCGCACCGGCGATCGGCAGTTCCTGCAGGTGATGTACGCCGCGATGGCCCGCTACGACGCCTGGCTCGCGCGCTATCGCGACACCGCCGAGACGGGGGCGGTCGAAGCATTCTGCGCCTTCGACACCGGGCATGATCTCTCGCCCCGGTTCTGGTTCGCGCCGGATCGCGCATTTGGTGCGGATGCCCGATACGTCGACCCCGCCGCCACCGCCGTGCCGTACATCGCACCCGATCTGACGGCGAACGTGGCATGTCAGCGGGTCTACCTCGGGGCGATCGCCGACGAGTTGGGCGAGGACGGTGCACCATGGCGAGAACGGGCCGTGGCCTCTCTCGATGCGCTCTGGGCGCAGTGCTTCGATGAAGACGACGGGCTGTTCTACGACCGGGACCGGTCAGGAACGCCCGTGCGGATCGCGTCGGACGTGCTGTTGCGAGTGCTGGCCTGTGAGGTGGGGGATGAGCCGTTCTTCGCCGACGCACTCAGGCAGTACCTGATGAACACCCGGAAGTTCCTCGCGCACTACGGGTTCACGACGATCGCGATGGACGATCCGCGGTTCGATCATGACGCCTCACGCAATTCCTGGGGCGGGCCGGTGAACATGCTTGCGCAACTGCGCGCACCGGAAGCCTTTGAACGCCACGGCCACGTCGCAGAGCTGGCGCTGACCGCACAGCCCCTGCTTGCCGCGCTCGCCGCAGCAGACCGGTTCCCGCAGTGCATGGACCCGTGGTCGGGAGATGCCGGGTTCACCGAGGTGTACTCGCCCTCGATCCTGTGGTTCTTGGACGCACTCGAGCGGCACAGCGGCGTGCTCGAGCGCGCGGATGGCACGCTGTGGTTCTCCGGTCTCGCCCCGACGCGGCTGGAGCGCGGAACGGCCGCGGAGGCGATCGGTCACGCCCGAACCGTGGGTTCGGTCGCGTGGGAGCTGGTCGCGGATGACGAACTGGTTCAGGTGTACCGCGACGGACAGCCGGAGTTCTCGTTCCCGCGCGGGTGGCGCGTTGAGACGGATGCGGCGGGTGAGGTCGTCGCCGTCGTCGGACTGGCCGCCCAGCCCGTGGCCGGGGTGCTCGTGCTTGCCGGTGCGGAGCTGGCTATGACGATCGCGCCGAATGAGAGGGTCACGATCGTCGATCAGCACGAAGCCGATCGCGCGGCCGTCGAATTCATCCCGCCGGTGTTCTGAGCTGCAGCCCCGCCGGAGTCTCCTGCAACTCGAAGAAGTGCGCGCGCTCATCGGGCGTGCGGTTCGGGCTGTGCAGTGTGAGCAGCAGCGTCCCCTCGGTGGTGGTGAAGACCATCCCATGCCCGCCGTCAGCCGGCCACAGCGGTGCTTCAGATTGGATCCACGGGCCGGCGATCCCACCGGAAGCTGATGTGGCTACGCCCATCGCATAGCCGGAATCTCCGAAGCTTGACCACACCATCAGCAGCCGGCCATCCGCCGTTCGGTGCATCGAAGGACCGTCGGTGACGAACACCTCTGCAAACTCAGGACGCGGGATGCTGCGTGCCCACGGCGCTTCGGATGCCCGAAACAGCAGTCGAGGCTCGCCGATCGTGCTGCGAAGGTCTGCGGCGAGCTCTATTGCGTGGATCTCACCGTCGCCGACGTCCTTCCACTCGTGGCAGAACACAAGGTAGGGGATGCCATCCTCGACGTGCAACGTGCCGTCGAGGCACTCCCAGGCGCGGGGTGTGAGCGGGCCGTCGGACCAGGGCTCGTACGGTCCCTCCGGCCGATCGGCACGCAGGATCTGGGTACCGCGGCGATGCCCCTCCGCGGTGAACGTCGCGAAAAGGTAGAAGGCGTTGTCATAGGCGTGCACTTCGGGCGCCCAGTACTGGGTGTGCGACCAGAAGTCGGCGGCCGGGCGGAAGGCGGGGATCGGTCCGTGCCAGGTCTGCAGATCGTCACTGTGATAGGTGTCGAAGCCGGTCGCGGGACCGTCCCAGATGTTCTGGTCGGTGCTGCCGAACAGCCAGTATCGGCCGGTGCTCTCGTCGAGGAGCACGAAAGGATCGCGGATCTGAATCTCGTTGAGGCGCACGCTGTTGTCTGAAGTCATGACAGGTCCAATGTGTCGGGGCGGGCCAGGCCGTTGACGTTCACCGTCGGCCACAGGGGATCGGTGGTGAGTGTGGTGACGCCGGTATGGTCTGCGATCACGGTGTCTTCGAGCTTCGCGCCCGGAACCCAGGGGTTCCACGCGAATGCTCCACCGGCGACCACCCGCTGGGTGCTGGTCGGCGAAGCCTTGGGATCACGGCCGACGTAGCCGGTGGGGCCGCCCTGGTGGTGTGCGCGCCAGGCGGGGGAGCCCTCGTTGCCGAAGCCGTGGCGGACGTAGGCGGAGCCGATATCGCTGAGTATTTCGCTCAGTGCGCGGTCCGGCCGGGTTGCGGCGAAGATATCTGCCTCGACGAGGCGGAGGGCCCGTTCATCGGTCGTTTCGCTGCCGCGGAAGCGCACCCAGCGACTGAAACTGGCGTGCAGGCCGTGACGGACCGCCGTGACGACCGCGAGGAACCGATCGCCGAGCACCGCATCGGTGGGTAGCGGATGCTGGACGCCTCCGCGTGACGAGCCGGCGACGAGGATGACGTTCGGTGTCGCGCCGATAGACAGCACGGCACGGCCGAGCTCGGCGGCGAGAGCATGCTCGGTCATATCTGGACGGGCATGGCGCAGGACCGCGGACACTACGGCGGCCGAGTCGGCGCCCAGTGCTGCGTATCGCTGGCGCTCCTGGGGCAGCAGTGCCGCGCGCGCAGCGCGCAGCTCATCGGCGACGGCCGTGTCGACAAGCGTGTCCGGGGCTGCTTCGGTGAGGGAGGCGAACCACGGGATGCTGCGGAACTCGGCGCCAGCGATCTCTTCTGTGGCGAGCCGGTCCGCCTCGTTCTCCAGTGCGGTGACAACCGCCGTTCCGTCGCGGTGGATGAGGGCCGAGCACACGGCTGCGCCCCCGAAAGGCACCTGCACGCGGGCTCCGTCGAAGTACCATGCGAGATTCTCCGGCGTGGTCAGCAGCAGCTCATCGGCGCCGTGCGCATCGAGGATCGCGCTGACGCGGGCGTGCTTGTGCGGGCGGTCTGTGCTGACGCGGGCGTGCTTGTGCGGGCGGTCTGTGCTGACGCGGGGCATGCACGAAGACTATCGGAGAAACCGCTTTCACGAGGGCACTCGATCCCGCTCCGGTCGCAATTGATGCTGTTAAAACGGCGGCTTCAGAGCAGCACCAATTGCGACCGGAACGGGGGTGGTAACAACCGCAGGAGCCGCGACGCGACGGAGCAGCTCTCAGTAACTTTCGCGCTCGGCGGTGTCGGCAGTGGGGATCCAGTCCGCGGCGAGCTTCTCGGTGGCCCGCGCGAGAATCGACACGTCGGCGGCGACAAGGGCGAAGGAGGCCCCGGCGTCGAGGTAGCGACGCGCGGTTGCCGGCACGAAGGCGTTCACACCGACCGGCTTGCCAGCAGCGAGCACTTCGGTGATCGTGTGCTCGACGGCAGCGATGACATCCGGATGCTCCTGCTGACCGAGCAGCCCCATGGATGCCGCCAGATCGCTCGGCCCGATAAAGACGCTGTCCACACCATCGACCGCAGCGATTGCGCGGGCGCTCTGCACCGCAGCATCCGTCTCGATCTGCACCGAGAGCGAGGTGATCTCGTGCGCTCGCTGCAGGTATTTCTCGGTGCGGCCCCACTGTCCGGCGCGAGCAAGCGCGCTGCCGACGCCCCGGATGCCGCGCGGCGGGTAGCGGGTCGCAGCGACGGCGGCTTCGGCATCCGACACGCTGTTGACCATCGGCACCAGAAGGTTCTGCGCGCCGACGTCGAGGAACTGCTTGATCAGCACCGCGTTGTTGCTCGGCACCCGCACCATCGGGGCGATCGGATACGGCGCGACCGCCTGCAGCAGCGCAAGCGTGGATTCGAGGCCGATCGGACTGTGCTCGCCGTCGATCAGTGTCCAATCCAGTCCGGAACCCGCCACGATCTCCGCCGCGATCGGGCTGCCGGAGCAGATCCAGGCTCCGATCAGTGGGCGGTCGGCGCTCGCCAGACGCTCCCGGAACGACGGCGCAGGCTCTAAACGAAACGACATGTGATGGTTCCCATCTCTCGGTAGTCGCACCGTACCTCGTCTCCCTTGTGCACCCACATCGGTCGGGTGAAGGATCCGGCGAGGATGATCTCGCCGGCTTCGAGCCGTGCACCATGCTGATGGAACTTGTTCGCCAGCCACGCCACCCCTGTGGCGGGGTGGCCGAGGACTCCTGCTGCGACGCCGGTCTCCTCGATCTCGCCGTTGCGCGAGAGTACGCCGGGAACCCAGCGCAGGTCGATCTCATCCGGACGCAGATGTACGTCGCCGAGAACCATCGCTCCGTACGCGGCATTATCGCTGATGGTGTCGACGATCGTTCGGCCTTCGACCTCGATATGTGAGTTCAGCACTTCGAGAGCAGGGACGGCGTAGTCGATTGCGGCGAGAGCATCCTCGAGAGTGCAGTTCGGGCCCTCGAGCGGATGCTTGAGGACAAAAGCGAGCTCGACCTCGATCCGCACATTCGAGAAGTCATCGAAGGGGATGTCGGCACCAGAGCGGTACACGGTGTCGTCGAACATCACGCCGTAGTCGGGCTCCGTGATCCCGGTCGCCTGTTGCATCGCTTTCGAGGTCAGACCGATCTTGCGGCCGACCAGCGTACGCCCGGAAGCGAGGTTCTTGTCCCGCCATATGCCTTGAATGGCATAGGCGTCGTCGATCGTGGCATCCGGGAACCGCGCGGTGATGCGGGGGATCACGCCGTGCGTGCGGTCGGCCTCAGCGAGTTCATCTGCAATCTGCTCGATCACCTCAGGAGTCAGCATCCGGTGCGCCTTTCTTCTAGAGCTGGTGGCCGAGCTTGTACTCGCCCTGCTTATATTCGGGCATCGAGTCCTCGCCCTCGTTTTTACGCGTGTACGAGAAACCGTCCGCTCCGATGGTGACAGCCATCTCGCTGTCGTCAGTACGCGTGATGACCGGTTGCGGGTTGCCGTCGAGGTCGAGCACGAGCGAGGCGTCGGTGTACCAGCTCGGCACCACCGGGTTGCCCCACCAGTCACGCCGCTGATTGTCGTGCACGTCCCAGGTGATGACCGGGTTGTCCGGGTCGCCGGTGTAGTAGTCCTGGGTGTAGATCTCGACGCGGTGCCCATCGGGGTCGCGCAGGTACAGGTAGAAGGCGTTCGAGACACCGTGGCGGCCGGGGCCGCGTTCGATCGCATCCGACCGGCGCAGCGCTCCGAGCTTGTCGCAGATGGCCAGGATGTTGTGCTTCTCATGCGTAGCGAATGCGACGTGATGCATGCGTGGGCCGTCACCGCCGGTGGCAGCGGTGTCGTGCACCGTGGGCTTGCGGCGCATCCATGCGGCATAGACGGTGCCGTGCTCATCTTGGATATCTTCGGTGACGCGGAATCCAAGGTCTTGGTAGTGGCGCACGGCGCGGGGCACGTCCGGGGTGACCTGGTTGAAGTGATCGAGACGAACCAGCTCGCCCGGAGTGTGCAGGTCATAGCGCCAGGACAGTCGCTCGACATGGGTCGTCTCGAAGAAGAACTCATAGGGGAAGCCGAGGGGGTCCTCGACACGCACCGAGTCTCCGATGCCTCTAACGAAGCCATCCGGGCGTCGTTCGACGCGGCATCCGAGTTCGGTGTAGAACTCGACGGCACGGTCAAGGTCCTCCGCGCTGCGCACCCGGTACGAGAATGCCGCGACCGCAGCGATCGGTCCCTTCCGCAGCACCAGGTTGTGGTGGATGAACTCCTCGGTCGAGCGCAGGTAGATCGCATCGTCGTCTTCCTCGGTCACGTAGAGCCCGAGCACGTCTACATAGAACTGACGGGATGCCGCGAGGTCGGTGACGACGAGGTCCATATATGCGCAGCGGAGGATATCCGGGGGAGTGGCGACCGGGGTCGCGACGGCGTTGTCCGAGTGGATCGGAGCTTCCGCGCTCACGTAGTACCCCGAGGAAGTCAGGGTCATGTCTTCACGATTGGTCATATCAGCGTCCTTGCTTGAGATTCTCGTGCTCCGGTCGCACTTCGTGTCGCTTTGCGGCGGTTTTAACAGCAGGAAATGCGACCTGAGCGGGAAGGCGGGAGTGCGGGAAGGCGGGAAGGGTCAGTTCTTTCCGAAGACGGGATTGTGGACTTCGCCGAGGTTGATGTGCACGGCCTGCTGATCGGTGTAGAAGTCGATCGAGCGGTAGCCGCCCTCGTGCCCGAGACCGGATGCCTTCACTCCACCGAACGGGGTGCGCAGGTCCCGCACGTTGTTGCTGTTCAGCCACACCATGCCAGCCTCGAGGTCGCCAGCGAAGTTGTGTGCGCGTTTGAGGTCGTTCGTCCAGATGTACGCGGCGAGGCCGTATTTGGTGTTGTTCGCCAGTGCGAGGGCCTCTTCATCGCCCGTGAACGGGGTGATCGCGACAACCGGGCCGAAGATCTCCTCCTGGAAGATCCGGGCGTCGGGGTAGACGTCGGCGAACACCGTCGGTGCGACGTAGTTGCCGGTGTCGAAACCTTCGGGGCGTCCGCCTCCGGCGACCAGGCGCGCCTCGCTCTTGCCGATCTCCACGTAGCTCATCACCTTGTCGTAGTGCTCCGGGTGCACGAGCGCACCGACCTCGGTAGTCGGGTCATTGGGCAGACCGACCTTCACGCGCTTCGCCTGAGCTGCATACTTCTCCACGAACTCGTCGTAGATCGAGTCTTCGACGAGGATGCGACTGCCTGCCGTGCAGCGTTCGCCATTGAGGGAGAACACCCCGAAGATCGTCGCGTTGACGGCGGCTTCGAGGTCGGCGTCGGCGAAGACGATCGCGGGGGACTTTCCGCCGAGCTCCATCGACAGACCCTTCAGGTACGGGGCCGCGTTGGCGAAGATCAGCTGGCCGGTGGAGCTCTCGCCGGTGAACGAGATCAGCGGAACATCGGGATGCTTCACAAGCGCGTCACCGGCATCCTCTCCGAGACCGTTGACGAGGTTGAACACGCCCTGCGGGAGCCCAGCCTCCTCGAAGATGTCAGCCCACAGAGATGCCGAAAGCGGAGTGAACTCGGCGGGCTTGAGAACGACCGTGTTGCCGGTGGCGAGGGCGGGGCCCAGCTTCCAGGACTCGAGCATGAACGGCGTATTCCACGGGGTGATCAGGCCTGCGACCCCGATCGGCTTGCGATTGACGTAGTTGATCTGACGCCCCGGTACCTTGTACGTGTCATCCGCCTGCGCGACGATCAGATCGGCGAAGAAACGGAAGTTCTCCGCAGCGCGCCGGGCCTGACCGAGCGCCTGCGTGATGGGTAGGCCGGAGTCGAATGACTCCAGTTCCGCGAGGCGCTGATCGCGAGACTCGACGAGATCGGCGATCTTGTGCAGCACGCGCGAGCGCTCGCGCGGAAGCATCTTCGGCCACGGCCCGTCCTCGAAAGCACGTTTGGCAGCGGCGACAGCGAGATCGATGTCTGCCTTCTTGCCGGCCGCGGCAGTGGTGTAGTTCTCGTTCGTCACCGGATCGAGTACGTCGAAGGTGTCGCCGTCGACCGAATCGACGAAGGAGCCATCGATGTAATGCTGGATGCGAGCGGGGAGATCTGCGGGGATACGTGAATCAGTCATAGTTCCTCCGGTGTCAGTGCACGTGCGTGCCGACGGCCTCGTCGGGCTGCGTCTGGGTCAGATAGGCGTCAAGAGTGGATGCATGGTGGAGCCGGGCTGCACGCTCGATCTCTGTGATCGGTGCACTGCTCTCGATCAGCGCCACGATCTGCTCGTGTTCGCGCACCGAGTCGTGCGCGCGACCGGGCACGAAGCTGAAGGTCGAGTCGCGCAGGCGATTGAGTCGCGACATCTCCAGCGTGACGAGTTCGTGCAGGCGCGGGTTCGGGCACGGTGCGATGAGCGCCGCGTGGAAGCGCTGGTTTAGCTGCGTGAAGGCGGAAGGATTGAAATTTTCCAGCGTTTCGATCATCTGTGCATTGATTGCCCGCGCGAGCTTCAGATCATCAGCGGTGAGGTGCCGCGCCGCAAGCGCTGTCGCGCTGCCCTCGAGGATGCTGAGGGTCTCCATGCTGTGCCGATATTGGGCATCATCGACCATCGCCACTCTCGCGCCCACGTTGTGCTCGAAGTGGACGAGTCCTTCGGCTTCGAGCTGCCGGATCGCCTCGCGCACCGGCACCACGCTCATGTCGAGTTCCCCGGCGATCGTGCCGAGCACGAGTCGGTAGCCGGGGGTGTAGGTCTGCCCGGCGATGCGCTCCTTGAGCCAGTCGTACGCGCGTTGCGATTTGCTGAGGGTCTTGGTCATGCGCGTTCCGCCTCGTACTTCGCACGCCACTGGGCATTCATCGGAAACAACCCATCGACCGGATGCCCCGCCTCGACCTGTGCGGCGATCCAGGCGTCCTCCTGTTCCTGGGCCAGTGTTGCTTCGACGACCTCTTCGACGAGTGACGGAGGGATCACAACAACGCCGTCTCCATCTCCGACGATGATGTCTCCCGGCTGGACGGCGGCACCGCCGCAGGCGACGGTCACATCGAGGTCCCACGGCACGTGCTTGCGACCGAGTACTGACGGGTGAGCGCCCTGCGAGAACACGGGCAGACCGATACGCGCGACCTCATCGAAGTCGCGCACACCGCCGTCGGTGACGACCCCGGCAGCACCGCGGGCATGGGCGCGCAGGGCAAGGATGTCGCCGAGAGTGCCGGTGGTGGCATCCCCGCGCGCCTCGATGACGATGATCTCTCCTTCGCTGACGGCATCGAACAGACGCTTCTGAGCGTTGTAGCCTCCGCCGTGACTGGCGAATAGATCCTCGCGGGCGGGGATGAAGCGCAGCGTTCGCGCGGTGCCGACGATCTTCGTGCCGGCGATGTTGACGGCGACGCCGTCGATGAAGCAGGAGTGGTGTCCGCGCTTGCGCAGTTGGGCGGAGAGCCCAGCGGTGGGAGCGGCTTCGAGCTTCGCGCGGAGTTCGACGCTCAACCCGGTCGTTGAACGAGACGGAAGATCTTCGGTCGGGGCCGTTCCCCAGGCATCCGCACGCTGCTTGTCATCGACAGCAGGGAGCGACCCGAGCGATTCGTCGAACGCGGCCGAGCCCTGCGTGACGGTGGTGACGAGCCGACCAGATGACGGTGCGCCTGGTGCGTTCGGGGCATCCACCTCCACCTCGACGACGTCGCCAGGAACGATTACGGACGATCCGGCCGGCGTCCCCGTGAGGATGACATCCCCGGTCTCGAGCGTGAAGTGCTGCGAGAGATCGGCGACGAACTGCGCGAGCGGGAAGATCAGTCCCGCAGACGTGTCATCTTGACGAAGCTCGCCATTGACCCAGGTGCGCACCCGGATGCCGGATGGATCGATCGTGCGAGCATCGATGAGATTCGGGCCGAGAGGTGTGTAGCCGTCTCCGCCCTTGGAGCGGACGTTCGAGCCCTTGTCGTTGGCTCGTAGATCGTAGAGGCCGAGGTCGTTGGCGGCGGTGACCGATGCCACATGCGACCAGGCATCCGCCAGACTGACGCGGCGTGCAGGGGTGCCGATGACGAGCGCGATCTCACCCTCGAAGGCGAGCAGCTCGGTGCCGGCGGGGCGTTCGACGGTGTCGCCGGATGCTGCAACAGAACTGGCGACCTTGAAGAAGTAGGAGGGGTGGGCTGGGCGCCGTCCGCGCTGATCAGCACGGGACGCATAGCTGAGGTGGATTGCGATGATCTTGCCGGGGCGGGCAATCGAGTCCGTCACAGTGGGCGCCTCCTTGCGTCGTGAGTCTCGCTCTTGTGCGATGTATTTGAAATCGTATATCATCCTGAGATCGGGCCGCAAGCATTCTGCATCCAGCCCGAGACAACGACGTCACCAAGGAGCATCAAGATGCAGTTTCATCACCACGGTTACGTTTCTGAGAACCCACGGGTCGTCCCGGCTGCGGGCTGGGGTGTCGAACGCCCGGTCGACCTGCCGGATGAGACGGATGTGCTGATCGTCGGCTCTGGACCCGCCGGCATGCTGCTGGCTGCGCAGATGTCGCAGTTTCCCGATGTCACGACACGGATCATCGAGCGCCGCGACGGTCGTCTCGTGCTCGGCCAGGCCGATGGCATCCAGCCGCGCAGCGTCGAAACTTTCCAAGCCTTCGGATTCGCCGAACGGATCACTGCCGAGGCATACAACATCGCCTATATGAACTTCTGGGGGCCGGACCCGGACAACCCCGACAACATCATCCGCACCACGCGTACGGAGGATTACGGACTGAAGATCAGTGAGTTCCCGCATCTGATTGTCAACCAAGCGCGCGTGCTTGACTACTTCGCCGAGGCAGCAGCCTTCGCGCCCGGCCGGATCATCCCCGACTACGGCATCGAGTTCCTCGATCTTTCCCGCGATGGCGAAGGCGAGTATCCGGTCGCGGTGCAAATTCGGCACACGGCGGGGGAGCGCGCGGGTGAGGGACGCACGATCCGTGCGAAGTACGTCGTCGGATGCGACGGGGCGCGAAGCGGTGTGCGCGAGGCGATCGGACGTCAGCATGTGGGCGAATTCTCAGCCCATGCCTGGGGAGTCATGGATGTGCTCGTGAACACCGATTTCCCCGATTGGCGTACGAAATGCGCGATCAACGCGAAGGCCGGGAACATTCTGCACATTCCCCGCGAGGGTGGATATCTCAGCCGCGTGTATGTCGACCTCGGCGCGGTCGCGACCGACGACAACCACCGGGTGCGCCAGACGCCGATTGACCAGATCATCGAGAAGGCCAATGAGGTTCTGCATCCGTACACGCTCGACGTGAAGGAGGTCGCCTGGTCAAGTGTCTACGAGGTCGGCCACCGCGTCACGGACGGTTTCGATGATGCTCTGGATGACACGCGTGCTCCGCGTGTGTTCTTGACCGGAGATGCCTGTCACACGCACAGCGCGAAGGCTGGCCAAGGCATGAACGTTTCGATGCAGGACGGATTCAACCTGGGCTGGAAGCTCGGATCGGTGCTCACCGGTCGCAGCCCCGAGTCGCTCCTGGCGACGTATTCGGCAGAGCGGCAGCCGGTTGCGCAGCAGCTGATCGATTTCGACCGCGAGTGGTCAAGTCTGATGGCACGCAAACCTGAGGAGATTTCCGACCCGCAGGAGCTGGCGAACTACTACCTCGCCACCGCCGAGTTCCCTTCGGGATTCATGACGCAGTACCCGCCGTCGGCGATCACGGGCGGTTCCGCCCGTCAGGCGCTCGCGGCGGGGTTCCCGATCGGGAAGCGGTTCAAATCCGCCGAGGTCGTGCGGGTGTGTGACGGCAACGTCGTGCATCTTGGTCACCATGCGAGGGCGGATGGTCGCTGGCGTGTTTATGCGTTCGCGGATGCGGGCGGTGTGCGCCTTCGGGAATGGGCAACGGCGGTCTCGCCGATGATCGCTCGGGTGACTTCGGCGGATGCTGATGAGGATGCCGTCATCGATGCCAAGGTCGTCTATCAGGAGGCATTCGAGGATGTCGCGTTGCTGGAGGCGCCGGACTTGTTCCTACCGAAGACGGGACCGCTGGGTCTTACGGATTGGGAGAAGGTCTACGCCGCCACACCCAACGTGTGGACGGACACCGACATCTTCGTCGAGCGCGAGCTCGCGCGGGACGGCGTTGTGGTGGTCGTGCGGCCCGACCAGTACGTCGCGGCCGTGCTGCCGCTGGAAGCCACATCGGAGCTCGGCGCCTTCTTTGATGGTGTGTTCTTGCCAGCCTGATCGTGCTGCCGCGACGCGCTGCTTGGCGCATCGCTCCCGGGCCTGATGGCTCTACGGGAGGTTCGTCTCGATCCAGGATTGGATTGCGGTGCGGATGAGTTCAGCGTTGGCCTGACCGCCGTAGGTGGCGGCGAACCGTGGGTCAGTGACGTAGAGGTGAGAAAGTCCGGTGTACGCGTCCCTGTCGGGCTTTCGCCCGTTCCAGTACTCCGTGACCCATTTGTAGTGGCCTCCGACCAAAGTCTGAAATACATCCGACGTCGGGTCCACGTTCGACTCGGCCGCCTCGCGAAGCGCAGCGTTCACGTCCAAGCTGCGTTCATCGTCAGCCCGACGCGCTTCGTCCGTCATCTGGTCGCGGCGCTTCGCACTGCGTTCCCAGGCGTCATCGCCCCAGCGCTGTCGTACTTCGGTTTCGTACTGGCTCTGATCGACGCCAGCAAACACCTCTTCGATGCTCATATGTTGGCCTTTCTGGACCGCGTTCAGTGTCTGCCTCACGACGGTGATCTGTTGGTTGGTTCGTTCTCTGCGCTCTTCGAGGAGCGCGAGGTGCGATTGGATCGTCTCAGCGAGCGACTTGTCGTCGTCGAGGGCGATTTGGATCGTGGCAAGCGGCAATTCGAGTGCCCGCAGAGAGAGGATCCTGTACAGCCGAGACAGCTCTGCTTCGCCGTAGAACCGATAGCCGTTGCTCGCCACCCGTGAAGGGTGGAGCAAGCCGATCTGCTCATAGTGTCGAAGGGTTCGGCTGGTGAGCCCAGTTGCCCGGGCCACTTCCTTGATCGGCCATTCCTGCACAGCTATTCCCTCCTATTGCCGGGGCGTTGAGCCGAACGAAAAGCCGTCGGGAAGGTCGAAGTCGCCGGAAATCTGATCACTCGCCCAAACCTGCGCCTGAGCCTGATCGGCCGCACGTGGCGCGGTCAGGGTCACGGTGTTGCCATCTGCGTCAGAGAAAGACACATCTGTCGTGAACCAGGGTGTGTTGAGCGGACCGGAGACCCCAGCGCCCGCCGTTCGCAGGCTGTCGGCAACTCTGTCTAGGTCGACGTCACCGGCAGCAAATGACGCCGACGTTGTGCCGCCTCCCGGAGCGCCTTGTGTCATCAAGATGTCCTGATACTTCTGGCGTCGCAGGTGAACCAGCGAGGGGATGCCGCCGGGCCCGGGGATCGTCGCGAGAGTCACGAACCCCGCTTGGGCGTATAGCGCTTCCGCCGCAGCAAGGTCGCTGACTACAAGGTTGATGAACATGGGCATGGGGTAGATCGACCGGTCGATGATCGGTCCTGTTTTCTCTGTCATATTCACAACCATTCCAGTTGACGTTACGGCAGAGTCAAGCCGGACGGGCGAACCGATGCAGTGTGGGAATCTTATGCATTGCCGATTCGGCTCAGAAGCAGTGCCAAGGTGGTTTGCTCTTGTCGGCTCAGCGACGACAGGATGGCTCGTTCGGTTCTAATGTGGTCCGGCAGCGCCTTCTCGATGACTTCCTTCCCCGAGCCGGTAAGTGCAACGAGCGTGCCGCGGCCGTCGTCTGGGTTTGCCTCGCGCGCCACGAGTCCGCGGGTCTCCAGCTTGTTCAATCGCTGCGCTACCGCGCTCGTGGAGATCATTGATTCCCGCGCGAGTTCTGCTGGGGTAAGCCTGTAGGGGGCGCCGTTGCGCAGCAGCGTGGCCAGCACATCGAAGGACGACGCATCTAGGCCGTGTTGGGCGAAGGTGTCGGCCAGCCGGGATTCGATAGCCAGAGCCGCGCGGCTCAAGCGGCCAATGACGGCCATCGGTGAGGCATCGAGCTCGGGCTTTTCCGTTCGCCACTGTTCAAGAATGCGCTCTACCTGATCTGTCATGAGTTGAGCCTAGGCTTTTGCTAAGTGCTTAGCTACACTAGCTAAGTGCTTAGCAATCGAGGTTTCCTGGTCTTGACCACTGCCCTTGCGCCAATCCTGTGGGGGACTACTTACCTGACGACAACCACGTTTCTGCCCGAGGGCCGCCCGCTACTTGCAGCAACGCTGCGCGCACTTCCCGCTGGCCTGTTACTCCTGGCCGTCTGTCGCGAGTTGCCGAGGGGTGCATGGTGGTGGAAGTCCTGGGTGCTCGGGGTTCTCAATATCGGGGCGTTTTTCGCGTTGCTCTTCATCGCGGCATACCGATTGCCTGGTGGCGTTGCCGCGATCGTTGGCGGTATCCAACCGCTTGTCGTCGCGCTTCTGGCCAGCAGACTTCTTCACGAACGGTTGACAGCCCGCGTCGTAACGGCGGGCCTCATGGGCGTTTTCGGAGTTGGCATGATTACGCTTCAAGCTCAAGCTCGCCTTGATGTTATTGGTGTTCTGGCAGCCCTCGGCGGCACGCTCTCCATGGCCACAGGGATCGTGCTTTCCAAGAAGTGGGGGCAGCCCGCGCCACCGTTGACAACGACCGCTTGGCAGCTAGTTACTGGCGGACTCACTCTCCTCGTGGTCATGATCTTGGCCGAGGGGCTCCCCAACGTCGCGCTAACGCCGTCAAACCTGGGTGGTTACGTCTACCTTTCCCTTGTGGGTACTGCATTTGCATATGTCATGTGGTTTCGAGGCATCTCCAGGCTTCCCGCGAGCACCACTGCATTCCTCGGTCTGCTCAGCCCGGTAATGGCCATAACGCTTGGATGGGCAGTAGCCGGGGAGAGCTTCACTCCGCTGCAGGCGCTCGGAATATTTCTCGTGTTGGGGTCGATCGCTTCCGTGATCATCACCAAGAAGTCGAACCGTCCCGTCCCGCACGAAGAACTCGTCGGGAAAAGTCCCTGATCGTCTTTGCGCAGCCAAGCTGAGATATGAAAAACGGGTCAAGTGCGGAGCGCGATGGATGCGAGATAGCCGAGGCTGTGAGCTCATTCGACGATCGATGCCGATCGCGAGCGTGACGACCATCTCGCATCCCTTTCGTGGGCAGCACGCGCTGACTACGGGCGATGGTGATTGGATCGCTCGTTGCCGTGCTTGTAGTTCCCGGTTACTCGTGCCATCAGTTGCTGGGGGTCACGGCGCTCAACGTCGGCGAGGAACTTTCGCGCGGCAGCATTGCGGAGCGTTGCCGCGTGTCGCCCGTGGTGACGAATCTCCACCTGGGGACCAACGACGGTGAACTCGAACCCCTCTGCTGCGCCTGCCATCCCAGTCAGCATTCCATACGGTCATCGATGATGACAGGACCGTGTCCGTACTGACAGAACTCTGTCAGTACGGCCGTCGGGGAGGGGAGTCCGAACGAAGCCGACGTTGCGCGAGCAGGGCGGATGCCCGTTCGAGAAATGGTGCCGCCGTGGTGGTGACGGCGAGCCGGGGGGATTCGTCGAGCGGCTTCGGGCCGTAGCTGGATCGTGGCGGGCTATCGGGTTTCGAGGGCGAGGCGGCCAGCGAGCAGGACGTAGGTTGCGGCGAAGGTGCGGCGCAACCACGCCATGACCTTCGGACGGGTGATGACGTGGGTGCGCATCGTGGCCGCGAACACCCCGTACAGGGCGAACACGATGAACGTCAGGGTCATGAATACGAGGCTGAGCCACACCATGTGCCAGGTGCCGTTGGCCGCGCGCGCGGGGACGAACTGGGGCAGGAATGCGAAGAAGAAGATCGTCAGTTTGGGGTTGAGGAGGTTGATGAGCACCGCGGTGCGGATGACCCGCCAGAACGATACCGGAGTGGTGGAGGCGTCGACGTCGACCATTGACTTGTCGCGAAGGGTCTGCCAGGCCAGGTAGAGCAGGTAGGCCACACCGAGCCATTTGATGGTTTGGAACGCGATCGCGGAAGCGTTCAGGATCGTGGCGAGCCCGGTGATTGCGGCGACCATGTGCGGGATGACACCGAGGGTGCAGCCGAACGCGGCGACGATGCCGGCCTTGGTGCCGCGGGAGAGGCCTGCGGCGATGGAGTACACGGCACCGGTGCCGGGGGTGGCGACCACCACGAGCGTGGTCAGCAGGAATGCAATGCTCATCAATCGTCCGTTCAGTCGTTGAGTGTGGCGGCCACGACGACCAGCGCCAGAGCGAATGGGGAGGCGATGTATGACAGCCACGCAGGATGATCGGCGAAATTACCATTGTGAGCCTCCTCTCAAGGTCAACGGCGGCGTCAAATCGCCGATCGCTTCGACGCCCGCGTTCCCCGACGACACCGGGTCAGCCATCCTCTTGGCCGGGGATAGTCCCCCGGCATGCGGGGCCATTATGGGATCCGGCGGAACATGACACGTCAGCCGAGGTCGCGGCGCGCGAAAAGGATCCAGCTGGTGGCGCCGGCGATCACGGTCCAGCCGATGAGCACCGCGATGGCGGCGCCTGGCGTGGTCACCGCCGTGACGCCCGCGACCATTTGTCCGTCCGGAACGAGACCGGCGGCCAGCGATGACGTTGCCCCGACCGGCAACAGCCCTTGCACGGTTTCCAAGAAAGGCACGACCGGCGCGAGTAGGCCGATCGCCAGGGATTCCACGCCCAGCACCCAACCGACCGCGATCGCCACGGCTGCCAGAACGCTTCGGGTGAGACTGCCGATCGCGAAGCCCAGCGCGATGAACGCGGTGGCTGTGAGCCAGACCATAAGCAACGCGACGATGAGATCGCCGACGGGCGGAAACTCCATGCCGCGATCGGCGACGACGGCGACTCCGACGCTGCTGAGCACGCTGGTCAGCAACGTCACGGCCGCGGCCAGCGCCGCGATGAGCGCCACGTTGACCAGTCGCGCCACCAGAAGCGATGCACGGCGCGGGAATCGGGACACGATCGTGCGGATCGTGCCACGTGCGTAGTCCGAAGCGCCCAGGACCGCGCCGAGAATCGCGAACTGGGGCGCACCATACAGCGGCAAAGATGCCAGCGGGTAGTAGGCGGTACCCCGCGGAAGCATCGTCTGCAGGATCTGCTCCTGTTGCTGGGCGGTATACCACTCGGCACCCACCGTGGTGAGGTAGCTCGCCAGGTAGGCGAACACCACAATGCATGCCGCCCACACGCCCAGCGACACCCACACCGCCACGCGGCGCCCGGTGAGTACGACTTCACCGCGAAGCGCGCTGCCGAAGTGGGGCGCTCGCGGGGGTACTGCGACGAGCGTGACAGGCCCTGTGGTCATGACCGACTCCTCGCGGACTGGGTCTGAGTCTGGATGCGGGCGTCGGGCCCAGCCTGTTCAGCGAGTTCGCCCCGGGTCGGTTCGGAGATGAGTCCGAGGAACGCTGTCTCCAGCGACTCCCGAACCTCGACGAGCGCACTGACCTCCACACCCGCGGCGACCAACGCCTTGTTCAGTAGGTGGGGCTCGACCCGGTCGTCGAGCCGAACCTGGATACGCATCGCCGTCTCCTCGGATGAGGTCAGCCCGAGCTCTTCGGCGACGGCCACAGCGCGGTCGGGTGAGTCCACCTCGACCTTGACCCAGCGTCCCCCGGAAAGTCGACGCCTCAAGTCGTCCACATCTCCCTCCGCGATCAGTCGGCCCTCCGCAAGCACACCGACCCGATCAGCGACGAGCTCGACCTCGCTGAGCAGGTGGCTAGACAGCATCACCGCGCATCCGTCTGCACGCAACTCCTGCACGATCTCACGCATACCCACGATCGACTCCGGATCCAGGCCATTGGTCGGCTCGTCGAGCACGACGATGCGGGGGTCACCCAGTAGTGTGGCCGCGACTCCGAGCCGCTGCTTCATGCCGAGCGAGTACTGCCGGTAGGGGCGGTGCCGATCCGACGTGTTCAGCCCGACCCGGTCGAGTGCATGGTCGGCATCGGAGCGCGGCATCCCCCAGTACTCGCAGAGCAGGGTGAGGTTGCTGTGCCCCGACATCGACGGGTAAAACGCCGGTCCTTCGATGAGCGAACCGAGTGTGCTGCCGTGGACACGGAAGCTCCCGCTTGTGGGGGATACTAGCCCGGTGAGCATCCGCAGGAGCGTCGTCTTTCCCGCGCCGTTCGGTCCGACCAGACCGTAGACCTCGCCGGGGCGCACCCGCAGTGTCACGCCGTCAACGGCCCGGATCCCGCGCGGGTAGGTCTTGGTGATCGCATCTGCTTCGATCGCCCAAGGGTTCATGTTGTCTCCTTCCCAGAGCTTCAACACATACAAGCCGGTCGACTCGCCCGCGTCACTCCGCGGCGACCGACGCCGCCCACTCGGCGATGTGCGCGGCACTCTCCTCTTCGGAGAGGTCCTCGACGCGTGTCATCACCGACCAGCGGACGCCGAACGGATCTCGGATGCTGGCGAACCGATCGCCCGACACGAACGTCGACGGCTCCTCGCGCACAGCGGCACCGGCCGCCACAGCGCGGGCGGTGACTGCGTCGACGTCGGAAACGTAGATCCCGATCGAGTAGCAGTTCTCATCACCCTCCGGCGCGCGCACGGTCCCGTAGGCCGGACTCGGCTCTCCGATCTGCAGCAGCCCCAGTCCGAAGTCGAGGCCGGCGTGCACGACGAGCCCGTCGAACTCGGTAATATCAGTCACCCGAGCCCCGAAGACGTCACGGTAGAAGTCCAGAGCCACCTTCGCCCCGGCGATCGCGAGGAACGGGGTGAGCGTCGTCGCGACATTTGGGCGGCCGTCAATGGTGTGGGCACCGGTCACCCCGGTGCGGTTGGTCGTTGTCATGACCCCATCGTGTGGGGTGAAGGGCGCCTGCGGCTTGGAGATTCGCGACAACCCGCGCGATGTCGGCCCCACGTTCTACACTGGAGTGCGTGACCGACCCGACCCGCGGGGTGCTGTACCGGGATCGACTTCCACGGTTCACGCGGATGCCGCCACCGGATGCGGCATCCGATCTCGTGGCGTGGTTCTGGATCCCGCAGTGGAACCTGCCCGCAGGAGTCGAGTCGCGCCAGCCGATCCTCTCGTACCCCGCCGCGAATCTGGTCGTCGAGCCGACCGGTGTGACGCTATGGGGCGCCACCACGCGGGTGTCGGAACGCGTTCTCCGCGGAAGCGGGTGGGCTGTGGGTGCCCTGCTGCGACCAGCGGCATTCGCGCGGCTCTATGACACGCCCAGCACGCTCGTCGACACGTTCACGACGCTCGATGCGCCCGAGGTTCACTGCCTCGTCGTAGCCGCGATGCCCGACGCCGACGCCGCGGTCGCCGCTATGGCGGCATGGCTCGTCGATCGGGTGGGACCGCCGACCCACGAATCCCGCCTTGCGAACGAGATGGCAGATCTGCTCCTAACGGATGCCGCCATGCTGCGCGTGGAAGACGCGGCCGAGCGGCTGCACGTCTCAGTACGCACCCTCCAGCGGCTCGCCCACCGGACCGTGGGAGTATCGCCGGCCGCTGTCATTCGCCGCCGACGACTGCAGGAGGCGGCGCAGCGCATGCGCGATGACGCCGACGCGTCGCTCGCGAATGTCGCCGCCGAGCTCGGCTACGCCGATCAGGCGCACCTCGCAAACGACTTCCGCGCGGTGCTTGGACTGACCGCATCGGAGTATCGCACCGCTAGTCGTTCGCAATGAGAGAGGATGACATAGCGCTGGGCCTTCGACGCCCGGTCCGAGAAGATGCCGGCATTGGCACCGCCCGAGAACGATGCCAAGTACTGGGCGCCGCTCTCGCGCGAGCCCGCCACGTGCTGCCATCCCGCATCCCCGAAGAGGGCCGCAAATTTGCACAGGTCCCAAGCCGACCAGACAAACCGTTCCGTTGACCGGAACCCTTGCGGGACCGCTCGGGGTGTCCGCAATGGATCGGTGAGCAGCCACAATGGTGTGGTGTCTCTAATCATTCGCCGTGCTGATGCTTCGGATGGCCCCTTTCTCGCCGAGATGCTCGTTGCAGCGGCCTTCTGGCGACCTGACGGGCCGAACGGCAGCGTCGCAGAGGTTCTGAGCCAGCCGGAGCTCGCGCACTACATCACGGGCTGGCAACGCCCGGATGATCTTGGTGTCATCGCGCTGGACGAACAGCAGCCCATAGGAGCCGCCTGGGTTCGATTGTTGTCCGAGAGTGACCGTGGCTACGGCTTCGTGGACGCCGCCACACCCGAGCTATCGATGGGTGTCGTGCGGGCCTGGCGGGGACGCGGGATCGGATTCCGCTTGCTCGACGCGCTAATTGATGCCGCACGCGAGCAAGGGCTGACGGCGTTAAGCCTGAGCGTGGAGCCGGACAACTACGCGAGGCACCTGTACGAGCGCGTGGGCTTCCGGAAGGTGGACGAGGTGGGCGGGTCACTGACCATGCTTCTGCGACTCCACGAGTCGATTGATGCCGGGTAGTCATTTGCTTGCGTTTGGCCCGTCCCGTTAGCCGTACGTCGAACGCAACAGCACTGCATTGCGGATCGGGCTCGCTGCGTGCTGTGTCCGAGACAAGACGTCAGCGCAGTCATAGACACCCTCGTGCGACGTTCGCCAGCGTGCTCGGAGAATTGCTGCTGACGGCGGGTGTGCATGCCATTCAGGTATATCGACCAGTTGAAGTTGAATGACGCGATCGTTGTCGAGACTCCAGACGGCTGGTACACCTACCGCTTCCCAACCTTGAGTACGTCAAACCCAGCGAAATCGGCGTACTCCTCGATGTACCCCAAATGCCCGAGATGCAGACCGATGATCGTCACATCACCCTCACTGCGTGTTCTCCATTGGGCTCGCTCGCCGAGCGCATCTGAGTTGGCGCTGGCTCTGGTTGCTCTTGCCGTATCCGACTGTGTGGCTCGCGGTTGTTCTTGTTCGCGGTGTGACAGATGGCTGGGTGCCCTATGGATTCCTTCTCCCAGAACGCGGTATCGGCTCGCTTGTCGGCCACATTGCCGGACTAGTCGCTGCCGTCACCATCGCCGGGACGATCGTTTGGATTGCGAGCAGGCTGCCCGGAATTTGCCTTCAATCACGAGAGCTATCGCCCACGCTTACCAAGATGTGGTGGCCCTTCGCTCCGAAATCCGCGGCCGCACAACGATGCCGCTGATCAGATCATCTCTGCTGCATGCGTCAGATAACCGGGATCCTGCTATGGGCCGTGGCGACGGTAGGCGGGGTGTTCGGCGCAGGGTGGTTAAATCTGACCGGCCTCGGTTGGTCAGGTGGCTTCTTCAAGAGGATCTACTGGGATGAGTCGGAGAGCGGGATCGGGGTTGCCTTTGGGGTTTTCGGTCTGCTGGTTTGGCTGGCGCTTCTAGGCGCTTCGTTCGTGGTCATGCGCGGCGGAGATCCACCGGCGGACTGCGGCCTGAGGCTGTGACCTTGACCCCGTTGGTGGAATACGCGCGCCCCTCTTCCGGTTGGGTTCCGGGGGTGCTCGCCGTGAGTCGTCTGCTGATCGGGTTGAGAGTGTCCTGTGCTGTCTGATGCATGCCGTGAGTGAAGGAGTACCCGCGTGTCCCTACTGATGAGTCCGCTCGATCTTGGCTCCATTACGATCCCTAACCGGATCGTAATGGCACCCCTGACCCGGGCGCGGGCCGGTGACCAGCGTGTCCCCGACGACCTCACGGCCGAGTACTACACGCAGCGAGCCGGAGCGGGTCTGATTATCAGTGAAGCGACCTCCGTCAGCCCGCAGGCAGTCGGCTACTACGGCACGCCGGGTATCTGGAACGACGAGCAGGTCGCCGGGTGGCAGAAGGTCACGCAGGCGGTGCATGCGGCCGGTGGGCGCATAGTCCTCCAGCTGTGGCACGTTGGGCGGATCTCTGATCCGGAACTCCTAGGCGGCGAACTCCCCGTTGCTCCTAGCGCTGTTGCCGCGGCGGGACGGGTTAGTCGCTTGCGTCCCAAGCGGGCGTACACTCAGCCTCGCGCACTTGAGCTCAGAGAGATCCCCGGCATCGTTGAGGATTTCCGCCGCGGGGCGGACAACGCTAAGCGCGCCGGCTTCGACGGTGTGGAGATCCACGCGGCCAACGGGTATTTGATCGACCAGTTTCTGCAGGACAGCACGAACCACCGCTCCGACAGGTACGGGGGCACGGTCGAGAACCGCGCCCGGTTCCTGCTGGAGATCACCGATGCTGTGAAGGAGGTCTGGGGGCCGGATCGCGTGGGTGTGCATTTGCGTCCGCGCGGTGAAGAGCACGATATGGGTGACAGCGATCCCCGTGCTCTGTTCGGTTACGTCGCTGAGGAACTGGGAAAGCGCCGGATCGCCTTCCTGTTCGTCCGCGAGACCGAAGGCTCGGACAGCCTCGTGGGTGATCTTCGCCGACTGTTCGACGGGCCGGTGATCACTAACGAGGAGATGACCGCCGACGATGGCGCGCGCCACATCGAGAGCGGGAGTGCTGACGCGGTGGCATTCGGCCGTGACTACATCGCCACTCCAGACCTCGCAGAGCGTATCGCCGTGGGCGCTGCTCTGAACACGCCGATTCCCTCGACGTTCTACCCGGACAGTGCTAAAGACCCCGCCGTCGGCTACACCGACTACCCCACGATGTCTGACATGTCAGTGACTAACTGAAACATTCTCGCTCAGAAGCCACACGGTTACGGTGCCAGCATAGGCAGTCTGAATGCGCAGCCAGGAGGCCAGACGGAGTTACGCCCGAGGTCTGTCCTAGCGCCACGGCGTGGTCCGCGGGTTCATACGACGAGGATTTCGCTGGAGTCCTCGACGACGCGTGGACCGTGACGTCAGCCGAATCACAGCCAGCGTCTCGCATCCCATGGGTTATGAGCGGTCCCGGGCACCGGGCAGGGGAAGGTTCAAACTCGTCAGACTTGCTTCGAAGGCAGCGTTCCGCGATTTATGGCTGAATCCGAGCTGCAGCACAGGCGAGGGCCGAGTGAAGCAATACATCTCGATCGTGGTTCCGTTGATTTCCCAGACCGAAGATGCCTCGTCGAATTCGCTGGCAGTGATGTCGGCGGGTGGACCATACACAGATCGAAGCCGGGAGAAGATGGAGCGGTATCCGAGGGCCGCACTCTTGTCCTGGCCATTGATTCCCTCGTACAGGAAGAAATTTATCGAAAACAGCTCACCTTTGTGTGACGCCCAAGAGGCATGAAGGACGGGCAAGCCAGTACTGACGAGCTCGCCCCCGTATCCCCGGTGAAAGCCTTCTTGCCCTTCTCCCTGATGGAAGCCCAGCTGACGAAAGTAGCTGCCCTGATCAGCATCCCTGTCCGGCCACCCCAACGTTGTTACCAGTTCGATCAACGCGATAACCGATTCCGGACTGGGTACCAAGGTCGCGTCCGTCATTTCGTCCATGGCAGCACGATACATGTCGGTTCCGCTCACGTACTGGCGGATCTATCGGGATCTGCTCGAAGAAGCGGGGAACGATGACCACCAACGAGAGTGATCAGTGCGACATGCGTGCTCGAAGCGGCAGTCAGTCGCGCAGTCGCTGACGACGATCCCGAAGGAGGGTGGTCGCGTGAGACAAAGCGAGCAAGACCATGGCAGCGAAGGTGAACCAGACACCACCCCCGACTGCACCGAGAAGGAGCAACGCCAAACAGACAATGGCAAAGATGCTTGCGAAGATCAATCCGCCCCAGGCAATCTTAATTCCGCGTTCAGACGTTCGCATCCGTCCACGATGCCATTCCCCCACGCCGACGTCCAGAGCGTCTACGCAGGTGCGCTCTCGACGAGTGCACGAGCGCTCCAAACACGTGCACCGACATGTCTCGTATCGCATGGGTTCTGAGACACCGAGGTTATGAGACACAAACAAGTCGACGCGTTCACCTTGTGAGGAGAAGAATCACCAGGCCCATGATGATCGCGGAGATGGGGAAGAGCCAGTTGGTTACCATCACGAACACTCGCAGACCGTGCGCGGGACCTGTTGGTAGCGCGGCCATGGGTTCTGTGATGTCATCGATTGTGCCGCGTCGAAGCGTTCGAATCGTGTTCAAGGTCGACAAGAGGATCATTGCCGCCCCGCTGCCCATGAGCCAGGGGAGCGGGTCGAAGGCGAGCCAAGCTTCGGATGGTGTCGCCGGTGCCACGGCAGCTGCGAGAAACCCGAGTACTCCACCGGTAACGACCAGGAGAACGAGCAGCCATAGCCGCCGGATCGCGGCCCGAAAGTAAAGCGGCAAGAAGGAGATTAAGAGCACCGGAGCGGCCTTGAGGGCTAGCTGAGCGGGAGAGATCAGAATGGCTTCACCTTGCGCCCAAGCAGTCCCTGCTTGAATGAACAGCAAGAAGGCAGCGAGTCCGAGTAGCGATGGCCAGAGCCCCCTAGACGCCCAGCCTCTTCCTGGCTCTCGAGGTAGCTCGAGTGAAGCGGCGTAGACCCGCGCAGGGCCGAACGCTTCCGTTGCGCTCTGACCTGAGTCCGCGAGAAGTTCACGGGCACTCGCTACCGCGTCGCCAATCGAACTTCCGAGCACATCGCGCAAACGAAGCTCCACAATGAACTCATCGATCCATTTCTTGTCTGCAGTAGTGGTAGTCATGCGATGCTCTCCTTGCGGGGACGTGTGGCTCCCAGGTAGTTGTTACTTACTTCGGTGAAGCGCGTCCACTCGTGGCGCAGCCGCTCAAGTTCAGCGCCACCGAGCTTGGTGAGAGCAAAGTACTTTCGGCCCGGGCCAGCTTCGCCAGGACGCCATTCCGTGACGACCATCCCTGCCGTTTCGTATCGGGAGAGCAGCGGGTAAAGTGTGCCGCCTTTGATCGTGCCGAGACCATGCTGCTCAAGTTGCCCAATGATCGCGTAACCATAAGACGGGCCTGCTTCCAGCGCGCGCAACACGAAAAGTCCAAGTGTCGCCCGCAGCCAATCGCTCGGCCACTCACCGCCTGCCGGTTGAAAACCGTCTTGAATTGTCGCGCTCATGACTATATTGTCTCTCTAAGTAGTTAGAGTGTCAATTTCGACGGAGGAAAGCCTCCAAATGTCGAGCCAAACACATGTTGCCAGGAGCCGCGTTGCCTCCTTTGAGGGTTGTTCACGAGACACACTTAGGCTGCTTCGCCACCGACCTAATCGTTGGGCCCTCGATTCCCGCCGGGCCCCGCCAAAGAAATATCCGACCAAGTGTCAAACGGGCGCATTGAAGCTGTCTCTTATCCCTACGGTTACGAGACGTCTCATCGACCCCACTCGGTTAGTAGCGCGCAACGCGTGTCTCGCATCCCATGGGAAACGAGACACCTCTGCGCGACTCGGATGGTGTTCCCGCTCTAGCGGCGGAGGCGAGACGTCTCACATCTCTGAGGTTTTAGACAGTTGCCGTGTCGAATGTGGGCCGCGCGCTGGCATGCGGTTTCCGTAAGCTTGCTGGTGTGCCTCGCGAAGTCGAAAAGGTAGTTTGCTACGTCGTGCAAGACGATCACCTCCTAGTGTTCACGCACGACGCTGTCCCAATGGAGGTGACGGGTGTACAGGTTCCTGCGGGCTCCATCGAAGAGGGCGAGACGCCGGAGCAGGCCGCCATCCGTGAGCTCTACGAAGAGACCGGCCGACTCGGCGAAGTGGTTCGCAAAGTGGGGGTCGAACGTTACGATCTACGCCCGGCCCGCGATGAGATTGCGATTCGTCACTTCTTCCTACTGCGACTGCCGCGCACCAATGTCGCTGAGAGATGGTCTGCGCAAGAGAATGCTGTTCCCGCCGGCGAGGAATCCATCCCCTGGACATGTTGGTGGTTGCCCCTCGAGAACGCGCACGTCCTGTCTGTGGGGTTCGGCGCTCTCATCGGCGATGCGGTGACAATCGGCAATGGCTGCCAGACGATCGCAAAGTGAGACTGGTGTCTCATAACCTCCCTGCCTCGTAACCCATGGGTTTCAAGACACCTTGGGAATTTGCGGCGGTCTGGTTCAGACTGTGTGAATGGAGTACGGCGGAGTAGTTCCCACGGATGCCCCCGACCCGAGCATTGAGTCCGAGGCGCGGTTGCGGAGCCTTGACTTTCCGGTGTTCCAACTCAAACCGCAGCCGTCGCTGACGCGCGCACCGATCGCCGGTTTCGCGGAGAGCTATGGCGCAGCCGGTCTGGAGGAGCTTGCCGTATCTTTCACTTATACGTTGTGGAAGTATCCCGACGACCATTCCGATCCACGCAACGAGATCGAGATGGACGAGCGAGCACGTCGGTCCATCGATGAAGAGCCCCCGTGGGGCCGTCCGGCATGGCTGATCGAGCAAGCACAGATCTTCCGTTACCCGATGCTCTGGGAAGCGGTCTGCACCGCCTGGCTTGCTTCGCCGGATCGTGAGCGGCACTCACTTCCGCAGCAGCTCGTTGACCATACCAACCACGTTCTGCGCAACAGCTTCCGTGAAGAGCTTGGCCTTCCCGCCGGGTTCAGCACACGCAATGATTGGAACGCCACGGTCACCGCCGTGACGGAGACCTCCGTCAATGTCGACGGTCGCGACCGTCCCGCCGTGCAGATCGACACCGATCCCTTTGTCTACGCTGTCGGGTTCCGCATCGATGAACATGTCGTTTGCACGAGCGTTCTTCCGCGCGAGAGCCTGCCGTGCCTTGACCTGTCCCTGACAACCTACGATAGACGGCCGACAGCCACGTCGAACGCGGATCAGAACGGCGTCGTCGGGTCGCCCCGGTCTTAGTCGAGTGTCTCGTAACCGCGGTGTCGCATAACCCATGGGTTTCGAGACACGTCCGGCGACTGCTCGAGCAGGCCAAATTCACGATCAGCGCAAGGAACCCGCGCAACGCCCGCCCGCGCGCGCGGTAATCCGCATGATTCCGTAAGCGGATCCCTCACCGGTCGGCGCGATTGCGCCCGCTGACGAGCGCCCAGCCAACAGCGGCCACTCCAACAAGCGTCGCGAGGACAGCAATGACGAGCACCGTCGCGTCAGCGGGGAGCATCGCACAGCCTGCGGGGACGTCATCATAGGGACACGTTCGCCACGGCTGGAACAGGTAGATGACCGTCACGACCACTCCGACCACCGCGACCAACGCGCCGGTCGCGAAGACTATGCCCTGCACTTTCAGACTCATCGCCTAACTGTAGCCGCCGATTTCGTGGCCGACCTCGCTGTGGTGAGCGCTGAGGGTCGGTCAGCGTCCCGTGGCAATTCACCGATCGCGCAGCGCACAGTCGTCAACGACGGTGTCCGGATGCCCACCCGACGAAGATGCCCGCGCGGGTGCCTCATACGCGACACGGCGGCTGTCTCGTATCCCTACGGATACGAGACGTCTCACCACCGTTGCCTGAGCGTGAATACCGCATGAGTTGTGAGACACCGAGGTTACGAGACACCCATCACACCTGAGGATCGGTGGAGGGGCGCAATCCTGTAGCGGACCGGAGTACCTGCCGGTATCGTCGAGTCATGACCGCGCAAGCGCTGACGAAGCAGCCTCTCGGAGCGAAGAGGTCTTGGCGTGTCAGTCGCGCCGCCATTCTCATCGTGGGGATTATCTTGATCCCAGTTGCGCTCAGCATCGCGCTGAACAGTTACGACGCGCTTACCGTGGATGGCGCGCTTCGAATGGCTTTTGCCACGGTGGCTGGTCAGACCATCGCAATCCTCAGCGCAGTCACCGCCCTCATTCTCACCGTCAAGCGTCGATACGCACTCCCCGCAATCGCGGCATTCGTCCTTATCGTGGCAATCGTCACAATCGCTGCGATTTCGAACATGGCCAACGCTGGCGAACTGCTGCTCACACGCCTCGACATCATCGCGGACGTCGACAAGCTCAACCAATGACCGACCGGAGCTCAGGCGGGGCTTAAACGGAGCTCAGGCGGGGCTTAAACGCGCCGCTGCCACCACCGCCAGCTAGGCGCCGGCCTTTCGCCGGCGGAGGTGCCTGCCTCGAGCATCCGGAGCGATGAACGCAGGTCGTCAGCGTTGCGTTCGACGGCCTCGAGCAGCAGATCTTTCGCCGCTGATTTGGCTTCGTAGCAGTGTTTGAACAACTCGATCGCCACGGGATTGGGGCGACTGTCTCGTATCCCATGGGATACGAGACACCGAGGTTGCGAGACACGTCTCGTCGTTTAATGACCAATCGGCTTGCGTAGTCTTGTGTCATTTTTCGTACTCGTCTGCACAGTTCGTTCAAACCACCGATGCCCCTCCCGCGGTTCCCGCAAGAGGAACCTCAAGCGACGCTCCTGCTAGCTATCCGCTGGGCAGCGATGGCTCAGGCTGATGCGTTGTCGTGTTTGCCTATGCGATCCAACAATCGTTTGCTGAGCACTACGTCATGTCGGAGATTTCGTAGCTCAACTGCTTCGATCTTGACGCCATGCCGAGCCAGAATTTTCCGAATGAATTCCCAGTAACTGTTTACCGCGTCTTCAACGCTCTGGTCCCTAAAAGGCTCATCCGGCCCGACTACGACGCGAGTCGTCTCCTCGATCTCCCGCAGTTGCACCTGCGACCAAGACTGGTTACTACTCCAACCACGGTCGTCCAATAACAAGACCAACATCCCGTTGTCGCGTTCAGCCGCGTACCGTACTGACACCGAGATTCCTTGGCCGCTAGCGGGATTGCCAACGTCGGCAACGCTCACAAGTCGAGTTACTACCGTCATGGTTCGTCTCCTGCTGTCAGGCTGCCGTTTCATTTCGGGGTCGAGATGAAACTTAGCAACTTGATCTTCATGCTTGGGGAAGCGATATATGTGAATCGCTCACGCGTCCGGTGACATGCCCCGCGAGCCGGACCTGTTGCGACAGGGCCGTTGACAGGATCGCGCAGTCCATCGTTAGACGAACCCGAGGACGGGCCGCGCGAGTGGTGAGTGTTTCGCGTGACTGGCTGCTTACATTCCGATGAGTTCGCTCTCGGGGAGGGACGACCGTTCCGCTTCGGGATGGAGGCTGTAGACCAGGCCATCTTTCAGATAGCTCAGCGCATGGTCGAATGCCGCACCGTAATATGTGTCGCCCTCAGCGACACCGAGGTAGAACACCCAGGAATCTGGTTGCAGTTCAATGAGCGTCGATTCGCTCGCGGGATTCGTCCCCCAGTTTTCCGTCACGACGAACGTAGGGTCCATTGTGCGCGGATCCTTCTCTTGGTTCGGATCATTGCCAGCATCGCTGAGTAGCTCTGGATTTTTCTGGCCGAGCTTCATCTCGTAGAGACCCAGCTTGTCGAGAGACAAGATGTAATTTCCCAAATTCACCGAGCCACCGGGAAGGGTCACGGATATAACTTCTGCGATGTTCTCGCCCTTGTAGACCTTCTCCACCTGCACGGAATATGCGGTTACGATGACTGCATTCGCGTCCACGTACGATCGTTCGATGCCAATCACCTTGCCGGAAATGACTGCCGACGAAAACTCGAACAACGCTGCCGGATCGTTGACGTTGACGCTCCAGTCCGCGTGAGACTCCGATCGGGACGTGGTCTCCACGCCTGTGTCAGCGACGAAAAGGTCAGGTACCTGCGACTGCGCGGAGGAGAACTCATCCGAGCCAACGGCCCTTGCTGTCCCCTCACCGGTGTCCTGAGCGCATCCAGTGATTGTGCCGAGAGCCAGGAACATCGCGACGGTGACGATTCCTCGTTGTTTCATGATTACCCCCTCTATCGAAGCGAGTTATTGTCCTGACAGGTTGGGCCGATCGCGGTCGCGTAGGTGTGCTGCGTTGTCGCAGTGCCGTTGACTTGCTCAACCGCTAGGAAATGCCTCCAATGTTGCGGGCCCAAGGGATGTCGAAGCGTTTCCTTGTAGTGGGATCTGGGTCGCCAGCGGCCCGTGCGGCGCGGATCTCTTCCTCGCTCATCGGCTGGCCGATAAACATCCACTTCACTCGGGTCCAAAGTGAGGGACGTTCTTGGTCAGCCTTAGCAAGCCTCCTTGATGCGATGTCATCTAACTCTGCACCACCTCTGTCCGGCCGTCCAGGGTTGGTGCTTCTGCAAGTTGTGTGCCCCGCGGCCTGCATCATCACGGAACTTGGCAGGTATGCCTTTGGTGCAGTCGGCCGTCTCGCATCCAATGGGTTGTGCGACAGGGAGGTTGCGAGACAGATTCGCATTGCCTCTCCCGGAGCTTCCGGGATTGCTCATAACTGCTTCCTTGTGGACATCTCCTGATCACGAGCGGGCGACGTGCTACGGTCGCGCTAAACCGCTCACTTGTGGCTACTTTCAACGGAGGTCGATACGCCATGAAACGATCTGTCCTGTGGTTCCTCGTCTTCTTCGCCGTCGTAGTCGCGTCAGGCGCGGCTTTGATTCTGATCGTGCCGACCGCTTTTGATCCGGAAGTCTCCATCCACCCCTGGATACCGGGGGTGCTCGGTGCGCTCTTCGCAGCCAGCGCGTTCGTCGCGTGGAAGGTTCGACCGGAGTGGTAACGGGACGTAGAGGGAGTTTGACATACGTGGTGTCTGACCTGGCTCGTTCAAATTCAGGACAATCGTCGCGCTGCTTAATGTTGGGTGTCGCATCTCCGATGCGACCATCGAGAGCATGAGCACTGCGACTGTAGCGATCGTCTGTGCACTCGGTGTCCTCATTCCAGTGCTTCTCGGGTTCCTGCCCAGTCAACGCAAGCGGCACGCCGCCCGCCGATAAGCCATTCGACGCCGACGTAACCAAGACGGCCGTCTCACATCCCATGGGTTTTGAGGCACTGAGGTTATGAGGCACCGCATGCGTGGCAGGTGGGTGGATAGGATCTCCCCATGACCGCGCGTGCTGTGTCCGAGACAAGACGCCAGCGCCGTCATAGACGCCCTCGTGCGACATTCACCAGCGTGCTCGGAGAATTGCTACTGACGGCGGGCGTGCTCGTTCTGCTGTTCGTTTCCTGGCAGATGTGGATCGGCGACATCATCATCAGCGCCCAGCACAATCGGGAAGGTGCAGAGATCTCCCAAGGTTGGGAGCAAGCACCGGCCCCAGAACCGCCTCCTCTCATCAAGTCCGATGATGGCGAGACGTACTACGAGCCTTCGATCCTCCCTCACCCTGCCGACGCTGAAAAGTTCGCACAAATGCGCATTCCTCGGTTCGGTCCGGAGTACAACGTGGAGATTGCTGGCGGCACGTCGCGTTCGCGAACCCTCGACCACATCGGCATCGGCGTGTACACACAGTCAAAGATGCCGGGAGAGATCGGCAACTTCTCCCTGGCCGGACACCGCACAACTTGGGGCATGCCATTCAGATATATCGACCAATTGAAGTTGAATGACGCGATCGTTGTCGAGACGCCAGGCGGCTGGTATACATACCGCTTCCGCAACCTTGAGTACGTCAAACCGTCCGAGGTTGACGTACTCCTTGACGTACCCCAAATGCCCGAGATGCAAACCGACGATCGCTACATCACCCTCACCGCATGCTCTCCGTTGGGGTCGCTCGCCGAGCGCATCGTCGCGTACGGCGTCTTCGACGCATTCCAACCAAGAACCGAGGGTCCGCCTACGTCTCTGACAGAGGGCGCTTCCTAACACGAATGAGCATCTGACCGCGTGACCGGTATCCCATGCGTTTTACTCTTTTCCGGTGGCCGAGAGCGTACCAATCTGATCGCCGTCTGCGTCGGAGAACGTGAGGACATCGTCATCGTGGTCAGCTGTCTCCGCTAGCGAGAGCCATACGTCAGGGATGTCCTCGCATCCGCGTTCGGTGCCACCGTCGAATCTCAGGATCACGCGGCTTCCATCCATCCACCATGATCCTTGGAGAGTGTTGCAGCCATCGAAAGCGAGGAAGGTTTCGTCTTCGTTCAGCTCAAGAAAGACACTCGTATCCGAGTCCTGCCACTTGCCCGTGAGATCGACAGAGGGCGGCGTGGATGGCTCTGGTTCAGGTGTGCTCGTGCATCCGCTGAGCAGGGCCGCAGCCACCAACACCGCACCGATCAGTATTTTTCGCATAGTGCCATCTCCCTCGAGCCAGCGATTTCTCCATTGTTTCTCGCGTTACTGAAATAATGCAGCATCTCCAAGATCCAAACCAGCTCTACCTCGCCCGAGAATCAGAACGTCCTGACAAAGGGTCTCGAAACCCTACGGTTACGAGACGTCTCGGCGCCAAATCACTGATGAGAAGCTAATTCAGGAAACAACGCGGTGGCGTCGAGTCTCACAACTATGTGTCACAACCAATCGCTGTTTTCTCGGCATACACCGTTAGTTGCGAGACACCCGTTTCGGCGGCGTGACACATGTCACGCGAATGAGGTGACAGCAGACTCCGGATTCCGTGGCGCCGCGTGGCCAGACTGGATCCATGAGCACAGCAGCGAGCACATCTACTTCTCCGAGGCCCTCCGTCACGGCATCCGACACCGCCGTTTCGTTCGAGGGACTGAACAAGCATTTCGGCTTCGGCGACCGCGCAGTCAAAGCGGTCGACGGCTTGGATCTCAGCATCCGACGGGGCGAAGTCGTCGCCCTCCTCGGCCCGAACGGTGCCGGAAAGACCACGACGCTCGACATGTTGCTCGGCCTCACCGACGGCAGCGGCGGCACGGTCACGGTGTTCGGTGAGAAGCCCGCAAAAGCGGCGAAGGCCGGCACGATCGCCGGCGTTCTGCAGACCGGTGGGCTGCTCTCGGACCTCACCGTCCGTGAGACCGTTGAGATCATCGCATCCCTGCACGGTCGGGAGGCGCTTTCGCGAGTGCCCGACGTGCTCGCTCGCACAGACCTGGAGCCGCTCGCCAGCCGCCGGATCGCCAAGTGCTCGGGCGGTGAGCAACAGCGCGTGAAATTCGCGCTGGCACTGGTCGCCGACCCCGACATCCTCGTGCTCGACGAACCAACCGCCGGCATGGATGTCACCGCGCGCCGCCACTTCTGGGACGTCATGCGCGCCGACGCCGACGCCGGGCGCACCATTATCTTCGCCACGCATTACCTCGAAGAGGCAGAGCAGTTCGCTCGCCGCACCGTTGTCATGCACCGTGGCCGGATCGTCGCGGACGCGCCGACTGCGCAGTTGCGGGCCAACCTCGGTGGCCGCACGCTCGCCGCGAACCTTCCCGCCACGGGTGCGGATCAACTCCTCAGCATCCTGAGCACGACCAACGGCGTCACCGACGTCCGCGTCGACGGTGATCGCGTCAGCCTGCGGGCGGAGGATTCGGATGTCGTGGCATCCGTCCTTTTGAACGCCGGAGCGCACGATCTGGAGATCGCCGCCCCCACCCTCGAGACCGCCTTTACAGCCCTGACGGAGAACTGACCATGACCATCTCAATCTCACCCACGATGCTGCGCGTCGAATCGATGCGCCAGATCCGCAACCCCTACACACTCGCCTTCACGCTCGGGATGCCCGTGGCGATGTACCTGCTGTTCGGTGCGAGCATGGGCTACGGCGATATCTCTGCGGGGCATGGCAACGTCAAGTTCTACGTGATGGTGTCGATGGCCGCCTACGGCACCGCCGTTGCCATGAGCTCGATCACCTCGCTTGCCGCCTCGGAAGCGAAGCAAGGGTGGGGCCGTCAGCTGGCGATGACACCGCTCAGTACTGCGGGATACGCGGCTACCAAGCTCGTGACCGCTGTCATCTTCGCAGCACTCGCCATGCTCGCGGTGTTCGCAGCCGGGCTGGCCACCGGGGCAGAAACAACCGACGTATGGCGCTGGTGGGCGTGCGCAGGAATCATCCTCGGACTCGGCCTCATCTTCGGGCTGTACGGTCTGGGCGTCGGATTGTTCTTCAACTCCGATACCGCCGCTGCGCTCGCTTCGATCTCGATGACATTCTTCGCGTTCTTCGGGAACGTCTTCATGCCTCTGGACGGTGTGATGCTCGACATCGCACGCTTCACGCCGCTCTACGGTTTCGTAGCGCTCAGCCGTTGGCCGTTGACTGACGGCACGCTCACGACCGGGCAGACCGACTCGCTGTGGATGGTGTTGCTGAATATCGTGGTGTGGCTCGTCTTGTTCGCCATTCTCGTGGCCGTCGGTGTCAAGCGCTCGCGTTCGCGTCGATAGGGTCGAAGGCATGACGGATGACGTGACCAGAGGCGCCCGGGACGCATCGGTGGCAGCAGCCGCCGGTGCCGTTCCCGCGGCCTGGGCCGCACCAGGAAGCCGACAGGGCCGAGTCGGCGCCGGTTCTCCGTGGGAGCGATTCGGCTGGGTGATGGCTGCTGTCTGGCTGGTCTTCCTCTTCTACCCGGTGATGGCGCTTTTGCGATCGGATGCCGCCTCCGGTTGGATCATCACGGGCTGGGTCGCCCTCAGTGCGTTCGTCGTGATCTATGTCGCCGGATTCGTTTACGGGATGAGCTTCGGCGGCGGCGGACTCACAACACCACCCAAGCCGAGCCAGTGGATGGCGTTCGCCGGGATGATCCTGTGCGCAGCGCTGACAGTGCCGGCCAGCGGCGGCGGCGCACTGAGCTTCCTGCCGTTCATCATGTCGTTCGCGTCATATGGACTCACGCGGCTCGCGCACTGGGGCACGCTGATCGCAACCATCACAATCACAGCAGCTGCAGTCTTTTTCGCGCCGGGAGGTACGACGTACCTCTCCGTGCTGGCGATCATCATCCTGCTCGCGGTGGTCAACACGGTTTCGACGACCCTGATCATCCGTTCGGCCCAGGCAGAGACGCTCGGACTCGAGCTCGCCACGAGTGAGGGACGCGAAGCCGTTGCGCGAGACGTGCACGACCTGGTGGGCCACTCCCTGACTGTCGTGAGCTTGAAAGCACAGCTCGTGCGCCGGCTGATCGACAGTGATCCGGAACGGGCCAAGGCCGAGCTCGCCGATATCGAAGCCCTCGCGGTCGAGGCTATCGCCGGGGTGCGGGCGACGGTAGCGGGTGTTCGGAGCGCGGCACTGATCGAGCAACTCGAATCGTGTCGAGATGCCTTGAGAGCGGCGGATGTAGCGATGGTCGTCGATGGCGATGCTGGAGCTTTGTCGCCTGCGCAGTCATTGACGGCGAGTTGGATACTCCGCGAAGCGACGACGAACGTATTGCGACATGCCGCCGCCGCCACTGTGACGGTGGGTATCGCGCCGGGCAGTTTTACTGTCCTTGACGACGGTCGTGGTTTCGCCGGTACCGAGGGCAACGGCCTGCACGGTATGCGTGAGAGAGCGACGACAAGTGGCGCCGTGTTTGCCGTGCGCCCGGGTAAAGCGGGAGGCACGCAGGTGGAAGTGACGTGGTGAGCGACGCTCGAATGATTCGGCTGGTGATCGCGGACGATCAAGCGATGCTGCGGGGTGCGCTGGCGGCTCTTCTCGAGCTGGAAGGCGACCTGAGCGTTGTCGGTGTCGCCGGAGATGGAGAGGCGGCCGTGGAGTTGGTGGCGCAGACCACACCGGACGTATGTCTCATGGATATCCAGATGCCCGGGATGGACGGAATCGCCGCCACTCGTGCCGTGCGCGCGGCGAATCCGGGTACGCGGGTGCTCATCGTGACGACATTCGCGCGACCCGGATACCTGCGGGCCGCCTTGGATGCTGGTGCCAGCGGATTCGTGGTGAAGGACGCTCCGGCCGAGCAGCTCGCGGACGCGGTGCGGCGGGTGCACGCGGGGCTTCGCGTTGTGGATGCTGCGCTCGCCGAAGCCAGCCTCTTCGACGGGGCCAATCCGCTGAGCGATCGAGAACAGCAGGTGCTGCGACTGGCCGCAGACGGGCGCAGCGCCGCAGCGATCGCCGCGGAGGTCTTCCTGTCTGCGGGTACGGTGCGAAACAATCTGTCTGCCGCCATCGGCAAGGTCGGCGCGAGCAACAGGGCGCAGGCTGTGCGCATCGCGCAGGACAAGGGCTGGATCTGAAAAGACTCGGATGCGCAATGTCTGACCCCGGGCGTATCTTTGACACTGGTCGGGCGCCGATGCCCGTCAGGAGGAGTGCATGATGGATTGGAAAATCGAACTCATCTTCGTGCCGGTTACTGATGTCGACCGGGCGAAGGACTTCTACCTCAAGATCGGCTTCAACGCCGATCATGATCAAGTCCCGTACGAAGGTCTCCGCTTCGTGCAGATGACGCCCCCAGGATCGGCATGCTCGATCGCATTCGGCGTCGGACTGGGCGGAAAGCTCGCGCCGGGGCAGCAAGACACGATCCAGGTCGTGGTGCCGGATGCCGATGCTGCGCTGCAGCAATTGCAGGATGCCGGGGTCGAGGCAGGCGGCGTCGACGAGCAATCATGGGGACGCTTCGTCACCTTCGACGATCCGGACGGCAACAGCTGGACGCTCCAGGAGTTGCCCGACTACGCCGGCTGAGCGGAGCCTGCACCGGTCTTGCCCGTTCAGGAGTTCACGCGGATGATCTCCTGTTGATAGGGCGCGATGACGTCGCCGGAGATGCGCAGGTCGAGAAGAAGGAAGCGCCGCGCGCTGGCGTCCTCTGAAGTCCAGGTGCCGAGCCGGTCGAGGTCTGCGAGTGTGCGCACAACGACGCCTTCCGCGCCGACGGCTGCGGCGAAAGCTGCGAAGTCCACTTCGGGAATGCGCATCGGTGCTTCAGCCAGGCCTTTGAGTCCGTAGAGGTTGACCTCGGCGCCGTAAGCGGCGTCGTTCCAGATCACGGCGCAGCCGCGACCGCCAGCAGCGCGCATGGCGGACTCGAGGTCGGCGATCGCCATCAGGCCACCACCGTCGCCGCTGGTGAGCACGATCGTCGACTCGGGCCGCGCTCGAGCAGCCCCGACAACGCTCGGCCAGCCCTGTCCGATCGCTTGGAACGCGGTACCGATCATCATCATGCGATCAGGAGATGCCACGGGCCAGTACATGTTCGCCCAGCCGATGAAGTGTCCGCCGTCGGAGACGACGACGCGATCTTCGGGCAACAGCTCACCGATACGGCGCGCTGCCGAACGCGGGTCCAAGCGGCCATTGGCGGCGAGAGGATCGCCGGCATCATAGGTGCGGGCTGCAGAAACGTCGACGCTTTCCCGCCAGGTGGCAGCAGCGGCCTGCGGCTCGCCGATATCGGCCGGTTCAGCGCGCACGGTCTGCGAGGCGGGTGAGGTATTGGTGTTGAGTCGACCGACAAGCGCCTCGGCCACCAGTCGCGCATCACCGCGAACAAAGCCGCCGACATGCGCATGAGTTGCGGCCGGCGCCGTATCCACTTGGAAAACTCGGGTTCCCGGCGCGAACAGCTCGCCGAAGCGCATCGTGAACTGGTTAAGCGATGCGCCGAAGACCACGGCGACATCGGCCTGGTGGATGAGGTCCATCGCGCCTTCGGCGCCAAAGCCTCCGGTGACGCCGAGGTCGTACTGCGTCGCGGGGAAGACCCCGCGCCCGAGAGCCGTCGACGCAGTTAGTGCACCGCTGGCATCGGCCAAGGCTCCCAGCGCTTCGCTGGCGCCGGCGAGCCAGGCGCCGCGGCCGGCGAGCAGGAATGGGCGCTGTGCCCCGCGAAGGGCGGTGGCGATCTCATCCAGCATCCCCGCACCGAACTCACCGCTGGGGGAGAGCGGGGCGGGCACTCGCGGGGTTGGTGCAGGGGGAACCTGGCCAGCATCCAGTGCCGCGACATCGTAGGGAATCGCGAGCACCACCGGTACGTGGTAGGTCAGAGCATGCTCGATGGCGATGACTGTGGTCGCCGCAGCATCCGCTCGACCGACCGTATATGTGCGCGCACCGACGGCTGACGCCAAAGCGATCTGATCGACGTCCCAGGGGCGGCGTCCGGAAGTCGGCTCGTCGCCGACGACGAGCACAAGCGGCACATGCGCCTGAACGGACTCGGCAAGTGCTGTCAGTGTGTTGGTGAAGCCGGCGCCGTACGTCGCGGTCGCCGCGGCGATCCGGCCGGAGGCGCGGTGATGCGCGTCAGCAGCGACAACCGCCCCCTGTTCATGCCGGACGGCCGTGAAGACCGCGGAGGTCTGCTTCTCGATGGCATCCAGAAAGTACGCGTTTCCGTTACCCATCACACCGAAGACGGCGTCAATGTGCTGAGCGAGGGTGAGAGCTACGTGGGCGGAGACAGTGGGCATGCTAAAGCCTTTCGAGACGGCATCGATGAGAGATTCCGTATGTGTCTCGCGCGGTGCATCACTGCACCGTCGGCTTTGTGCCCTTTTTTCGAGCACCGGTGATTGAACCGGACATGTCGATGGTAGCGCGCGAAAGGGGAGAGAATGGAGCAATGACAGCTATCGAGCGCGAGACGCTCACCTGGGACGGATTCGGATCGGCAACGCGAGACCTGGCGCGCAGGATCCTCGAAAGCAGTTTCCAGACTGAAGTGGTCGTAGCCATCGCTCGCGGCGGACTGCTGCCTGCTGGCGCGATCGCTTACGGTCTCGGCGCCAAGAACTGCGGTGCGATCAACGTCGAGTTCTACACCGGCATCGGAACCGTGTTGGATGCCCCCGAGGTGCTGCCGCCCGAACTCGACATGGCCTACCTCGACGGTCGTCGAGTGCTGCTCGTTGACGATGTCGCCGACTCGGGCCGTACGCTCGCTCTCGCCGTGAAGCTGCTCGAAGACAAGGGCGCTGACGTGCGGTCGGTGACGATCTACACGAAGCCTTCGACGATCATCCAGCCGGACTTTGCGTGGAAGGACACCGATCTGTGGATCGACTTCCCCTGGTCGTTCCAGGGCACCGTGCGCGAAGAAGACCTCGGGCTGCCGCCGACCGCTTGAACTTCGGTGGCGGCATGGAGCAACCGTGCCGCCACTTCATCCGGACGCGGACTCAGCCCTTCACTCCGCTCGCGGCGATACCCGCGACAAAGACGCGCTGCGTCACCAGGAATACGAGTAGGGTCGGCAGCGACGCGATAACTGCTCCGGCCAGCACGACGTTCTGATACTCGAAGCTCATCGTGTAGGACATCAGCCGGTTGAGCGTCAGCACGACCGGATACAGCGCCTCCGACTTCAGTATCGACAGCGGCCAGAGGAAGTTGTTCCAGGCGTAGACGAACATGAACACCGCGAGCGTCACGATCGCGGGCTTCAGCAGCGGGACGACGAACTGCCAGACGATGCGGAACTCTCCCGCGCCGTCGACGCGTGCCGCTTCGATCAGTTCGTCCGGGATGTCCTGGATGAACTGCCGCATCAAGAAGATGCCGAAAGCGTTCGCCAGCCATGGCAGCAGCACACCCAGATACGTGTCCGACAGTCCCATGCTGGAGACGAGGTAGTACAACGGCACGATCGTCACGATCGGCGGCAGGAACATCGTCGCGATGATGCCCCAGAACAGCAGATCGCGACCGCGGAACTGATGTTTGGCGAACACGTATCCGGCGAGGATGCTCGTGATCAGAACCGAGATCGTCGCCCCGCCGGCGATGATGATGCTATTCACCATCGACTGGAAGAACGGCACCGCCGTCAGTGCGGTGATCGTCGGATCCAGCGTCGGCATCGCAGGGAACCACGTCGGTGGAATCGACGAGAACTCCGCCGGGGTCTTCAGCGCCGATATGAGCAACCAGTACAGCGGAAAGAGCGGGATCAGAGCGACGATCGCGAGCAGAACGTACTGGACGGTCTTGCCGACCCGACGACGGACCGTGACAGAGACATCGGCGCTCATCGTGTGCGTCCCTTCATGATGATCCCGAGCACGCCACCGACAGCGACGATCATCAGGAAGAGCGAGACAGCCAGGGCAGAGGAATCACCGGCCATGCCGTATTGGAACGCCGAGCGCTGAATCTCGAAGCCGACGACGTTGGTGGAGTTGGCCGGACCTCCCTGGGTGAGCAGGTAGATCGGGTCGAACACCTGGATCGAGTTAACGAACGTCATCAGCACGACGAAGACCAGCGACGGTCGCAGCAGCGGGATCGTGATCGACCACGTCTGGCGGATGAGGCCGGCGCCATCGATGCGGGCCGCTTCATACAGCTCTTCGTTGATCTGGGTGAGACCGGCGATGAGCAGGATGACGTAATAACCGAGCATCTGCCAGACGTTGAAGATCACGAGCGACACGAGCGCCCATTGGGGATCGCTCAGCCATCCCGGCGGCGTCAGGCCGACGGCGGAGACCATCGCACTGAGAGGTCCGTACCCGGGGGAGTAGATGTTCCCCCAGATGATCACGATCGCAATCGTCGGGATGACATAGGTCGCGAACAGAAGCGTTCGCACCACGCCCTTTCCCTTGAGCTTCGGGAAGTACAGCAGGAGTGCGATCAGCAGCGCGAGCGGGATCGTGATCAGCACTGAAAGCCCGACGTAGACGCCGGTGTTCGCAATCGCCTGCATCCGCGAGTGGTCGCCGAGAAGCCGTGCGTAGTTGTCGAAGCCGACGAAAGTCATGTCTGTGATCGAGGTGAACATCGACCACTTGTTCAGACTGATCCAGATCGTCATCAGCATCGGGACGACAGTGAAGACGCCGATGACGATCATCGCCGGGCTAAGGAACAGCGCTGACCATCTCGCGGTCTTGTTCCGTCGTCGGCGGTGCGTCGGAGGAGCGGCGTCGGGGAGTGCGCGCAATGTCGTGGCGGTCGTCACGGGTGGTGCCTTTCGGACGGAAGCGGGACTCCTATGCGGAGTCCCGCTTCACTGTCGGTGTTACTACTGGGCCGCCTCGAGTGCGGCGTCGACGTCGCGGGCGGCATTCTCCATAGCCGTCTTCGCATCGATCTGTCCGTTCAGCAGTGCTTCGATCTGGACCTGCAGAGCATCGGTTGCCGCAGGTCCGCCGAGCACGGTCGGGAACGGAGTCGCAGCATCCAGGGCCTCGGCGTAGGTAGACAGGAAGGGGGTGCCGAGTGTGTCAGCGTGCGCCTCGATATCCGAATTGCGAGTCGGCATGATACCCATCGAGATGAGAATGTCACCCATCGCCGAAGAACCGTTCTCGCCCGAATCAGACCCGTTCAGATAGCTGAGGAACTTCCAAGCAGCATCCTGTTTGGCCTCGTCTGCCTTGCTGTTCACGATCGTCATCCACGAGTACGAGATCGAGCTCGACTCCGTGCCGCTGGGGCCCACGGGAATCGGTGCAGTCGCCACGTCGGAGAAGGAATCGCCCATAGCATCCTTGAGCGAGCTCTCCCACCAGTTCGCCATGACGAGCATGCCGGTCTTGGCGTTGACGAAGTTGTCGAGGTACGGGCCGGTCGTGTTCGCGTTGGCCGTCGACTTCGAGGTGTCCGTCGATCCGGCCTTCACAAGCGTCTCGTACAGCTCGGCCGTCTCCAACGCCTCATCACTGGTGAGATTCGACGCCGTGCCGTCCTCGTTGAGGAAGGTGCCGCCGTTCGAGGCGAGCAGTGAGAGGAAGGGATGCACCGCACCGCTGTTCCAGCCCGTGATGAAGCCGATGCCCTGCTGGTCACCGGTGGTCAGCGCGGCGGCATCCTCGACGAGCGCGTCCCAGTCCGCTGGTGCCTCGGTGATGCCCGCCGCCTCGAACAGTGCGGTGTTGTAGTTCAGTGCGTACAGGTCGATCTCATTGGGGATGCCGTACAGGTCACCCGCACTGCTGGCCGCCGTGACGACTCCGCTCGGCCAGTTTGCCGTCACATCGTCGGTGACATCGGCCGGAGCCTGTGCGGCGAGGCCGTCGCGCACGAGTTCAGGAAGCCACGCGTCATAGGCGCCGACGATGGTCGGTCCGTTGGCCGAAGTGCCCTGGGTGCGCAGAGTCGAAAGAAGGTTGCCGAACGGCACTGACTGCACCGTCAGGGTGATGTCGGGGTTGTCTGCGGTGAACGCGTCACCTGCGGCTTCGAGCATGGCGACCTGATCCGGACCCCAGTGGGTGAGGAACGTGATCTCCTGCGTGCCGTCGCCGGAGGCCCCGGAATCGGGAGTGCCGGCGCAGCCGGACAGGGTCAGAGCGGCGACGATGCCGAGGCCTGTCGCCGTGAGGACTGTCTTCTTCATGGCTTTCCTTTGCTTTGGGATGTTGTGAATGTGAATCAGGGTGGGTCAGGGGCCGGCGAGCGCGAACTTCTCCGTGCCCGCACTCTTGAACGCTGCGGCGCGCTGCGCGCCGACGAGGCATCCCTTGACCTGCATGAGGGCCGAGTAATAGTCGATGAAGCGGAAGCCGTAGGTTTCTCCTCGGGCGAAAGCGTGCTCCTGGATACCGGTGCGCCATCGTTCGTACGCCTCTTCGGGGATGTCGAAGAAGGTGTCTGCTGCGAAACCCTCCATGTCTTCCCAGTTCTCGGCGTAGAGGATGGTGGGCACCGAGTGACGCTCCGCATCGATCTCCTCGATCGGTATGGAAGCCAGGAACGCTGCGCGCTCGGTGGCCCGCGCAGCCCGCTCGTGGTCCCGATGCATCGAGTGCAACCAATGGGTGATGAGGATGTCGGGCTTCGCCTCGCGGATCACCGCCGCGATCTGCTCAGCCACCGCCTCATCATCCGGCAAGAAGCCGTCAGAGTAGTCGAGGGTGATCAGCTCGGCACCGATGGTCTCCGCGAAAAACTTCGCTTCGTGTAGCTTCTGCTCGCGGTACACGCTCGGCAGGAGCGTCGGATGCCCGCGCTCGCCGTAGGTGCAGTCGATGATGATGGCGCGGCCGCCCTCGAGCACGACCTTCGCGAGTGTCGGCCCAGCGGTCAGTTCCATATCGCCGATGTGGCCGCCGACGGCGATGACGGTCTTAGACATTCTTGGTTTCTCCGATCTCAGCACGCAGGATGTCGAATGAACGGGTGGCCGTGAAGCCGGTCTTCGCGTAGAGCGCAGAGGCTGTCGAGCCCTCGTCAGCCCAGAGGAACCAGGCACTGTGCGCGCCGAGTGCGGTCATCCGCTCGAGGGTGAGATGCAGCAATACCTTGCCGAGCCCGGTGCCGCGGCTTTCCGGGAGCACACCGAACGGGCCGAACCGTTCGATGACTGACTCGTAGGTGCCGTGCATACCCCAACCGAGCACTGTGCCTGTGGGGTCCTTGGCGATGATGATGCGCTCGGTCGGCATGCCGCCGACGATTCCTTCGCGGATCGCGCGCGCCCAATCGGAGTTGAATGATTCTCCGGCGATACGGATGAGAGGTACGAGGTCATCGTCGCTGGGAGTGCCCAGGTACCAGCCGTCGTCGCGCAGAGCGTCGACGCGCTCACGCACCTCGACGGGCATCTCGTAGCCGATCAGTGAGCGGTCCATCGCGCTCGGATGCTCGAATCGGGTGAAGCCCATCGAGGCGAGCAGGGCCGACGCCGCGGGGTAACGCTGGGCATCAAGACCGGGAAGTACGTAGTTCGGCGTGTAGGCCGAAAAGATGACTTCGCGGATCCCCTGAGCGCGCAACCAATCGAACGCCTGGGTGATCAACGCGCGGCCCAGGCCCTGGCTGCGGTGTCCGGGTACGACGAAGAAGAACGGGATCCATCCGATGGTCGGTTCGAGGTCGTCGCCGTCATGGGCGATTCGACGGCGCACGGCATAGGCGGCGCCAACGATCGTTCCCTGATCCTCGGCGATGAACAGGCCATCGGCATCGAAGTTGCGATCCAGGAGGATCAGATCACGCAGTCGGCGAGCGGTGATCCCATCCTGTGGAGCCGCTCTCGTCCAGGCTTCGGCGAGCTCGGTGCCATCACCTGATCGGAAGCTTCGCACCGTGATAGTGCCGGGGATCTGCATCAACGTCATCGTCCTCTCGCCGTTGTGGATCACCCCAGTATGGCGAGAATGTTCATAAATGTCGAGAGACGTGAAGATGATTTACATCACGGAAACATGACGATCTGTCCGACGCGTCCGAAGATGTGATTTCAGTCACGCAGGGCGCGGGTGGCCTCACGAGTGCGTTGCAGGGCGTCGACGGTGTCAGCGAAGCGGCGTTTGGCGACGCCCACGAAGAGAGAGTCGATCAGTGCGAGCTGGGCGATGCGGCTCACCATGGCTCCGGCGCGAAACGAGGACTCTCGCACTTCCGTAAACAGCGCGTGGTCGGAGGCGAGGGCAAGGCGAGAGCCTTTTGCCGAGGTGACCGCGACGGTGGAGGCGCCGTTGTCGCTTGCGGTGCGGAGAAACCGTACAGTCTCGTTGGTCTCCCCAGAGTGGGAAAATCCGATGGCGACGGTGCGACCCGCATTGAGGACGGTTGCAGCGACCGCCTCGTGCGGGTCGGTGAGTACGTGGGCGTTTCGGCCGACACGAAGGAGCTTGTGGGTGAGATCTTCAGCGACGAATTGGCTGGCGCCGATACCGTACAGGAGGATGCGTTCCGCGCGATCGATGTCATCGATCGCTGCCTCCAGAACGTCGAAGTCCAGCTGCCCGATGGTCTCCTCGATGGCGAGAAGTTCGAGGGCTGCCAGTTTGGAAACGGCTTCGCGCAGGGAGTCATCGTCAGAGATCTCCGAGCCCGAGGCGCCGCGAGTGGGGAACTGGGCGGCTTCCTTGCCGAGTTCCGTGGCCAGGGCCATGCGCAGGGTGGCGTAGCCGCTGAAGCCGATCGCGCGACAGAAACGTACGACGGAGGCCACCGAGGTGCTGCATTCCTGGGCGAGCTCATTGATCGTCATGTCAATGACGATGGATGGGTTCTCCCTCACGACTGTCGCAATGCGGGCCAGGGATGGCGGCAGCGTCGAAGCGGCGGCTTCGATCGTGGACTGAATGCTCATCCGTGCTCCTTTGGGGTCTGGGATAACACTATGCCGCAGTCGAGTGCGCAACGCGGTAAATTCTTTTCATTAGGGGTAACTTGACTGTAGAGTCTTTTCGAAAAGCTTCGACCAATGCCAAGACGTGAGAGTGGAGAGGTGCCGATCGTGCAGACTATCGTCGCGGTCGATCTCGGTAAATCCCAATGCAGGGTTGCCGTGATCAGTGCCGAAGGGCGCACTGTGCGTACGGGCGTAGGTGCGCCCGGCCTCGCGACGAGCGACGGACTTGAGGCCTCATTCGCTGCGATCCTTCCGCTGCTTCCGAAGCACGGAGACATCAGCGCGCTCGGTATCGGCGCAGCGGGGGCGTGGACCGCGTCCGATGCCGCCGTCGCTCTCGCTCGAAAGCTCGCCGAGGTGACAGGAGCGCCGACATCGGTGACCTCTGATGTCGTCACCGCCCATGCCGGCGCACGAGGCGGTGCATCCGGAACACTCCTGCTCGCGGGCACGGGTGCTGCGGCGCTCGGCATCGATGCAGACGGTGTGCGCCTCGTGGACGGATGGGGCCCAGAACTCGGCGACTTCGGCAGTGGATCCTGGATCGGACGCGAAGGTATTCGTGCGACGCTGCGATTCCGAGACGGGCTCGGTGCCGACACAGCCCTCTCCGATGCTCTGCGCACACTGATCGAGCCCGCAGCCGACGTCCTCGTGTGGCTCGGCGAGGAGGCTGCGACGGCTCGTCGGCTGGCTACCGTCGCACCTCTCGTGCTTGACGCAGCCGAAGCTGGTGACGACGTGGCCGCCGGCATTGTGCGGGAAGCGATCGGCCTGCTCACCGCTTCCGCTGTCGCCGCGTCCGCTGACCCCGAGGTCGTCCTCCATGGTGGCCTCACGGCGCACCCCTGGTTCCGCCGCGAACTCGAACGCGCCCTCGTCTCGGCCGGACGCACGGTCGCCCCAGCGATCGGCGACGCTTTCGACGGGGCAGTGCTTCTCACGCGTCGCACCGATCTGCCGCATGAAAGGGTCGTCCATCGTGCCGAATGAATCCACCCGCCTTTCCGCGCTCCTGGACGTACTGGCGCACCTCGACACCGAGGCGGTGACAAGCGAACGTGGCGACCTCGACCTGCTCGACACCGCAGAGCTGGTGCGAAGGATGAACGCCGAGGACCAGCGGGTTCCGGTCGCGGTTGCCGAGCATGCCGAAGAGATCGCGCGCGCTGTCGACGGGATCACCGAACGATTCCGTCGGGGCGGCCGGCTCATCTACATCGGCGCCGGCACCGCGGGGAGAATCGGCGTGCTCGACGCCAGCGAGTGCCCACCCACATTCGGAACCGATCCATCGATGGTGGTCGGTCTGATCGCCGGCGGTGACACGGCGATTCGATCAGCGGTCGAGGACGCCGAGGACGACATCGAAGCCGCGGGGCACGCACTTCAAGAACTGGGGCTGGCCGAACGCGACACCGTCGTCGGCATCTCGGCATCCGGTCGCACGCCGTACGTCGTAGGCGGACTGAAATACGCTCGGAGCATCGGTGCGTTCACCGCAGCCGTTGCCTCCAATCGCGGCTCGGACATCGGCGCGGCGGCGGAGATCGCGATCGAAGTGGTCACGGGGCCCGAGTTCATCTCCGGCTCGACGCGGCTGAAGGCGGGCACCGCGCAGAAGCTCGTCGTTAACATGCTCACGACCCTGTCGATGATCAAGCTCGGCAAGACTCACCGCGGCGTGATGGTTGATCTGGTCGTCACGAATGAGAAGCTGCATGCACGTTCGATCCGCACAGTGACGCAGCTTGCCGGTGTGGGCATCGAGGACGCGACGCAGGCACTGCAGGCGGCAGGCGGCTCGGTGAAACTCGCATTGCTCACCCTGGCGACCGGCGCCGATACCGAGCATGCCACCGCCGCGCTGGCGCGATCCCACGGCATCCTTCGCGACGCGATCGACGCGCTCAGCTGATCTGAATCTCGAACCCGCCGGCGGTCGGTGCGATGGTGACCTGCGTGAGGTCCTCGATGTGATGCGTTGGCGCGAACCGGGGCGCGTGCGGGCCCACGCCGATGACGCTCATCCCCGCGTCCAGTCCCGCACGAATGCCCGCACCGGAGTCCTCAAACACCACGCAGTCTGCGGGGGCGATGCCGAGGCTTGAAGCGGCGAGCAGGAACCCTTCTGGATCGGGTTTGCTCCTCGTCACGCGTTCCGCGGTGATGGCGATCTTGGGGATCTTCAGACTGGCCGCTGCCATCCGTGCGGTCATCAGAGCATCGTTCGCCGATGTGACGATCGCGTGCGGGAACGGCGCCAGTGCGCGCAGGAATGCAGCCGCACCCGGGATCTCAACGACGCCGTCGACCTCGGCGCTCTCGCGGGCGAGCATCTGTGCATTCTCCTCGAGATTGACCGCATGATCGCGCTCCGGCAGCAGAAGGGACATGCTCTGCCAACCCTGTCTGCCGTGCACGGTCTCCAGCACCGTGTTCCGGTCGAGGCCGTGCGGCGCCGCCCATTCCCACCACAGTCGCTCGACCACGGCCGTGGAATCGACGAGTGTTCCGTCCATGTCGAGAAGGGCAGCACGAGCGGTGATCGCAGTCATGGGATCAGGCTATCCGGAGCAGGCCGCGAAAACGCCGCGGCGGTACGTGCTGACGAACGTCTACGCCACCCGGCAAGATGGAGCGATGGACGCACACCTGCTCCGCGCGGAGCGCCTGCGCTCGCACCGGCTGAGTGCGCCGGCGCCCTCGGCGCTGGATGCTGCGCGCCACATGCTCGCGGTGCAAGCGCAGGAATTCTGGGCCGGGCGCTGGGCTCTGGCGGCACGCACTACCGGTGCGCCGACGCTTCGTGATGTTGACCGGCTCTTTAACCAGGGCTCACTGGTGCGCGCGTGGACGCAGCGCGGAACCTTGCATATCGTTCCGGGAGAAGACCTCGGCTGGATGCTGGAGGTGACAGGGGAGCGACAGCTGCGCATGGCAGCTCCGCGCTACCGCGAACTCGGACTCGACGCTGAGACGCTCTCGACCGTCGAGCGCGTTGTTCGTGCGGCGCTGACCGGTGGTAACGCGTTGACCCGCGCTGAGCTGTTCGTGATCCTCGAGCAGGTGGGCATCGATCCGAGCAACCAGCGCGGGCTGCACGCGATCCAGAACCTTGCACTGCGCGGAATGATCTGCCAGGGACCTGTCGTGGCCCGCCCGGACGGTGCATCCCGTGAGCAGCGCTTCGTGCTTGTCGAAGAGCATGTCGCTGGCGCCGCGTGGCCGAGCGATCCGGCCGCTGAGCTGTTCATCCGGTACGTTCGCGGCCACGGTCCGGCGACAGCGGAGGACTTCGCCTGGTGGGCAGGGCTCACCCTGGGTGGCGCGCGGGCCGCGGCCGCGGCATCCGTCGATGATGATCGCATCCGACAGCTCGACGACGGGCAGTTCATCGCACATCCGCGCCCCAGGCGGCAATCACAGGGTGCCGCTGTCGTCGCGCTCGGACCCTTTGAGGAGTACTACATCTCCTACCTCGACCGCACCGTTGCCTGCCCTTCGGAGCATGTCGCGACGGTGGGGCCGGCGAAGAACGGCATGGTGCGTCCGATCATCGTCGCCGAGGGGGTCGTGGCCGGCACCTGGCGTCACTCCACCGCCGTCGGTCGCCACCGCGATGAACCGATCGCCGAGCTGTTCGCGCACAGCACCGCGCTCGACGCAGCCCCAGCGCTCTCCCGCTACTTAGCGTTCATCACCCACTGATCTAGTTTCGAGTGTTCGCGCGTGGCTGTGTTTTGCGCGAAAAGGGAGCCACAACTGGACACTCGCAAGGGGGTGCAGGGGGGAAAGCTACTCGGCGTGGCGGGCGAGGAACGTGTAGACGTCGTTCTCGTCCACGCCGGGGAATGCACCGCGGGGCAATGGCGAGAACATATGCGTGTGCACGCGGGCGCTCGGCCAAGCCTTGTTGCTCCATCGCGACGTCAGATCCGGGGCGGGGCGCCGGCAGCACGCCTCATCGGGGCAGGACGACACTGCACGCTCGGCGGTTTCCCGTCCGCGCCACCAGCGGGCATCGTCGAAAGGCACGCCAACGGTGATCGAGTATTCGCCGTCGTCAGCGGTTCCGGTCTGCGTCGCACACCAGAAAGTGCCCGCGGGGGTATCGGTGTACTGGTGACGCTCGGTGGTGCGGTTCTGCTGGGTGAACGCCGAGCGCGCCTGGAACTTCCGGCACACCGGCTGGCCCTCCACAGCGCCGGTGACATCCATCGGCAGGAGCAGATCATCGTTCTCGTAGACGCGCGTGATGGCGCCGGTGTCGTCGACGCGGAGGAAGTGCAGCAGCATTCCTAGATGCTCGGTCATCAGATTCGTCATCCGCATTCCGGCGGCCTCGTGCGTCACACCGAAGGCGTCGCGGAAGTCCTCGACGGCGAGGTTGCGGTCTTTCTTGGCCTGCTGCAGGAAAGCGACGGACGCGGTTTCTGGCATCAGACAGCAGGCCGCGAAGTAGTTGATCTCCAGGCGCTGCTCGAGGAAATTCGCGTAGTCGGTCGGGGGAGTGTGCCCGAGAAGACGATGCGCCATCGCCTGCAGCGCCATGGAGCGCAGGCCGTGGCCGCCGGGGATGGATGCCGGTGGCAGGTAGATACGGCTGTTCTCGAGGTCGGTGATCGAGCGCGTCGACCGGGGCAGGTCGTTCGCGTAGATGAGTTCGAAGCCGAGCTTCTCGGCCATGATGATCACGGTGCGGTGGGTGAGCGCCCCGCTGACGTGCCCGGCCGCCTTCAGCTGCTTCTCGGCGAGCTTCTCGATGTCTCCGATGTAGTTGTTCTGAGCTCGCATCCGCAGGCGTAGTTCGGTGTTCGCGCGTCGCGCTTCTTCCGGAGTGGCGATGGCCTCGCGCTCGCGACGTTGGAGTTCGCGGTGCAATCCGAGAATCGACTCGATCGTCTCGTCGGGCATGCCTTTGGAGACTCGAACCGGTGTGATGCCGAGCTGGCGGAACACGGGGCTGACCTGAGCGCGCTCCAGCTCGATTTCCAGCGCCGCACGGCGGTTGGGCGGCTCACCGGAGATGAGGTCGGCGACCTCGGTATCGGTCGCCTGCGCGATCGCCTGCAGCAGGGAAAGCTTCGGCTCGCGCTTTCCGTTCTCGATGAGGCTCAGCTGGGAACCCGCGACGCCGACCTGCGCGCCGAGCTCATCGAGGGTGAAGCCGTGGGCGAGTCGGTGATGACGGATGCGGTGACCGAGAGTCGTGAGATGGATGCCGGAGTCGCTCATTCCTTGATCATAACGAAAGAATCGCACTTCTTTAACCTCAATCAGTCCGAAACCCCACCGGAATCCTGTCAAGAATTGAGGTACACGCCGATCTCTTCGAAGGAGCAGACATGGCCATGGCCGAAACCTTCACACCTCGCATCCCTGCTGTTGCACCGACACGGGCATTCGGTGCTGTGCCGACCTATGACACGCAGGCCTTTGCTGACCTGGTCGCGTGGGTCGATGGGATCGCAACACTTACTCAGCCGGATTCCGTGCACTGGGTCAGCGGCTCACCAGCAGAGAACGATGCGGTGCTGCGCGGTCTGGTTGACGAGGGGAAGCTGATCAAGCTCAACCCCGAATGGCGGCCCGGCTCATACCTGGCCCGCTCGAACCCCAGCGACGTCGCGCGCACCGAAGCGCGCACCTTCATCGCCTCCGAGCGCGAAGAGGATGCCGGTCCCACGAACAACTGGGCGGACCCGACCCAGATCCGCGAAACGATGACCGACATCTTCACCGGCTCGATGCGCGGGCGCACGATGTACGTCGTGCCGTTCTCCATGGGGGCCGTCGGCGGCCCGCTCTCGCACATCGGCGTTCAAATCACCGACAGCGCCTACGCCGTAGCATCCATCGGCATCATGACCCGCGTCGGCGACGCGGTCACCCGTCAGATCGCTGAAGGTGCACCCTGGGTCAAAACCGTGCACTCCGTCGGTGCGCCGCTGGCACCCGGCGAGCAGGATGTCGAGTGGCCCTGCAGTGACGAGAAGTACATCGTCCACTTCCCCGACACGCTCGAGGTCTACTCCTACGGATCCGGCTACGGTGGCAACGCCATCCTCGCCAAGAAGTGCTTCGCACTGCGCATCGCCTCGGTCATCGCCCGTGATGAGGGCTGGCTGGCCGAGCACATGCTCCTCATCCGCGTGATCGACCCGAAGGGCAAGGCCTACCACGTGGCCGCGGCCTTCCCCTCGGCGTGCGGCAAGACGAACCTCGCCATGCTGCGCCCGACCATCCCCGGATGGACGGTGGAAACCCTCGGCGACGATATCGCCTGGATCCGCCCCGGCGAAGACGGCCGGATGTGGGCGATCAACCCCGAGGCCGGCTTCTTCGGCGTCGCACCGGGCACCGGCGAATCAACCAACGTCACCGCGATCGAGACCCTGTGGGGCAACACGATCTTCACCAACGTCGCACTCCGCCCGGACGGAGACGTGTGGTGGGAAGGCCTGACGGACGCCCCGCCGGCGAACCTCGTCGACTGGCAGGGAAATGACTGGACTCCCGACTCGGGTCGTCCCGCAGCACACCCGAACTCTCGATTCACCGTGGCTGCAGCTCAGTGCCCGCAGATCTCCGACGACTGGGAAGAAGCTGTTCCGCTCGACATCATCCTGTTCGGCGGTCGTCGTGCGACCAACGTCCCGTTGGTCGTCGAGGCGACGGATTGGACGCATGGCGTCTTCCTCGGCTCGACGATCTCCTCCGAACGCACTGCCGCCGCTGAGGGGACTCTTGGGGAACTGCGCCGCGACCCATTCGCCATGCTGCCGTTCTGCGGTTACAACATGGGCGACTACTTCGCGCACTGGCTGAAGGTCGGTCGGTCGCTGCGCTTCGACCGTGCACCGCGGATCTTCCAGGTCAACTGGTTCCGTCGCGGCGCAGACGGCCGGTTCCTCTGGCCAGGCTTCGGCGATAACTCGCGCGTCGTGGACTGGATCATCCGCCGCATCAGTGGCGAGGTGAGCGCTGTCGACAGCCCGATCGGGCGTCTGCCGATCATCGACGATCTCAACCTGGACAACCTCGACATCCCCCAGCAGGATCTCGACGAGCTCTTCGCAGTGGATCCGGATGCTTGGCGGCAGGAAGCCGACTCGACAGAGGCGTTCTACGACACCTTCGGTGACAAGCTGCCGGCTGCGCTGCGCACCGAGCTCGCTTCGCTGCGCTACCGACTCGCCCAGGCCGAGTAAAGACCCGCGACGGCGGGATGGCAGGGACATACCCATGGCTGAGTGGTCCCGCCATCCTGTCGTCGCGTTAAGCCGCTCGGGGGACTAGGCCAGCAACTGGTGCCGTGCCAGATCGCGGTACAGCGGCGTCGATTCGATGAGTTCCGTATGCGTTCCCTGCCCCACGACCTCGCCAGCCTGCAGCACGACGATCTGGTCGCTGTCGACGACGGTGGACAGCCGATGCGCGATCACGATGAGCGTGCGGTCAGCAGAGACCGCATCGATCGCTTCGCGCATACGCTGCTCGTTCACCCCATCGAGAGATGATGTCGACTCGTCCAAGAGCAGGATGGGGGCCTCGGTGAGGAGAGCGCGGGCGATTGCGAGGCGTTGACGCTCACCGCCGGAGAGCATCACACCATCCTCACCGACGGGTGTTTCCAGTCCCAGCGCTCCGCGATCCAGCACGTCGCCCAGGTTCACGGCACGCAGAACACGTTCGCAGTCGGCATCCGTGGCCTCCGGCGACGCCAACCGCAGATTATCGGCCAACGTGCCGGCGAGGGTCGGGGCATCCTGCTCGACGTAGCCGAAGTTCGCGCGCAGATCCGTCCGCGGATAGGTGCGGATGTCGTGACCATCGAGGCGGATTGAACCACCAGTCGGGTCGTAGAACCTCTCGATCAGCGAGAGGATCGTGCTCTTTCCTGCACCGCTCGGTCCGACGAGTGCGACGCGGGAGCCGCGTGGAACTGCGAAGGAGACGCCGCGGAGTACGTCGCGATGTTCTTCTTTCGCGAGGGCTGAATCATCCGTCTTGCTTTCGAGGTGCGCATCGACGAGGACGGTGTGCGCCTCGGTCGTGGCGGCCTCGCGGGCGGCGATGACAGCATCCGGATAACGGAAGCGCACGTCATGGAACGACAGCGCGGGGACGACTGCCCGCCCGGTGGCAGGATCAGCGGCCGCATCAGCATCGCTTGTTCGGACGGCGGCGGCGATCGCGGCATCTTCCTGGTCTTCGGTGGGAAGATCAAGCACCTCTTGGATGCGGCCGAGGGCGCCGAGCGCCTGGTTGACCGACGTGATGGCGCCGAAGGTCGTGGCCAGCGGCATGAGCATCATAAACAGGAACATCACGAACGTGATGAGCGAGGCCACGGTGATAGCGCCCGCGGCAACGCGGAATCCTCCCACACCGAGCACGGCGAGCAGGGACAGCTGCAGTGCGACACCGGAGATCGGCACGACCAGAGCGGACACCTTGGCAATCTTCACACCGAGACCGTACGCCTCGCCGGCCAGGTGTGAGACCGACGTCGTCTCGCGTTCGGTGGCACCGGATGCGCGCACGGTGCGAATGGAACCGACGGCGCGTTCGACCGCCGAGGCGAGCTCGCCGACCTTCACCTGCTGCGCGGTGGAGGCGGTGCGGATTCGGCCGCTGAGCATGACCACCACGGCCAGCGAGAGCCCCACGACGGCGACGATGATGAGCAGCAGGATCGGATCGATGATCAGCATGGCGATCAGAGCGCCGAGGAACAGGATCGCGCTGCCGACGGCATCTGCAAGTCCTTGCGTGAGTACGGCATACAGCAGCGTCGTGTCGGTCCCGACGCGCGAGACGAGATCGCCGGTGCGGCGCGCGTCGAACTCGCGGATCGGCAGGTGCAGGATGCGGGCGATGAGCTGACGGCGACTGGAATGCACGACGGCTGTTCCGGTGCGCTGCAGCAGATAGTGCTGGTAGCCGGAGATGACGGATGACACGATCACGAAGCCGACCAGCAGCCAGACGAGCACTCCCAGCGTCTGATTGGACTGCACCGCGACGATGACCTGTCCGACCAGCAACGGCTGGGCGAGCGAGGTGGCCGCTCCGAACACACTGAGGATCGCGACGACGATCAGCGTGCGCTTGTGCTCGAACAGGAAGGGGAGAAGCTGGCGGAACGTGGCGCGCGGGCCGTCCTGCGGTGCGCCGCGTCCGCGTCGGCGGCTGGTCGCCGTGCGAGACATACGAGACCTCGATCTGAGTAAGGGGTTACCTACGACCGTACTTCCTATGTGCGGCCTGTTTTGTCACTCCGAGCGCGCTGGCGATCGCCTGCCATGAATATCCGGCCAGTCGCGCACGCCGCACCTGTGTCTCTTCGGTGCGGGCGATCTCACTGCGGATCCCGGCGAGTCGGTGCAGTTCAGCGATCGGCTCGCCATCCGGTTCGAGGCTTTGTGTGGTGCGAATAGTCATAACGTCAATATATGTTGACGATTCGGGTTCGTCAAGCAATGTTGACGCCTGGTCATGCGAGAGAATCAGTGGATGCTGACTGTGCCCAAGCTTGTTCCCGGCGACCGTGTCGCCATCCTTTCGCCCGCGTTTGCCGCGCCAGCGGTGGCTCCGGAGATCCATGAGCAGGCGCTGCGGCGACTGACTGAGCTGACCGGGCTCATCCCGGTCGAGTATCCGACCACCCGTCAGCTCGACGCGTCACCAGAAGCTCGGGCGGGCGATGTCAACGCGGCCTTCGCGGATCCCAGCATCCGAGCGATTCTTGCCACCATCGGCGGCGACGATCAGATCCTTGTCGTTCCGCACCTCGACGCGACGCTCGCGCAGGCCGACCCGAAGCCGTTCATCGGTTACAGCGATAACACCAACATTCTGAACTGGCTCTGGGGTATCGGCATCCCGGGGTTCTATGGCGGGTCAACGGCGGTGCACCTCGGGCCCGGCCCCGCCGTGGATGACGTTCATCTGCGCTCTTTGCGGGCGGCTCTGTTGGGTGGTGGGGAGATCGAGCTCACTGAGCCGGGGGAATCCGAGGACGTCGGCAAGCGCTGGGAAGACCCGCTCGCCCTCACAGAGTTCGGTGATCGCGTGCCGACGGAACCGTGGAGCTGGGCGGGCCCGGCCGTGCGCATATCCGGGCGCACCTGGGGTGGTTGCCTGGAATCGATCGATGCGCTGGCCCTCGCAGACCGACTGCCCGCACTGTCGGCGCTTGAGGGTACGATTCTGATCGCCGAGACGAGCGAAGAGCGTCCCTCGGCCGGGTGGGTGGGGCGCTGGTTGCGCGGCTTGGGGGAGCGAGGTCTCCTTGCGGCGGTCTCAGGGGTCGTCTTCGCGCGTCCGCCGGTCAGCGATTTCGAGTTCCACCCTTCGCCGGATGAGGCACAGGCGCTGCGGGATGCGCAGCGCGACGTCGTGATCGAAACCGTCGCCCATTACAACGCGGATGCTGTGGTCTGTGTTGGTGTGCCATTCGGGCACACCAGGCCGCAGTGGATCGTTCCCTACGGCGGAACCATCACGCTGGACGGCGCTGCACAGCGGGTGCTCGCCAGCTACTGATGCTTCGAAGATTTTTTCGAAAGTACACGAATAGACTCTTGTTTGATTAGAAGATAGATGCCATACTTGAGCTATGGCAGATATCTCTCCCATCGAAGTTGAGTTCCAGCGCGTATCCGCGTTGCGGGACGAATGGACCACGCTCGGAACCGAAGTCTCGCGGCTCGAGGCTCGGCGCGCCGAGATCATGGGCGAGCGGTTCGCGATGCTGCGCGAGAAGCTGCCTCCGGGTGCCTTCGACCATGACGTGGCATTCCGTTCGATGGCCGCCGAGTTCGCGGCGGCGGCGAATATGTCGCAGGGGACGGTAGAAGGCGACTTCTGCCGAGCAGACACTCTGAGGCGAGAGCTCCCCGAAATCGCGAAGGCGTTCGCGGCAGGGCTGATCAGTAAACGACACGTCGACGTCATCATTCCACCGACGATCGGGCTGCCGTATGGCGATGCAGATGCCTACGCGCAGTATCAGGCGCGCATACTCGAGTTCGCCGTCGGCGAGACCCCGGCCCGCACCGGAGCGCACGCCAAAGCACTTGTCGCAGCAATCGCTCCCGCCAGTGTCAGCGAAAGACACCGCAGCGCACGCGAGACGAGAAACGCGCAGTTCCACTCTCTCAGCGACGGTATGGGCCAGCTTGTCATCACGACGCCCGAAGTGCTGGGCAGAGCCGCCTTGGATCGTGCCACAGCCATGGCCAAAGTGGTCTTCGAACAGAACAAGAACGACACCTCTCCCGATGCCGACAGGCGAACGATGGGCCAGATCCGCGCAGATATCATCATGGATCTCCTCCTGGCGGGCAAGGCTGAATCAGTAACGGGCACGGCAGCCGAATCGATCAAGGCGACCGTGCAGATCACGCTCACCGCGAGCACCCTCACCGGTGACGACGAGCGGATGGCTGAGCTCGACGGCTATGGGCCGGTTCTCCCAGACCTGGCTCGAGACTTCGCCAGCAGAGCGACATCCTGGTCCCGCCTGTTCCTCGATCCGGAGGGGAAGGCCGTTTCCACTGACAATTACGTGCCAACAGCCTCGATGAAGCGATTTTTACGGGCGAGAGATCGACACTGCCGCTTCCCCGGATGCCGGATGCCCGTACACCGCTGCGAGATCGATCACAATCATGACCACGCCAAGGGCGGAGCAACCGAGATCTGCAACCTTTCGCACTTCTGCAAAGGGCATCACACGCTCAAGCATCCGGATCTCGACGAACGATATCGATGGTCTGCCACCCAGCTTCCCGGTGGGGCGATCGCATGGACGAGCCCAACGGGCGCCACGTATATCGACGAACCGCCGCCTCGCGTGATGTTCGTCTGACCGAAGTGGCGTCAGCCCAAGCTGACGCGTCCGCGCAGTTCCCCGATCGAGCTCACACCAGTGAGCTGCATCGTGCGCACCGCTTCCGCGCGCATGATCTCCAGCATCCGATCGACGCCGCGCTCGCCGCCAGCCATCAAGCCGTACAGGTACGCCCGGCCCACCATGCACGCGTCGGCGCCAAGACCGACGGCTGCAAGCACGTCCGCTCCCGACAGGATGCCGGTATCCAAGAAGACCTGTGCCTGGCCATCCACAGCAGCGGCGACCTCGGGTAGGAGCCGCAGGGGAGTAGGTGCGCGGTCGAGCTGCCGGCCGCCGTGATTCGAGACGACCAGTGCGTCAGCACCAGCATCCACCACCTGCCGGGCATCCTCAACAGACTGGATGCCCTTCACGACGAGCTTGCCCTCCCACTGTTCGCGCAGCCACGCGAGATCTGTGAAGCTCAGCGTCGGATCGAACATCTTCGCCACGAGCTCTGCGACCGTGCCATCGAAGGAACGCAGGCTCGCGAACTCGATCGGGTCGGTCGTGAGCACATTGATCCACCAGTTCGGATGCAGGGCGAAGTCCCACATCGTCTTCACATTCAGAGCAGGCGGAATCGTCAAGCCGTTGCGGGTGTCCCGCAGCCGGTTGCCAGCAACCGGCGTATCGACGGTCAGCACGAGGGTGTCAAAACCGGAGGACCGTGCCTCATCGATCAGCCGCAGCGTTCCCTCGCGGTCCTTCCACAGGTACAGCTGGAACCAGTTGTCTCCCGGTGCCTCGTCCTGCAGGGCACGCGGTGACGTCGTGCCCATCGTCGAGAGGCTGTATGGAACTCCGGCCCGCGCCGCAGCACGTGAGACCGCGATCTCGCCCTCATGATGCATCATCCGGGTGAATCCGGTGGGCGCCATGATCAACGGGAAAGAGGCCGGACGCCCCAGAATCATCGTGGACGTGTCCACGGCGCCGACGTCGCGCAGGACGCGGGGCGAGAACTCCACCGAGGAGAATGCCGAGCGCGCCCGGCGCAGGCTGAGCTCGTCCTCCGCTGCCCCGTGCACATAGTCGAACACGGAGCGCGGCGTCGTGCGCCGAGCTACCTGCGCCAGATCCTTCACCGTCAACGCTGCGCGCAGCCGTCGCTCGACGGGATCGAGCACAGGACGACGGAATCCGAGCAGCGGAGCTACGGCTGACCAGGTGGGGATGCGGCGCCGGATGCGCCGGCGGGAGACACTCACGCGGTTGTGCCTCCGGTACCCAAGTACGCCTGGATGATGTCGTCATCGGCGAGCAGATCGGATGCCGCACCCGAGCGCACGACTGAGCCGTTCTGCAGGATGTGTCCCTCGTCCGCTGCCTGCAGCGCACGACGAGCGTTCTGCTCCACCAGGAGCACCGTGGCGCCGGTGGCACGAATCTCAGAGATCACCTCGAACACGCCGTCGACGATCTTCGGAGCCAGCCCCATGGACGGCTCATCCATCAGCACCAGACGCGGCTGCGCGAGCATGGCCCGGGCGATGGCGAGCATCTGCTGCTCGCCACCCGACAGTGAACCCGCTGCCAGCGACCGACGCTCACCGAGCACCGGGAACCGCTGATACATCTCGTCGATCGCGGATCCGGCACGTCGCCCCTGCGAGCGGGCACCCATCCGCAGGTTCTCGGCGATGGTCATGGTCGCCAGAATCTGACGGCCCTCCGGCACCTGGACGAGGCCACGAGGAACCAGCTTGTGCGAACGGGTACGGGTGATGTCTGCACCGTCGTAGGTGATCGTCCCCGAAGCCGGACGCACGATGCCCGAGATCGCATTGATGATCGATGACTTGCCGGCGCCGTTGGCTCCGACCAGCGTCACGAGCGCTCCCGGGGCGACATCGAAGGAGACGCTGCGGACGGCCTCTACGCGTCCGTACGAGACCACGAGGTCCTTCACGCTGAGCAGTGGTTCAGACATGGTCATCGGCCTCCGTATCTGCGCTGTCGGCCGAGCCGAGGTACGCCTCGATCACCCGTTCATCGGCTGCGATCTCATCGGGTGTGCCATCGGCGAGCACCTCACCGAAGTTCAGCACGATGATGTGGTCGCAGGTGCCCAGCACCATGCCGACGTTGTGTTCGATGAAGATGATGGTCAGGCCATCCGAAGCCAGCGAACGGATGAGCTCCGACAAGCCCTCGGCCTCGACGTGGTTCATACCGGCGGCCGGTTCATCGAGGATCAGCAGGGAAGGATCGGCGGCAAGGGCCCGCGCGATCTCCAGCCGACGCTGGTCGCCGTACGACAGTGCGGTGGCCGTGACATCAGCCTTGTCGAGCAGGCCGACCCGGCGCAGGCAGCGGGCCGCGTGCTCCAGCGCGAGACGCTCGTCGCGTCGCGCCGAGGGCAGCCAGATCAGCCGACGCAGGAACGTGGGCTTCGCGACCAGGTGGGCGCCGATGAGGACGTTCTCCAAAGCGGTGAGGCGGTTGAAGAGCTTCGAATGCTGGAAGGTGCGGGTCACACCCGCTGCCGCGAACTTGTGCACCGGGGTCTTGCCGATCTGAACGCCAAGCACCGTCGCTGATCCGCCCGACGGCGGGATCAAGCCACTGAGCATGTTGACCAGCGTGGTCTTGCCAGCGCCGTTGGGTCCGATGAGGCCGACGACCTCGCCGCTTCGGATGGTCAGATCGACGCCGCGCACAGCGTGTACGCCGCCGTATTCCTTCGAGAGACCCTTCAACTCGGCGATGACTTCACCCGCGGCGGGGTGGCTGCGGCCGGTTGCCGGAGCATCCATGTCGAGAGCGCTGATATCGATGCGCTGCTTGCGACGCGGGATCAGGCTCGCGATGCCGCCGGGCAGGTACAGGATGACGATGAGCAGCAGCAGCCCGGACAGGAACGGGCGGATCCAGCCCGCTTCGATCCCGATGAGGCGTTGGATCTCCGGAAGCATGGTCTGGAAGCCGCTGCCGAGGATCGGTCCGAAGAAGTTCGCCGTTCCGCCGACCACCGCGGTGACCAGACCATCGATGGCCGTTTCGAACGCGAAGTCCTCCGGTGCGATCAGGCGCATGTAATACGCCCACATCACGCCGTAGAGCCCGGCGAGCACACCGGCCGAGACGAATGCGGTCAGGCGGTGCCCGCCGACGTTGATGCCGATGGAACGCGCGGCGAGTTCGTCCTCGCGGATCGCCTCCAGCGCCCGGCCGTAGCGTGAGCGGGTCTGACGCCAGAACCAGTACGCGACGATGATCAGCACGACCCAGGCGATGACCGGGGTCATGATCTTCGGCACGGACATGCCCTGCGCACCGCCGGTCCATTCGGCGTTGAGGATGAAGATGCGCATCGCCTCGGCGAATCCGAGGGTTGCGATGGCGAGGAACACCCCGCGCAGCTTCATCGTCGGAAGACCGAGGATGACAGCGGCGAGAGCGCCCACCACCATTCCGACGAACATCGCGAACAGCAGAGTGGGGAGCGGGCCCCACTCGGTCGGAGCAGGGGCGATGCTGGCGGCGACGAATGCGGACAGCCCAGCGAATCCGGCCTGAGCGAGGCTCAGCTGGCCGGCGACGAGAACCGCGTAGAACGAGAACGCGAAGACGCCGTTCATCGCGATGAAGACGAGAGTCGACTCCGTGAAGAACATCAGACTTCCCGCACCTTCCGCTTACCGAACAGTCCCTGTGGTCGCAGCAGCAGAATCAGGAACAGCAGAGCGAACGCGATCAGATCACGCCAGCTCGATCCGACGTACTGGATCGTGAAGACCTCGGCGATACCGAGGATCAGCCCGCCGATCAACGCGCCGGGAAGAGAACCCATACCGCCGACGATGATGACGGCGAGCCCTTTAAGCTCGATCGCGGTTCCCATGCCGAGCTGGGCGCTATTGACGTTCAGAGCGAACAACACACCCGCAACAGCGCCGAGCGCCGTCGATATCGCGAAGGTGAGGGAGGTTACCCGGTCGACATTCACGCCGAGAACGCGGGCGGCGGTGGGGTTCTCCGCCACCGCCCGCATCGAGCGTCCCAGTGACGATCGCTTCACCAAAATGGTGAGGGCGATCATCAGTCCCAGCGAGATCGCGAGGATTGCCAGCTGCAGATAGCTTGCTGTCACCCCGCCGATCTGAAGGGACTCATCAGATACCGTCCCCGCCGGGAAGCGGCGGGTGTTCGGTCCGAAGAATGCCTGCAGCAGTGCGATCACCATGCCGCCGAGCGCGATGGACGAGATCAGACCCGCGAAGTGCGCGTCTGGTCGGTCCCGCAACGGGCGGAAGGCGATGCGTTCGATGAGCAGACCCAGGATGCCTCCGAAGAGGAACACCAGGATCAGCACAACGCCGATCGGAAGATCGTAGGCCTCGGTGAGCCAGATTCCGACGAATGCCGAAGCGGCGAACGCCGAGGGATGAGCCAGGTTCAGTCGATCCAGGATGCCGAATACCAGGGTGAACCCGATAGCGAACAGCGCATAGATCGAACCGAGAAACAGGCCATTGAGCAACTGCTGCATGGTGTGTCCTCAGGGAGGGAGACGGTTAGTTCATCACGGCGAAGGAGCCGTCCTTGACGATCTGCACCACTGCCGGGTGCTCAGCGTCACGGTCAGCGTTGATTGTCAGCGAGCCCAGCGGGGTCGCCAGATCCTTCACCTGGGTGAGGCCATCCTGGACATCGGTGCGCTCGCCCGAGCAGTTCACGCGAACCGCGTGGTCGATGACCAGCAGACCGGTGTACGCCTGTGCGGCGAACTGGTCAGGCGCCGAGCCGAACTCCTCCTCGAACGCCGCCATGAACTCGGTGTTCTCGGGGCTGTCAGAAGCAGAGTTCCAGGCAGCGCCGACGATGACGTCCTCAGCGGCTTCGCCAGCATCCGCCATCAGCTGCGGGTTGTTGAACCCGTTGCCGCCGATGATGGGCTGGTCGATGCCGAGTTCGCGCGCCTGGGTGACGAGCGGGATTGCCGCCTCGATGAGCGCGGAGACGACGATCGCGTCGGGCTGGAGTTCCTTGGCGGCCGTCAGCAGGCTGCGGAAGTCAGTGTCGCTGACCGAGAAGGTCAGTGTGTCGAGGATCTCAACGCCGGAGTCCTCGAGAGAGGATGCCATGACCTCGTACCCGGACTCGGTGAAGGCGTCATCGTTGCTGTACATGACGACGACCTTCTCCAGGCCGAGCTTCTCGGTGGCGGCCTGGATCGTCTGCGGGATGACCTGGCCCTCGGTGAGCGAGTCGCGGAAGATGAAGTCGCCCTGCGCGGTGATGCCCTCTGCCGTGTTGGAGATGGCGACGACCGGAAGGCCCGCTTCCTGCGCGACCGGCTGTGCCTGGAAAGCGGTGTTGGAGAGGGTAGGTCCGATGACGGCGCTGGTGCCGTTGGCAGCGAAGCCCTCGAACACGGAAATCGCCTGGCGCGGGTCGGTGCCGTCGTCTTCGATGGTCAGGTCGTACTCGACGCCGTCTTCAGCATTAAGGTGCTCAAGCGCGAGCTCGAGGCCCTTCTGCTGCGACTCGCCGTAGCTGGCAGCACCACCGGTCAGGCTGAGCGCCGCGCCGACGGGAACGGTTGCGTCGATGACACAGCTGTCACCGCTGCCGGAACCCTTCAGAGCGCCGGCTTCTCCGCCGGACTCGCCGCCGCCGCTGGCTGCGCAGCCAGTGAGGACGAGGGCGGAAGCAGACAGGACGACAGCAGTGCGAAGCAAGTAGCGCATGTGATTCTCCGATCGTGAGGCAGGGTGGATAAGCCGCGGATCGGTTCCGCCGGTGCAGGGGTATGGCGGAGCTTCTCAGGGGTTGCAGCGCCTCAGCCTCTGTGATGGGCGCGCGTTTACGGCAACGGATCGATTATAGGCAAGATCACAGCTTGTTGTCATGACAAGCAGCCCGGCGAGTCACCAGAGGACGGCGATACCGGCGTTGACGAGCGTCAGGATGCCCACGAGCCAGAAGACGGCCGGTGCGACGCTGCCGGTCTTGCGCTGCTTCGATGTACCGATGCCCAACAGTGCGCCGATGATCAGCAGAACCACGAGCTTGGTGCCGATCTTTGCGTAGTTCATGTCACCCTCGATGCCCCACGGGGCTGCAAGAGCGAGACCTGCAACAGCAGCGATCGCCATTCCGATGCTCATCAGGCGGGTGAACTCGCGCTTCCCGCCGAAGGCCTGCACAGCCCACGATCCGAAGAGCGTGGCAAAGCCGATGAGGTGAATGAATACGACGACGTGGCGCAGGGTCTCCATGTCCTCACAGTAGGCCGACACCGAAGAAAGTGCCAGATAGGCGACCCTCAGTCGCGCAGCTGCTTGATGAGCAGCGCGGTACGCAGCGCAGCATCCGCCGCTTCGGCGCCCTTATCTTCCTTCGAGCCGGCGAGACCCGCGCGATCGATGCCCTGCTGTTCGTCGTCGAGGGTCAGCACACCGAAGCCGATCGGCTTTCCGGCATCCAGCGACACCCGGGTGAGCCCATCGGTCGTCGCAGCAGACACGTATTCGAAGTGCGGTGTGCCGCCTCGGATGATGACACCGAGAGCGACCACAGCATCCGCACCGCCGGCGAACGCAGCCTGCGCTGCGACCGCGAGCTCGAACGATCCGGGCACGCGTACGACCTCATAAGAGGCACCGGATGCCGTGAGCACCCGCTCGGATCCGGCGATCAGACCGTCCGTGATGGTGTCGTGCCAGGTGCCGGCGATCACGACGACGCGGAGTCCGGCGCCGTCGATCTTCTCGGTTCCTGTCGAAGGGGCTCCTGCGCCGCTCATACGTTGTCCTTTCCCTGGGCAAGGGCTTCGGCCAGCTCGGCTGCGCCGAGGATATGACCCATGCGATCGCGCTTGGTTTCGAGGTACTGATGGTTGTTGACGCCGACGCCAACGATCAGCGGAACCTGTTCGATGACATCGAGGCCGAGCTCGCGCAGCTTGGTGACCTTGTCGGTGTTGTTCGTCAGCAGGCGCACCTTCGAGACGCCGAGATCGCTGAGGATGCCGGCCGCTGAGGCGTACTCGCGGGCATCTGCCGGAAGGCCCAGAGCGAGGTTCGCGTCGACCGTGTCGAGCCCCTCCTCTTGCAGGCTGTATGCCCGCAGCTTGTTGATCAGCCCGATGCCGCGTCCCTCGTGCCCGCGCATGTAGATGACGACGCCGCCCTGGCGTTCGATTGCCTCAAGCGACGCGTCCAGCTGCGGACCGCACTCGCACTTCAGTGACCCGAACGCCTCGCCGGTCAGACATTCGGAGTGCACGCGCACGAGCGCAGTCTCATCGAGTTCGCCCGAAACGACGGCGATGTGGTCCGTGCCGGTGACGCGATCCTTGTAGGCGAGAAAACGGAATGTGCCGTGCGAGGTGGGCACCGTGGCATCCGCTCGCAGACTCACTCGGCGACGACCTGCGTGCGATGACGTCACTGGCGCGTCCAGCGGGTCGGTCTCATTCAGGTGGGCGATGAGCTGTTCGATCGTGATCACCGGGATCTCGTACTGCTTGCCGAGTTCCTTGAGGCCAGGAAGACGCATCATGCTGCCGTCTTCGTCGACGACCTCGGCGATCGCGCCGACGGGCTCCAGGCCTGCCAGTCGCATCAGATCGACCGCGGCTTCCGTGTGGCCACCGCGTTCACGTACGCCGCCGTCGACAGCGCGCAGCGGCAGCACATGTCCTGGGCGGATGACGCTCGTCGCTGTCGACTGCGGGTTCGCCAGCACGTTGAGGGTGTGTGCGCGGTCGGAGGCGCTGATGCCGGTCGTCACGCCTTCTGCGGCATCCACGCTGACCGTGTATGCGGTGGAGCGGGCATCCTCATTGGCTTCGACCATGGGAGGCAGGTTGAGGGTGTCGGCGAGATCTGCGGGCATGGGTGCGCAGATGAAACCGGATGACCAGCGCACTGTCCAGGCGACCCACTCGGGGGTGGCGAGCTCTGCGGAGAGGATGACGTCACCCTCGTTCTCACGGTTCTCGTCGTCGGCGACGATGACGGGACGCCCTGCGCGCAGAGACGTGAGAGCTTCTTCGATGGTGGCAAGGCTCATCGCGAGCCTCCTTCCGAGACAGCCCGGAACGCGAGGAGGCGTTCAACATGGCGGGCGAGGATGTCAGTTTCGAGATTGACGCGGTCGCCGACGGCGCGGGTTCCGAGCGTGGTGGCGGTGAGGGTTTCCGGGATGAGCGAGATTTCGAACCAGTGCGACGCGGTCAGTGAAGGGTCTGACACCGCACTCACCGTGAGGGATGTGCCATCCACCGAGATCGAACCCTTGTCGACGACTAGCGGCGCAAGCTCGGCCGGCAGCGAGACGCGCAGAACGCTCCATTCGACGCCAGGACGCACCTCCAGAACTTCGCCCGTGCCGTCGATATGCCCCTGGACGATATGGCCGCCGAGACGTGCACCGACGGGCATCGCCTTTTCAATGTTGACGCTGGTGCCGACGGATGCTGTGGCAAGCGCCGATACGTCGAGCGTCTGCTTCATCACATCCGCGGCGAAGGAGTCCGAGGTCGACTCGACCACGGTGAGGCAGACGCCGGAGACCGCGATCGACTCGCCGTGCACAGCATCCTGAACAGCGCGTGGCGCTCGCACTGTCAACCGCCAGCCGTCACCAGACGGGGCGATGGCAGTGATCTCGCCGATCTCTTCGATGATTCCGGTGAACATCAGCGGACTCCCTTGCTCTGCGGTTCTGGGGCGGTCGGGTGCGCGATCGCGAGGAGATCGGCGCCTAGCGGCACCCACTCGTCGATCGTCAGACGGCGGGCGGCATCGATCGTCGGCACGCCGATGTCAGTCAGCGCCAGGCGATCGCCGCCCAGCAGGACCGGGGCGATGTAGGCGAGCACACGATCAGCGAGGCCAGCGGCGATGAACGCGCTGGCCAGCGTCGGGCCGCCCTCGATGAACACGCTCTGGATGCCGCGAGCATGCAGGTCGCGGACCACGACATGCAGATCGCGGGTGCTGAAGAAGAGTGGATCGTGCGGGTGGCGGTGCACGGCAGCATCCGGTGGTGTCGCGCGGGACCCGATGACGACGGGGATCGGCTGATGCGCGTACAGGGTGTCGCCGTCACGTGCGGTGAGGGCCGGATCATCGGCGAGCACGGTGCCGGTGCCGACCACGATCGCGTCGGCCTCGGCCCGGCGGCGGTGCACATCGGCGCGTGCATCCGGGCCGGTGATCCACTGACTGGTGCCATCGGTCGCAGCCGCGCGTCCGTCCAGGCTCTGCGCCCATTTCACGGTGATGTGCGGGCGGCCCGCACGCTGAGCGGTCAACCAATCGGAGATCACCGCGCGGGCGGCGTCTGTCTGTTCGCCGGAATCAACATCCACACCGGCATCGCGCAACCTGTCGGCGCCGCCACCGGATGTGGCACCGGGATCATCCAGCGCGTAGACGACGCGGCTGATCCCTGCTTCGATGAGCGCCAGGGCGCAGGGGCCGGTACGGCCGGTGTGGTTGCAGGGCTCGAGGGTGACGACGGCGGTTGCGCCGCGAGCCGCACCGGGCGGCAACTGCGACAGCGCGTCGACTTCGGCGTGCGGAGTGCCGGCACCACGGTGCCGGCCTTCAGCGATGATGTCGCCGGCGGGGGACAGGATCACAGCCCCGACCTGCGGGTTGATCCCGCGGGGGCCGAGGACGGCGAGCTCGAGCGCACGCGTCATCGCGCGGCGCTCTGCGTCGTTCACTGCCATCCGTCGTCCTTCGGTTTTCCTCCGGGGATGATAGACGGCGCGCTCTCGCGCATCGTGCTGCCTCCCTTCCGGACTAGCGAGATCTCTCTCACATCACCGTCGGTCCCGGAATTCCACCGGATCGGCATCTGAATATCTCAGACACTCGCGGACTGTCACCGCCGGTTCGGATTCACACCGACCCCGGAGCACGTTGATGCTCAGTGTACTCAACGCGTGGACGCACATTTCATTCCGCGTCGGGCAGAGAGGATTTGCGCCTATGTCACTTGAGTAGCCGTGACAGCCTGCGGTCCGCGAGGATCTTGCCCCCGGTCTGGCAGGTGGGGCAGTACTCCAGCGAACGCTCGGCGAAGAACACACTGCGCACCTCATCGCCGCAGACCGGACACGCCTCACCGCGGCGCGCGTGCACCCGGAACCCCGCGCGTTTGGCGTCCTTGAGGTCGGCCGGTGGTTTTCCGGATGCTGCGGCGACAGCAGCCGTCAGCGTCGTCTGCATTGCACGGAACAGACGATCGATCTCGTCATCGGCCAGTGTTGCGGCGATCGCGTACGGCGACATGCGCGCGGCGTGCAGAATTTCGTCGGAATAGGCGTTTCCGATGCCCGCGATCACCGATTGATCGCGCAGCAGTCCTTTGATCTGCGTGCGGCGCCCCGCAATCAGTGTGGCGAAGGTGTCTCGGGTGAACGATTCCCTCAGCGGATCCGGCCCGAGCCGAGCAATGCCGGGAACGTCTGCGGGATCTCGCACCACGGAGACAGCGAGTGACTTCTTCGTGCCCGCCTCGGTGAGATCGAACCCACTGCCATCGTCGAGGGCGACACGCAGCGCAATCGGAGATCTTCCGGGTCTGATCACTGTTGATGGCAGCTTCTCGTACCAGCGCAGCCAACCAGCTTTGGCGAGGTGGAAGACCAGATGCAGATCCTCACCGCAGGAGAGCACGACGAACTTGCCGTACCGCGTGGCGGCGGTGACTGCTGCTCCCTCCAGAGCGGTATTCGGCGGATCATACGTTTTGAGAGCTGCGATCTCTCCGACGCTCGTGCGCGTGATCGCCCGTCCGACGGTGCGCTCGCCGAGGAAGGTGACGAGCCCGTGGACTTCCGGCATCTCCGGCATGGCATCATCCTGCCATCGGTATCCGACGCTCGAAAGGTCAGCCGCGGCCGGAACTCTCCCGCACGATCAGTTCGTAGCCGATGTCGACGTTGGTCGGCTCGAGAGTGTCATCATCGAGAAGCGCGAGCAGGGAATCGACGGCCCGATCGGCGATGGCCTGCTTGTCCGGGGCGATCGTGGTCAGCGATGGCACCGAGAATTCGGCCTCCTGCACATCGTCGATCGAGGTGATCGCGACGTCTTCCGGCACACGTACGCCCATGTTCGCGAAGGCGCGGATGGCGCCGAACGCCAGCATGTCGGTGAAGCAGACGAGGGCGTCGAAGCGGGTGCCCGCCTGCCACGCCTGCGTGATGCCCTCCAGCCCCGCCTGTCGACCGAAGCGATCGGTGTAGAGCACGAGTTCCGGGTCGAAGGGGATGCCCGCCTCGTCGAGAGCCTGGCGATAGCCGCTCAATCGCAGCCGGGAGCTGCGATAGAGCTCGGAGTGATACGCACCCAGCGTGGCGATGCGGCGGTGTCCACGCTCCAGCAGGTGCCGGGTGATGTCTGCCGTCGCTGCGACGTTGTCGATCGCGATGTTCGTGTAGCGCGAGCTGGAGATCTGCTCGCCGATGAGCACGGTGGGCACATTCGGGGGAGTGCGGTAGAGCTCTTCCTTCTCCATCGACATCGGTGAGAACACCAGTCCGTCGACGATATGGGAGCTGAGATCGCGCAGGACGCGCCGCTCGTTCTCGCGGATGCCGCCGGTCTGTGTCGCGATGACGGTGTAGCCGCGCTTTTGCGCAGCGATTTCGACCAGCTCGCTCAGCTCGGCGAAGTAGGGCTGGGAGAGCTCGGGCACCGCGAAGCCGAGGATCCGGGTGCGCCCCTGCCGCAGCCGACGCGCGGAGATGTTGGGCCGGTAGCCCAGTTCTTCGATGGCAGCGTGCACGCGCTGCCGGGTACTGTCGCGCACATGGACGAAGTCGTTCACCACGTTCGACACCGTGCGTGGTGAAACGCCGGCGAGCTTCGCCACATCATTGATGCTCGCGCTCATTCAGGCCCTTCTTCGGTCACGGTTCGATCCCATCCTCGCAGACGCATTTGACAGAACGTATGCCACGTGGCAAAAATAACTCTATTGCAAGTTTGCAACGTGGCAAAGGAGAACGGATGTCGAGCCCCTCGACCATCGAGCGCAGCCGCATGCGCCGAGCATCACAGCGCAGCGGCAGTGGCCTCAAATACGGCATCGCCTTCACTGCGCCCTTCCTGGTGCTGTACCTGATCTTCGTGATCTATCCGGTGCTGCAGGCAGTATGGATGAGCTTCCACGACTGGGATCTCCTCGGCGCCACCCGCGATTTCATCGGCCTCGACAACTTCGAGCGGATGCTGTGGGGCCACGAGATCACCTGGTCGATGACCCACCTCCTCCTGCCGCGGGCCGTGCTGGTGATTGCGGCGATCGCCCTGCTGATTCGCCCGCTACTGCGTCGTCGACTCACCATCGGCGTGGGCCTGGGCGTCGCCGGCATCCTGGCGATCGTCGTAGCACTGGGCTTCCACCCGTCCGAGGGCGGATTCTGGTTCGATCCGGATTTCTGGACCGCGCTGCAGAACACGCTCCTGTTCACAGTCATCTCGACGCCGCTGATCGCCGGTCTCGGCCTGGTGATGGCTCTCGCACTGCAGGGAAATCGTCGGGGAACACGCATCTACCAGATGGTGTTCTTCGTGCCCTACATCCTGCCGGTGTCGGTCGTTACGCTGGTGTGGACGTACTTCCTCTCGCCGAACCAGGGGCTGCTCTCAGCGATGCTCGAGCCGCTCGGCATCGATCCGATCCCCTGGCTGTCCAACCCGAGCGTGGCGATGTTCGCCGTGATCGCCACCACCGTCTGGTGGACGGTCGGATTCAACCTCGTGCTCTTCTCCGCAGGGCTTCAGGACGTCGACCCGGCCCTCTACGAGGCGGCGTCGCTGGATGGCGCGGGCGCCTGGCGCAAGTTCACGAGCATCACGCTTCCCGGCATCAAACACGTGCTGCTGCTGGTCATGGTGATGCAGGTGATCGCCTCGTTCCAGGTCTTCGGCCAGGTCAACATCATGACCGGCGGCGGACCGGGCACCTCCACCCTGGTGCTGATCCAGCACATCTATGAGGCGGGCTTCCGCGACTTCGAGCTCGGCTACGGATCGGCGATGTCGCTGTTCCTCTTCGCGGTGATGCTCGTCGTCTCGGTCATCCAGATGCGTACCCTCGGCAAGGACGACAGCAAATGAGTGCACAGACGATGGCGATGACCGTCTCCGACAAGCGTGCCGCCCCGGCTCGCATCCGCCGCAGTGGGGTCGTCACTGCCTGGTATCACGTGGCGATGATCGTCGCTGCGCTGGTCTGGCTGATTCCGATGCTCTGGATGCTGTCGCTCTCGCTGAGTGACAACCAGGCTCTGACCAAAGAGACCCAGACGCTGATCCCGCAGGGCTTCACACTGGAGAACCTGTTCGGGGTGTTCAGCGTCGGTCTCACCAGCCGCTGGTTCATCAACAGCGCGATCGTGACCATCTTCACCACGCTGCTCACAGTGCTGCTGTGCGCCATGGCCGGATACGCCTTCGCGCGCTTCACCTTCCGCGGCAAGACGATCGTCTACGCGAGCGTGCTCGCAGGCCTCATGATCCCCAAAGAGGCGATGTTCATCCCGTTGTTCACGATGGTGGCCGACGTATCGATGCACAACACCTATGCGGCGCTGATCCTGCCGCGCATCGCCGCGCCGCTGGGCGTGTTCCTGATGACGCAGTTCTTCTCGCAGGTTCCGGCAGAGGTCGAAGAAGCCGCGCGCATCGACGGTGCAGGACCCTGGCGCACCTTCTTCTCCGTCATGCTGCCGCTGGCCCGGCCCTCGATGATCGCTCTGGCGATCTTCACCTTCGTGCAGACCTGGAACGACTACCTGTGGCCGCTCGTGTCGGCGACGAAGTCGGAGATGTTCACCATCACCACCGGTCTGGCATCCCTGCAGGGCAACTTCGCGCAGGCGACTGAACTCGGCAGTCTGATGGCCCGCGGACTGATCGGTTCGCTGCCGCTGCTGCTGGTCTTCATCTTCTTCCAGAAACACCTCATCCGAGGCATCTCCATGACCTCGGGCAGCAAGTAGTACCACTGTCCACACAACAAAAAGGAAAACCATGCGAAAGACCAAGACTGCTGTTGCGGCAGCGTCGCTGACTGCAGCGGCGTTGCTGCTTACCGCCTGCGGCACCGGCGCTGAAGCCGGAGCCGGTACCGGCGACGCCGGAGATCTGAATGAGCAGATCGCCGCTGTCACCGCCGACCAGCTCGAGGGCACCACCATCACCATGTCGCGCATGTTCGGCGACTGCGAGGAGAGCACTCAGGGCGTCACCGACCCGGCGCTGGCGACCACCGAGTGCGAAGCGATCCAGATCCTCACCAACAAGTTCAACGCCGAGAACGACAACGGCATCACCGTCGACCGCCTCGGCGGCACCGACTGGAACTCGTACTACGACGCCTTCAACGCGTCTGTCGCCGGTGGCGAGCCCGCGAACATCGCCAACCTGCACGACTACTCGATGTCGGACTACGCCACCCGCGACCAGCTGCTGGCGTTCGACCCCGAGTCGTTCGACATCGACATGACGGATGCCACCGAGCAGGCGCAGAAGTCGGTCATGTGGGACGGCTCCACCTACGCCGTTCCCTTCGACGCGCACGCGCTGGTGATGCACGTGAACACCGACGTGCTCGCCGAGGCGGGCTACATCGGCGAGGATGGTCGCCCGGTGCTGCCGACCAGCCCCGAAGAGCTCCTGCAGATGGGCAAGGACGTCAAGGACAAGACCGGCCTGATGCTGTTCTCCGCGGGCTTCGCCAACGATGACATGGCTTGGCGCTTCTTCTACTCCCTGGTTCGCCAGCAGGGCAGCGACGTGGTCTCGGCCGATGGCAGCGCCGAGGTCGACACCGAGGCGGCGGCTGCCGCGCTCGAGCTCATCAACGAGATGCTCGACGCCGGCTACATGCACACCGACGCCGACTACGCCGGCTCCATCGACGAATGGAAGAGCCAGCAGTCCGCGATCCTGCTCAACGGCGTGTGGGCGATCAACGAGTACGCAGCGACCCTCGACTTCGGCTACACGGTCACCGACCTGCCGACCATCTACGAGGCACCGGCCGCATGGGCGTCCTCGCACATGTGGGTGCTGCCGCGCCAGAAGGGCGACGACCCGGTCAAGTACCGTGCTGCGCTCGAGTTCGCGAAGTTCCTCTACGACAACAGCGGATCCTGGTCGATTGCCACCGGGCACATCGCACCGCGGGTCTCGATCATCGAGTCCGAGGAGTACCTGAACGCTCCGGAGCGTGCGAACTACACCGAGACCGCTCTGACCGGCATCAGCTTCGTGCCGCAGATCGAGAACTGGACGGCGGTCAAGTCGCTGATCCACGCTCAGCTGGACGAGGTCTGGTTCAGCGGCAAGGACGTCGCTGACGCCCTTGGCGAGGCACAGGCACGCGTCACGCAGGAAATCAAGTAACACCGAAGTTCTGAGGGGTGGGGTCCACCTGACCCCACCCCTCACTTTTTGGAAGAAGGCCCCATGTCAACCGCCCACCGCGCCGCCGTCAGTCTCGACGGCGCCTGGCTCTTGCACCTTCCTGGCGAGTCCGAGACGCATCAAGTCTCGGTCCCCGGTACCTGGACTACTCAGGTTCCCGGCCACGGTGATTCGCACGAGACCGTCCGCTTCCAGCGTGCACTCGAGCTGCACAAGCAGGCTGGACGGCGCCTGGTGCTGTGCTTCGGAGCGGTGAACCACACAGCTTTGGTGCGGGTGAACGGCAACGAGATCGGCACGCACATCGGTGCGTGGGAGCCCTTCGAATTCGACATCACGGATGCTGTCGTCGACGGCACGAACACTCTGGAAGTCACCGTCTCCTACCCGCCGCGCTACGGCTCGGCCGATGAGGCGGGTTTCCTGGAGCATCCCCTGGGCAAGCAGTCCTGGTACGGCACCACCGCGGGGATCTGGCAGTCGGTGACGCTGGAAGAACGGCACCCGGTTCACCTTCTCTCGCTTGCTGTGCGAACGGATGCCGCAAGCGGCGAAGTGACCATCGCGGGCTCGGCGACGGCGGGAGCGGATGCTGCGCGGGTTCGGCTGCTGCGCGATGGAGCTGTTGTCACGGCCGCTGCACTCGGAGTGCAGGGCACAGATATCGCCGGCTCAGTCACAGTCGAGAACCCGGAGTTGTGGGACCTCGACCACCCCAATCTGTACACGGTCGAGGTCTCGCTGGAGCAGGCGGGCGAGAACACCGACCAGATCACGCGCGAGAGCGGCTTCCGCAGCTTCCGCGCGGACGCCGGACGGTTCTTCCTCAACGACCGGGAGATCTACCTGCGCGCTGTTCTCGATCAGGACTACCACCCCGGTGCCACCCTGGCTCCAGAGGATTTCGCGGCCTGGGAAGACATGCTGCGTCAGACCAAGGCGCTCGGCTTCAACATGCTGCGCGTGCACATCAAGCGTCCCGATCCGCGCTATTACGAGATCGCCGACCGCCTGGGGATTCTCGTGTGGACGGAGCTGCCCAGCTGGATGACCTGGACGCCGGAGACCGCCGCCGATGGCCACGCGCTGCTGCGTCGCCTCATCGATCTCGACGCCCACCATCCGAGTATCGTCATCTGGACCATCATGAATGAGTCCTGGGGGATCGATCTCGCCAGCGCCACGCAGCGAACCTGGCTGCGCGAGGTGTTCGATGACATCGAGCAGTACGCCGCGGGATCCCTCGTCGTGGACAACTCAGCCTGCGAACCGAACTTCCATGTGCGCACGCACATCGATGATTTTCACGTTTACCGCGGGATTCCGGAGAGTCGCGCACTGTGGGACGAGAAGATCGCCGACTTCGCCGCGCGCCCGGACTGGACCTTCTCGCCGCACGGCGATGCTGAGCGCACCGGCGCCGAACCGCTCGTGCTCAGCGAGTTCGGTAACTGGGCGCTGCCGCATGCGCTCGATCAGTACGACGCGGATGGCGCTGAACCCTGGTGGTTCGCCCTCGGGGCGGACTGGGCGTTCGGCGCTGCGGAAGGAACGGGGCTCATGCCGCGGTTCCGCTCGCTGGGGCTGGAAGAGGCGTTCGGTTCGTGGGAGGAGCTGGTTCGTCAGCTGCACCACGCGCAGCTGGTCGCCAACCGCTATCAGACCACCAGCATCCGCCTGCATGACGACATCAGCGGCTACGTGCTCACGCAGCTCAGCGATGTGCAGTGGGAGGCCAACGGCCTGTTCGACATGAACCGCAGGCCCAAGCAGTACACCGCGGAGTTCGCGCTTGCTAACGGCGAGCATGCCGTGGCGCTGCGCCCACAGACCTATAGCCTCTATGCCGGCGCGGAGTTGCCGGTCATGGTGACGTCACTGCCTTCGCCAGCCGGTCTGCCGGAGGATGCCGTCATCCGCGTGCGCGTCGACGGTGAGACGGCTCTCGAATACGCCGTGCCCGGCGATCGAGAAGAGCGGATGTTGAACATCCCCGTGCCCGCGGCTGTTGGACAGCACCGTGTCGAGGCTGAACTGCACGGCGGGGGAGCGCTGCTCGCCCGCGATGCCGCGGACATCCTGGTCGTCGCTGACACCGCGTGGACCGGTGGTGCAGTGCGGGCGGGAGACGAAGCTGCTGCCCAGTGGCTGAGCGCGCTCGGCGTGCCGGTCGACGTCGAAGCGGATCTGCTCGTGTCACTCTCATTCACCGCTGAAGCGCAGCAGCACGCCCGCTCGGGTGGGCGTGTGCTCGTCCTCGCGGAAACGCAGGATGCCCTGGGCTCGGCATTCGACTATCTGCCGTCGGCGCGTCTGGCCTTGCGCGCGGGGGACGGGGACTGGGTGCCCCGTACTGAGTGGCTGGATCGACGCGGTGCCTTCGCTGAGGTTCCCGGCGACACGATCCTCGGCATCGCCTTCGAAGATCTGCTCGGCGAGTTCGTGATCAGCGGCATCCCCGGTCCACTGCGTGCAGCGATCGTGCACTCGGCGATTTTCTCCGGGTGGCTGCGGGGAGCGGCGACCAGCACGGCGACCGTGCGCTGGAGCGAGGGCTCTGTGACGATCAGCACGCTGCGGGTGCGCACAGCGCTGGAGAAGGCGCCGATCGCACGAGCCGTCGGCCACGCGTTGCTGCGGGCCGCGGCGACCTCCTGACCGCGATCCGCCGATCAGAGCGGCTCAGACGGCGCGGCGCAGAAGCTGGATGCTGGCGATTCTGAGCCGCTCGATGGCAGTGATCTCACCGCGCAGAAAGGCGATCAGGGCGTTGAGGAAGATGCCATCGAACAGGGCGTACGCCGCTGTGGCATCGACCGTGGGCGTGCGGCCTTCGAGTTCGCTGTAGCGCGAGATCACCGCCCAGACCATCTCGGACAGCAGTCCGTCCAGCGCGACGATCGTGTCGCGGAACCCGGTTTGGAACAGTGACTGGTTGCGCAGGTCGTACCAGAGCCTGTGCATGTCGGCCTCATCACGCAACGTGGCGGCCATCGCCTGCGCGAATCGTTCGGCGAGCTCCGCACCGCTGAGTGAGGTGGCGATGATCGGGTCGTAGCGTTGGACGCATTCGGACTTGTACTGCCAGATAGCCTGGCCGATCAGATCGTCTTTGTCGTCGAAGTAATAGTGCAGGATACCGAGGGACAGATCGGTGTGCGCGGCGACGTCGCGGAGACCGGTGTTGGCGAAGCCCCGTGCGGCAATGGCTGCCAGTGCGGCATCGGCAAGCTCACGTCGCCGCAACGCATATCTGCCCGCGCCGGACTTGTCAGCACGGACGACGGCATCGACCATCGTTCCTCCAGGGGTGGGATGGTCGATTTTACCCCTGATCCATGGGAAAATCGAGGACTTGTTCTCGGGATCGTAATGGTTGCTCGCCTGTCCCGTGTCCGAGGCAGCGACTAAGCTCATCTGGTGACTGTTCCCGGGATTCTGCGCGCCTTGGAAGAGGCGACCCTGTACGAAGACGCCCTCACCTGGGCGCAGACCGATGCCGATCTCGGGCTCGTCGATGGGCTTGATGTTCCCACCATCGCCGGACTGCTCGGCAAGCGGGCAGCGGTGGGGCGTCCGCCCGCCCTGCTGGTGATCGCGCCGACCGGACGACGTGCGGAATCGCTCGCTTTGGCGCTGGGTTCGTATGTTCCGGATGCTGAGATCCTGCGGTTCCCGGCCTGGGAGACGCTGCCCCATGAGCGGCTGAGCCCGAGCCCAGACACGGTGGGACAGCGACTGCAGACGCTGCGTCGGATCACCACCTGGACCAGAGAGCGCCCGCTCATCGTCGTCGCATCCGTGCGCGCTGCGCTGCAACCGATCGCCGGCAATCTCGGCGACACCGCCCCCGTGGTGCTGGGCCTCGGCGCGCGCGGGCTCGAGCTCGATGACGCGGTCGAACAGCTTGTCGAACGAGCGTACTCGCGCGTGGACATGGTTTCGCGTCGCGGCGAATTCGCTGTGCGCGGCGGCATCCTCGACGTGTTCCCACCGACCAGCGATCATCCGTTCCGCGTCGAATTCTTCGGCGATGAGATCGACCAGATCCGCGCTTTCTCGGTGACCGATCAGCGTTCGTTGCCCGGTGATGTCGACCGGGTAGAGCTGGCAGCGACGCGCGAGTTGCTCCTGACTTCCGACGTGCGCGAGCGTGCCCGTTCTCTGATCGCCGGTTTTCCCGCGATCGCCGGGATGCTGGAGAAGATGGCGGAGGGTATCCCCGTTGAGGGCATGGAATCGCTGCTGCCGGCGGTGTCGGGCCCGCTGAAAGCGCTCATCGAGTACTTCCCCGAGGGGACCGCAACTGCACTCATTGATCCGGAACGAGCCAGTGCTCGAGCTCAGAGCCTCGGCGACACGAACCGGGAGTTCCTCGATGCGGCGTGGAGCGCAGCGACGTCCGGGGCATCCGCTCCCATCGATCTCGGAGCGGGCGACTTCCTCACGGTTGCGCGCCTGCGCGAGATCGTGCGCGAGCGCGACGGCGTCTGGTGGCGGCTAAGCCCCTTCGCCACCGATGACGACGCGGCGGCGAACATCGACTCGTCGATCATTCCGTCCTTCCACGGCAACGTCGACGGTGCCATCGAGTTCGTGGCTGCGCGCCTCACCGACGGCTGGCGCGTGGTGGTCGTCGCCTCCGGCTCCGGCCTCGTTGACCGTGCGAACGATGTGCTCTCTGACCGCGGGCTGGCAGCGCGCACGGTCGAGTCGCTCACCGAAGCGCCCGAGGCAGGTATCGCGACGCTCGTGATGGGTGATCTCGAATCCGGCTTCCAGGTGCCCGAGATCAAGCTCGCCGTCCTCACCGACAACGAGTTCTACGGCCGCACGATCGGTGGCGATCAACGGGTCGTGCGAAAGCTCGCCTCGCGCCGCAAGAACGTCGTCGACCCGCTACAGCTCAAAAACGGCGACCACGTCGTGCATGCCACGCACGGCATCGCGAAATTCGTCGAACTGACCCAGCGAGAAGTCTCCACCGGCGGACGCAACGCCACCAAGACCACCCGCGACTACCTCGTGCTCGAGTACGCGCCCTCCAAACGCGGCTATCCGGGTGACAAGCTCTACGTACCCACCGATCAGCTCGATCTGCTGTCGAAGTACGTCGGTGGGGAAGCGCCGACACTCTCGAAGATGGGAGGCAGCGACTGGTCAGCGGCAAAGAGCAAGGCACGCAAAGCTGTTCGCGATATCGCGGTCGAACTGGTCAAGCTCTACTCCGCGCGGATGTCGGCGAAGGGACACGCATTCGGGCCGGACACACCGTGGCAGCGTGAGCTCGAAGAAGCCTTCCCGTTCGCGGAGACTCCCGACCAGCTGCAGACCATCGACGAGATCAAGGCCGACATGGAGCGGCCGATCCCCATGGACCGGCTGCTGTCCGGAGACGTCGGCTTCGGTAAGACCGAGGTCGCCGTGCGCGCGGCGTTCAAAGCCATTCAGGACGGCAAGCAGGTGGCGATGCTCGTTCCCACCACGCTGCTCGTGAAGCAGCATTTGGAAACCTTCACCGAGCGGTTCGCCGGATTCCCGGTGAAGGTCAAATCCCTCTCGCGCTTCCAGACCGACAAGGACGCACGGCTCACACTGGAGGGGCTGCTTGATGGCTCGGTGGACATGGTCATCGGAACCCACCGCATTCTCACCGACCAGGTGCTGTTCAAGGATCTGGGACTGCTCATCATCGATGAGGAGCAGCGGTTCGGCGTCGAGCACAAAGACAAGCTCAAGAAGCTGAAGATGAACGTCGACATCTTGGCTATGAGCGCCACGCCGATTCCTCGCACGCTGGAGATGGCGGTCACCGGCATCCGTGAGATGTCGACCCTGCAGACGCCACCGGAGGACCGGCATCCGATCCTCTCCTTCGTCGGTCCGCGCAGTGACAAGCAGATCGCGGCGGCGATCAGACGGGAGATCCTGCGCGAGGGACAGGTGTTCTTCGTGCACAACCGCGTCCAGTCGATCCAACGGGTCGCATCAGAACTCGCCGAACTTATTCCGGAGGCGCGGATCGCGGTCGCGCACGGACAGATGGGCGAGCATCAGCTCGAGCAGGTCGTCGATGACTTCTGGGAGCGCAAGTTCGACGTGCTCGTCTCGACGACGATCGTGGAGACGGGCCTGGACATCTCCAATGCCAACACGATCATCATCGATCGCGCAGACAAGTACGGCCTCTCGCAGCTGCACCAGCTGCGCGGCCGAGTCGGTCGTGGTCGTGAGCGCGCCTACGCATACTTCCTGTACGACGAGATGAAGCCGCTGTCTGAGACCGCCGCCGACCGACTGCAGACCATCGCGGTGAACAACGATCTCGGATCCGGCATGCAGGTCGCACTCAAAGACCTCGAGCTGCGCGGTGCCGGCAACATGCTCGGAGGTGAGCAGGCCGGTCACATCGCCGGTGTCGGATTCGATCTGTACCTGCGAATGGTCGGCGAAGCAGTCGCGACTTTCCGGGGCGAAGACACCGACGGCGGCACCGAGCTGCGGATGGAACTGCCGGTGGATGCCCGCATCCCGGAGACCTACATCGACAGCGAGCGGCTGCGCCTGGAGGCGTACCAGAAGCTCTCAGCGGCGGCCGCCGCGACGGCGAAGGACGACGCGATCGACCTCGTGATCGAAGAGCTCACCGACCGCTACGGCACACCGCCCGAAGAGGTCGAAGGGCTCTTCGCCGTCGCTCGCCTGCGCCGTCGAGCAGCCGCAGCCGGCCTGAGCGATGTGGTCGTGATGGGATCGAACCTGCGCGTCGCGCCGGCACATCTGGCGGATTCGATGCAGGTGCGACTGCAGCGCCTGTATCCGAAAGCGAAGCTCGTCGCCGGGGGAGAAGCAGTTGTCGTGCCGATGCCGGCCGACATCGACATCCTCGGATGGGTGGCGCAGCTGATCACCGCGCTGTTCCCCGAGCCGGTGGTTGCTGCCTGAGAGGGCGTTGTGTGCGTGGTCGGCGCACGGCAGGCTGGATCGTATGAGAATCGCGGTCGCAGGGGGCACTGGACAAGTCGGAGCGCACGTGGTGGAGGTCGCGCGTCTTCGCGGACATGATGTCGTCGTGCTCGCGCGCAGCGTCGGGGTCGATCTGGTCACCGGGTCAGGTGCAGCGGATGCCATGCGCGGTGTCGACGTCGTCATCGACGTCGCCGCGACCACCACGATGAACAAGTCCACGGCGACCGCATTCTTCGAGGCGACCACGCGTACGCTGTTCGCGGCTGAGCAGGCAGCCGGAGTCGGCCATCACATCGCGCTGTCGATCGTCGGCATCGATGGGGTCGACGCCGGGTACTACGGCGCCAAGCTCGCTCACGAGCGTGCCGTGATGGCGGGTGCAATCCCGTGGACCATTCTGCGCGCCACGCAGTTTCATGAGTTCGCGGGCCAAGTGTACGAACGCGGGGCATTCGGTCCGTTCCACGTTGCCCTGCGGATGCGCACGCAGCCGATTGCCGCACGAGAAGTCGCCGAGCGGCTGGTGAATCTGGCAGAGGGCGCTCCGACGGGAAGAGCCACTGACCTTGCGGGACCTCGGGAAGAGCAACTCGTGGACATGGTCCGCGCCTACGCCCGATCGCAGGGTGCACCCGGCTGGATCCCCGCGATGTCGCTTCCTGGAGAGTGGGGGCGCGCGATGCGGGATGGTTCGGCGCTGCCCAGCGTCCACGCTGATCTCGGACAGCAGACCTTCGCAGAATGGCTCGACGCACGATGACTCCGACCTCCTGTCGGACAACGCGCTAGTCTGGCGGCATGTTGTACGAGCACCTCGGGGCTCGGCCCCGGATTCATGACACTGCTGTCATCGCGCCCACCGCCGTCATCTCCGGTGACGTGGAGATCGGTCCCGGCTGCCAGGTGCTGCACGGCGCCGTCATCACGGCCGAGGGCGGTGCGATCAGACTCGGCGAGCACGTCATCGTGATGGAGAACTCCCTGATCCGTGCGACTGCGGCGAACGCCGTGCATATCGGCGACCACACCCTCGTCGGCACGCTGGCGAGCATCGCCGGTGCGACGGTCGGCGAGGAGGTCTTCTTCGCCTCGGGCGCGCGCATCTTCAACGGTGCGATCATCGGTCCTCGGTGCGAAGTGCGTGTCAACGCGATCGTGCAGCGTCGCGCTGTCCTCCCGGAGGGCACTGTTGTCCCGATCGGTTGGGTGGCTGCCGGAGATCCGCTGCAGCTGTTCTCGCCTGATCAGGCTGAGGAGATCGCCGAGGCGCAGCCGGAACTGGACTTTCCTGGACACGTGTTCGGGGTGGATCGCGACACTCCCGACCTCATGGTGCAGCTCACCGAGCGCTACGCCTCGTCACTCGCTCGGCACGCGGACGACACCCCGGCGTAGCGAAACGCCCCATGCTCCGAGAAGCATGAGGCGTTTCGTAAAGAAGCGAGGGATCAGATGACGCCCTGGGCGAGCATCGCCGCAGCAACCCGCTGGAACCCCGCAATGTTGGCACCGGCGACGTAGTCTCCGGGAACACCGTACTTCTCAGCCGACTGGAAGGCGGCGTCGTGGATGTTGGACATGATCTCGCGCAGCTTGTTCTCGCTGTCGCCGAAGGTCCAGCGCTGACGGGACGCGTTCTGGCTCATCTCGAGCGCCGAGGTTGCAACGCCACCGGCATTTGCCGCCTTGCCCGGCGCGAACAGCACGTCAGCGCGTTGGAATGCCTCAACGGCCTCCGGCAGGCAGGGCATGTTCGCGCCTTCCGAAACCGCGCGCACGCCGTTGGCGATAAGTGCTTCAGCATCGGCGAGGTTGAGCTCGTTCTGCGTTGCCGAGGGCACCGCGATGTCAACGGGCACTTCCCAGACGCTGCCACCCTCGATGAAGCGAGCACCGGGACGACGCTTGGCGTATTCGACGATGCGGCCGCGCTCGACCTCCTTGATCTGACGGAGTAGATCAAGGTCGATTCCGGCGTCGTCGACGACGTAGCCGGAAGAGTCGGATGCGGTGACCGCCGTCGCGCCGAGCTGCATGGCCTTCTGGATCGCGTAGATCGCGACATTGCCGGAACCAGAGATGCCGACGCGCTTATCCTGCAACGAATCGTTGTGGACGGCGAGCATCTCCTGGGCGAAGAACACTGCGCCGTAACCTGTGGCCTCGGTGCGCACCTCGGCGCCGCCCCAGCCGGTGCCCTTGCCGGTGAACATGCCGGACTCGTGGCGGTTGGTGATCTTGCGGTAAGCGCCGAACAGATAGCCGATCTCACGGCCGCCGACTCCGATGTCACCTGCGGGAACATCGGTGTGCTCGCCGAGGTGACGGTACAGCTCGCCCATGAATGAATGGCAGAAGCGCATGATTTCTGCGTCGGTCTTGCCGTGCGGGTCGAAGTCGCTTCCGCCCTTCGCGCCACCGATGCCCTGACCGGTGAGCGCGTTCTTGAAGATCTGCTCGAATCCGAGGAACTTGATGATCGACAGGTTCACCGAAGGGTGAAAGCGCAGCCCGCCCTTGTACGGGCCGAGAACAGACGAGAACTGGATGCGGTAGCCGCGGTTGACCTGGATCTTTCCGGCGTCGTCGATCCACGGTACGCGGAACATGATCTGGCGCTCCGGCTCCACGATGCGATCCAGGATGCCGGCCTCGACGTACTCCGGGTGCTGTTCGAGCACGGGAGAGATCGTTCCGAGGACCTCATGCACTGCCTGCTGAAATTCGGGTTCATGCGGGCTGCGCGCCAGAACCGTATCGAACACGGGCTGAACGGTCTCGGCGAGCGGGTGGAATTCGGTAAGAGTAGCGGTCACGCGGGACGACTTTCTGAAGAGTGTCAAGGAGGTGCGATCGTGTCGCATAAGAGGGCGTGCAAGGTCCGGCACGAGTTCCCACTGTACCTCGCGTGTTTCGCAGTCATCACACGCGAGGTTTTCGGGCGGGCTTACCCGGTGTTTTGCAGACCCGCTGCGACGCCGCTGACCGACAGCAGGAGCAGTCGGCGCTGTTCTTCTGCTGCGCCAGACCCTTCGGCTGTCTCCGTGGTCGACTCGGCAACAGCGGCGGGCGAGCGCAGTTCGCGCAGTGCACGAAGCTGCAGTAGCGACAGCGCATCGACGTACGGGCTGCGCAGTGTCACGGCGCGCTGCAGGATCGGCTTGTTCTCGAGCAGACCCGTGCCTCCGGTGAGGCGGATGACCCACTCTTTGGTGAGGGCGAGCTCATCCAGCACCAGCTGTGCGAGATCGTCACGGTCACCGAGCGCCAGATACTGACGCGCGATGCGCTCATCAGTCTTCGCCAGGCTCATCGCCACGTTGTCGATCATCGTCTGCAGCAGCGGCCACTCGCGGTACGCCTCGCTGAGGAGAGCCTCGTCACCGACGGCCTCGAGGGCCGTGCCCAGGCCGAACCAGCCGGCCAGGTTGATGCGCGCCTGTGTCCAGGCGAACACCCACGGGATCGCTCGCAGATCCTCCAGGGACTCGACCGAGAGACCGCGGCGTGCGGGGCGAGAGCCCAGAGCGAGCAGCCCGATCTCCTCCATCGGCGTCACCGTGGCGAACCAGGGTGCGAAGCCGTCCGCCTTCACCAGCGAGAAGAAGCACTTGCGTGAGGCCGTATCCATGATGCTTGCGACATCAGCGAAGCGGGCTGCAGCACCGCTGGTGCGCGCCTCGACGGTGGGAGACGAGGCCAGCAGCGTGGCTGCGGCAACCTGGTCGATGTGTCGCATGGCGATGGCCGGCTCGCCGTAGCGGGCGAAGATCGTCTCACCCTGCTCGGTGAGCTTGAACCGGCCGTCGACGGAGTGCGGAGGCTGGGCGAGGATCGCGGAGTTCGCGGGCCCGCCACCACGGCCGAGGGCGCCGCCACGACCGTGGAACTGGGTCAGCGCGATGCCGGCATCCTTCGCCCACAGGGCAATCTTCTCCTGCGCTTCATACAGCGCAAGTGTTGCGGCGACGGGGCCGACGTCCTTCGACGAGTCGGAGTAGCCGAGCATGACCTCGAAACGGTTTCCGGTCGCGGCCAGACGGGACTGGAACTCGCGGAAGGTGACGACCTCGGCGAGGATCCCGGGGGCAGCTTGCAGATCGGCGAACGTCTCGAACAGTGGCACGACGTCGAGCTCGGGAACATCATCGCCGAGCGCGTAGCGCGCGAGGCGGTGCACGTTCGCAAGGTCTTCAGCCGATGTCGTGAACGAGACGACATAGCGCCCGGCAGCCCGCAGGCCATAGGTGCGCTGAATCTCCGCGACCGCACGGAACACCTCGAGCACCTCTTGTGTGCGCTCACTGAGTGCGCCGCCGGCATCGAGTTCGGCGAGGGCCTCGCGGTGAACCTGCGAGTGCTGGCGCACCTCGAGTTCGGTGAGGTGGAAGCCGTAGGTCTCCACCTGCCAGATCAGGTGCTGGATGCCACCGAAGGCGTGCCGTTTCGCCCCGGATACTGCCAGTGAATCCTGCACAGCACGCAGATCGGCGAGCAGCTCCTCGGGTGCCTGGTAGCCGCCTTCCAGGTGGAGACGGGTTTCGGCGACGCGACGCGACAGCGCCTGCAGCACCCGGCGGTGCGGCTCGTCGGGAGCGCGGGCTGCGATCTCGGTTGCGGTGGTGGCATCCGATGCCGCAAAAGCATCCCACAAGGCGACGACGGCACTGCTGGGAGGCGTGCCTTCGGCGTCGAGAGTGAGCGTGCGTCCGATGCGGTCGAGTGCGCGCTCGAGTCCGCGAAGAACATGGTCGGAGGCGATGTGGGCGGCTTCTCTGGTGACCGAAGCTGTCACGAACGGGTTCCCGTCGCGGTCACCGCCCACCCACGATCCGATGCGCACGAAGGCGGGAACGATCGGAGCGCTAGCGCCGGAATCTTCGCCGCGCAGGGCATCGTCGATGCGGCGGTACACGTGCGGGACGGTGGTGAACAGCGTCTCATCGAACACCGACATCACGGTGCGCACCTCATCGGTGGGCGAGGGCTTTTGCCCGCGCAGCGGTGCGGTGCGCCAGAGCGTGTCGACTTCTTCGAGCATCCGTCGGCGTGCGCGGTGCTCCTCAGAGCCACCGGCGCTGGCCGCGTCGTGCTGGGTGAGCAGTTCTGACAGGCGACGGATGCTGGCAGAAACCGCCCGACGGCGCGCCTCAGTGGGGTGCGCGGTGAAGACCGGGTGGAAGCGGAGATCCTCCAGCCGACGCCGGGCGTCATCATCGCCGACCTCCCGGCGCAACTGCGCATAGGCGGTCGCGACGGTGTCGGTTGCATTCTCACGTCCGGGCTTGCCAGCGCGTTCGCGCAGAATGCGCACCCGCTGGTGCTCTTCGGCAAGGTTCACCAGGTGGAAGTAGCAGGTGAACGCACGCGCAACCTCATCAGCGCGCTGCACCGTGAACGAGTCCGCGATCTGCGTCGCGCGCTCAAACGCGTCCGTGCTCTCTTCTTCGTACGCCTGGATCGTCGCCAAGCGGAGACGTTCGACATCTTCAAACAGTCCAGGGCTGCCGCATTCGCGCAGCACCTGGCCCAGAAGGGCGCCGAGCATGCGGACGTCCGCACGCATCTCGTCGGGAATCCCGCGTCCGGCTTCGAATCGGCCGATGACGCGGATGGCCTCTGTGTTGGTGGGCTCGGGAGTCACTATTCGAGGTTATCCCCGAGTGGCGACCGCTTCTGACCACGTGACGACCGGGGCAGGCGAACCGGGCGGAGATAGCATGGGACGGATGTCTGAATCCAAGAACCTTCTGCGCACGCAGCAGTTCCCGGCGGTGCTCCTGCTGGTCGCCGCTGCCCTCGGGTTGCTGCTGGCGAATCTGCCGACCTTCGGTCCGATCGATCAGGTGCTGGGGTTTCACATCGCGATCCCCGGAGTCGGCATCGACATGTCGGTGGCGCACTGGATCTCGGACGGGCTGCTGGCGATCTTCTTCTTCGCCGTGGCGATGGAGCTGCAGTATGAGCTGACGCGCGGCGAGCTGAACTCTTTTCATAAGGCCGTGCAGCCGGCGATCGCCGCCGCCGGTGGCGTTCTCGTTCCGATCGCGGTGTATCTGATGTTCGCCGGCAGTGGCGATACAGCGACCGGCTGGCCGATCCCGACCGCAACCGATATCGCCTTCGCGCTCGGGGTGCTCGCGGTATTCGGCAAGGGGCTGCCGGCCGCCGTCCGCGTCTTCCTGCTCGCGCTGGCGATCCTCGACGACATCATCGGAATCATCTTCATCGCGGTGCTCTTTGCACACGACCTGAACTGGCTCTACCTCGTACTCTCTCTCGTCGGTGTGGCGGTGTTCGCTGTGCTGTCGCGCATGCTGCCGACCCGGCATCCGCGGCTCATCGTGACCGCCATGATCATCGTCGGAGTCGTGGTCTGGGCGCTGGTGCTGCTTTCCGGCATCCATGCGACCATCGCCGGCGTCATGCTGGGGCTGGCCATCGCATACACGCCGTCGGTGCGTGCCCGCGAGGTGCTGGAGCCCTGGGTCAACGGTGCGATCCTGCCGGTCTTCGCGTTCGCTGCCGCATTCGTGGTGATCCCGGCGGTATCTCCGTCCGAACTGTCGCCAGCGTTCTTCGGCATTGCCGTGGCCCTGCCGGTCGGCAAGATCATCGGAATCACGCTGTTCGGCTGGGTGGCAGTGCGCATCGGAATGCGCGGCAAGAAACCCGCGCTGAAGATTCCCGACCTGCTGGCGGCCGGAACGCTGGGCGGCATCGGCTTCACCGTCTCGCTGCTGCTGGCCAACCTTGCCTTCGCCGAGGACGCGGCCACGCGTGACCAGGCCATTCTCGGCGTGCTGGTCGGCTCGCTGATCGCTCTCGTCCTGTCGGGCTTCATCGTGTCCGCGCGAGCGGCGTGGCACCGACGGGTGACGGCCGCGAGTTCCTGAACCACCTTCGGAGGTACACGATGACCCAGTCCTCGGACTCGCTGCGTGAAGCTGCCGAGACAATGCGCGCTGTTCGGGAGCGCTGCGCGTGGTCGCAGCAGATCACACATCGTGACCTGGTGCCGTATCTGATCGAAGAATCGCACGAGGTGATCGATGCGGTGGAGAACGGCACTCGTGCGGACCTGCGTGAAGAGCTCGGCGACCTGCTCTGGCAGGTGCTGTTCCACGCGGCGATCGCCGCTCAAGACCCGGACGATCCCTTCGACATCGACGACGTCGCAGATACTCTCACCGAGAAGATGGTGCGCCGGCATCCGCATGTGTTCGCTGACGCTGTCGCGAACACCCCGGAAGAAGTCTTGGTGCACTGGAACGCCGCCAAAGCCGCCGAGAAGCGCTCACGACTCAGCGTGCTGGACGGCGTGCCGAGGGGGATGCCCGCGCTCGCGCTCGCCCAGAAGATCGCTGGCCGCGCGGCTGCTGTGCTTCCGGCCCCTGGGCCTGCCGGCGCGTCGAAGGCGGCGCGCCCGGCATCCGAAGCTGAACTCGGTGACGCGCTGCTGGTCCTGGTCAACCAGGCGCGCGACAACGGCTGGGACGCCGAGCGCGCTCTTCGCGAGCGTCTTCGCGTGCTGGAGGACGAGGTCCGCGCCGCCGAGGCGGACTGAAGCGTCCGAAGTCCCAGACGTTCCGGCAGCGTTGCGGCGTGCCGTACTGCAACACGCCGCAAGCCACCGTCGCCGTCCGGTATTCGGCACAGAACTCGGCTCACCTCAAGACCTGGAAAGATAGAGACGTGGCTACTGTGAACCCGCCGCGCGGCATGCGCGACATCCTCCCCGCCGACAAGGCTCGCCGTGAGCGTGTGCTCTCCGTCATCCGGGGGCGCTATCGCGCTCATGGCTTCGACGAGATCGAGACGCCGGCGCTGGAGGAATACTCGCGTCTGCACGCAGGCCTCGGCGGTGACAACGAGAAGCTCGCGTACAACGTTCTTCGTCGAGGGATGGATGCTGAGACGATCCGTGCTGGCGCAGACGATGCCGCCGCGCTTTCCGACCTCGGGCTGCGTTACGACCTCACCGTGCCGCTCGCACGGTTCTACGCGAGCAACCGCGGACAGCTGCACGGCGTGTTTCGTGCGATCCAGATCGGTCCGGTCTGGCGAGCGGAGCGCCCGCAGAAGGGGCGCTATCGCCAGTTCATGCAGTGCGACATCGACATCATGGGGGATGACTCCTCGCGCGCCGAAGCCGAGTTGATGGTCGCCTCGCTTGACGCCGTCGACGCGCTCGGGCTCGAGGGTGCGACGGTGCGGATCAACGACCGCCGCGTGCTCGATTGGATGCTCGATGCCTTCGGATTCACCGCTGAAGAGCGCCCGGGCGTGCTGATCACGATCGACAAGCTCGACAAGATCGGTCCGGTGGGGGTTGCAAAGGAGCTGCGAGAACGCGGTGCAGCGGCATCCGCTGTCGACGCTTTCGAGGCATTCCTGAACCGCCCGCAGACCGACGAGCTCAATCCATTCGGCGAACGGCAGATCCGTCAGGCACTGCCGGAGGGCGCACCAGACGAGATCGTCGCGCACCTGGTCGGCATCGGCGAAGCGGTCGCGGTGGGCCGGGCGCTCGAGGGCGATATCCCGCTGGCGTTCGATCCCTTCCTCGTGCGCGGTATGGGCTACTACACCGGCACAATCTTCGAACTCGCGCATCCGTCCGTCGACTATTCGCTCGGCGGTGGCGGACGATACGACGGCATGATCGGTCGTTTCCTCGGCCAGCAGGTTCCAGCAGTCGGGTTCTCCCTCGGGTTCGAGCGACTCGTCGACCTGGTCTCCGAAGAAGGCGACGATGCGGCGCAGGCCATCGTTCTTGTGCACGACGCAGACGTTGCGGTCGCTGAGCTCATCGCGCACAAGGCCGCGCTCGTGCAGGACGGCGCGCGGGTGCGCTTGGAGCGTCGTGCGAAGAACTTCAAGGCGCTTCTGGAGCGTTCGGCAGCCGATGGCTACACCTCCTTCGCCACTGTCGCCGCCGGCGCGGCGGTGGGATCTTTGGAGATCAAGCCGCTGAGCTGAGTCCTGTCCGCGAAAATCCACCGACTGGTGTACCGACGTTCAGGCCGTGTTCACGGTGGAACGCTCGAATGGGGCCATGACTCGGGTCCGTGTTGCCCTCGTCGTGGGAGCGGCCTTCGCAGCACTCGCGTTCGGCGGACGCGCACTGCTCACCCATCAAGCAGCGATTGCGCGCGAGCGCATCGGCAAACCGCTCGGCGAGGACGCGCTGAACGCCGATCGAGTATGGACGCGTTCGTTGAGCGGACAGCCGGTGGAGATGCTGCTGCTCGGTGACTCCCTGGCCGCAGGCCTCGGTGCTGAACATCGGAAAGAGACGCTCGGCGGGCGCATCGCGAAAGCCACAGCCAAGCGGATGCAACGGCCGGTGCGCCTGCGCACCGCCGCGGTCGTTGGGTCGGAGTCATCGGCGCTCGCCAGCCAGATCGATGCTCTTCCCGGCGAGTATCGCGCCGACGTCGCGGTGATCGTCGTCGGTGGCAACGACGTCACGCACGTGGTTCCGCCCGCCGTCGCCGCTGAGCAACTCGAGCAGGCGATCACTCGACTTCAGGCTGCCGGTACCGCCGTCGTGATCGGCACCTGCCCCGACCTCGGCACACTCCAGCCGGTGCCGCAGCCGCTGCGCGCGCTGCTATCGCGGATGTCACGACGCCTCGCGCTGGAACAGACGAGGGTCGCATGGCGCACCGGTGCGGTGCCGGTCGATCTCCGAGAGACGGTCGGGCCGGCGTTCCGCGAGCAATCGGAGGAGATGTTCAGCCTTGACCGCTTTCACCCCAGCGCCGCTGGCTACCGACGCACCGCCGAGGCGTTGCTGCCCGCGGTCGTCATGGCGCTGGAGTCTCACCCGCTCAGCGAGCGAACCGCAGCCGCAGCATCCGGTATACGACACCGATGATCACCACACCCGTGCCGATCAGCGATGCCACCAACGGCAGTGTGTTGACCAGTACCAGACAGCCGAGCGCACCGATCACCGGGATGAACCGCGGGTAGCGCCGGGCCGCGCTGGGCTGTCGGAACGCCGAGGCGTTCGCGATCAGATAGTAAAGCAGCACCCCGAACGACGAGAATCCGATCGCATTTCGCAGATCCGCGACGAGCACGATCCCGATGACGACCAGTGCGATGGCGATCTCCGCACGTTGGGGCACCTGCCAGCGCGGGTGTACGACGGCGAGGAAGCGGGGCAGATCCGACTCCCGGGCCATCGCCAGTGACGTTCTGCCGATTCCGGTCAGCAACGCCAACAGTGCGCCGAGGGATGCCGCGGCCGCAGCCACCCGCACGGCAGGTGCCAGATCCGACCATCCGGCCGCATCGACGACAGCTGCCAGGGGTGCGGTGCTCGTCGCAGCATCCGCTCCGAGCGTCAGCGTCACGACGACCGCGATGAGCACGTAGACGATCAGAGCCCCGGTGAGAGCGATCGCGATCGCTCGCGGAATATTTCGTGCGGGATCGGTCACCTCTTCGCCCATGGTGGCGATGCGCGCGTATCCGGCGAAGGCGAAGAACAGCAGCCCCGCTCCCTGCAATACGCCGTAGATAGTGACATCGGGCAGCGGTGCTGGTTCGGCCGAGGTCGAAGCGGTGAAGCCCGCTGCCGCCACGATGGCGAGACCCAGCAATGAGACGACGACCAGGATGCGGGTGAGAAGCGCCGTACGGGTGACGCCAAAGCAGTTCACGGCGGCGAGAGCCGCGACGGCGACGATCGCGACCGGGAGTTCCCAGCCTGCCGGAGCGGCATACGCGGCGAACGTCATCGCCATCGCAGCGCAACTCGCGACCTTCCCGATCACGAAGCACCAGCCCGCGATGAAGCCCCACCAGGGCCCGATCTCCGCGCGTGCGTACGCGTAGGTGCCGCCGGCAACCGGGTGCACTGCGGCGAGCTGAGCGGACGACGCCGCGTTGCAGAATGCGACGACCGCGGCGATGGCGAGTGCGATCAGCAGCCCGGAGCCCGCGACCTCGATCGCCGGACCCCACACCGAGAAGACGCCGGCACCGATCATCGAGCCGAGGCCGATGGCGACAGCATCCGTTAGCGTCAGGCGACGGGCGAGTTCCATTCGGTAATCGTGGCACGCACGAGTTAACGGATGGTGCTCAGTCTTGGCGAGCCGCGGTGACGCGCTTTTTCTCTCGGATATAGACCTCGCGGCGCACCCGCGCGACGACATCGCCGTCGCGGTCGGTGATCTCGGTTTCGAACCACTCCAGCACTTTGGTGCCGCCAGCCGCTCGCTCGCGGAGTTGATCCGCCTTCTCTTTCGGCACGTGGAAGTGCGCGGTCAGCACTCCGCGCCCCGGCTTGAGGAACTCGATCTCTCCGCGGGTGTCCCACACGACGTAGTCACGACCGAGCTGGTGCATGACGAGCATGAAGAAGTAAGGGTCGGTCATCGCTGACATCGACCCGCCGAACGCGGTCTTTACGTAGTTGCGGGTGATCACGTTGATGTGCAGCTCAACGGTCGCGTGCGTCCAGTCTTCGCTGAAGCGGCGGATGCGGATGCCGCTGAAGAAGTTCGGAGCCCACAGGCTCATGCCGATCGCGAGACGTCGGGGAGTGATCTTCATTCCGCCAGTGTGGCCGAGAGTGTACGTCGCGACAAAGTAGGTGGACAGTTGTGACAGTTGTTCTAGTTGAACTAGAATTACTATAAGTTCAGACGGAAGGGGGAACGATGCTGATCAAGATCGACGTCGATAGCTCCCAACCGTTGTTCGAGCAGGTTGCCGCCTCGGTGCGCATGGATATCGTGGCGGGGCGCCTTGCTCCCGGTCACCGGCTCCCATCCGCCCGCGAGCTCGCCGAGGCGCTCGAGATCAACCTGCACACCGTGTTGCGTGCCTACCAACAGCTGCGCGATGAGGGGCTGGTTGATCTTCGCCGGGGGAGAGGCGCCATCGTCGCGGCGTCGGCCGGTCCGCTCGCCGAACTGTCACAGGACATCACCGCTCTTGTATCCCGAGCCGCAGGGCTGGGGATATCGCCGACTACTCTTGCCGCTCTCATCAAGGAGACTCCCGTATGACTGACGAAATCCGTCGCGCCCGCACTGCTTTTCTGTGGGTGGGTGTCATCGTTCCGCTGGGGCTCCTTGCGCTGGCCGCCGCGGTGATCATCGCGTGGATGCCGGAACTGCCGGACCCCATGGCGATCCACTGGGGCTCGGACGGCGTCGACGGCGTCGCCTCACAATGGGGTTATATCGCGATGATTCTCGGCATTGGCGGTGGTGTGGTCATCTTCGATGCTGTGATTGTGGCATTCGCGCAACGTCTGCCGCAGAGCAGCACCAAGCAGCCGGTCGCGCAGTGGTCGACGACCGCGCGCTTCATGGGCGCAGTCAATCTCGGACTCGGCACAATGATCGCGTTCCTCGCGGTAGTGGGCGCAGCGCTGCAGCGCGGTCTGGCGGATGCCGCAGACACTCCAGATATCGGGATCTGGACATTCGTCGGCTTCGGGCTGCTCGTCGGCTTCACCGCACTGGGCTGGTTCCTGCAGCCGAAGAGCCCGGTGTACGAGGCCACTCAAGCAGCGCCCGCCGGAAGCATCCCACTTGCGACCACCGAGCGCGCGGTCTGGTTCGGCACCGCGACCATGGCCCGAAGCGGCGTGGTCGTTCTCGTTTCGGCATTGGCGCTGCTGGCATTGATGACGGTGTTCTGGATCGCGCGTGGCGATGACAGCTGGTGGATTCTCGGGTTCGTGACCTTCTTGTTGGCGGTGACGATCGGAAGCATGGTCGTCTTCCGTGTGCGGGTGAACGCTGAGGGTCTCCGCGTTCGCTCGCTGCTCGGTTGGCCGAACTCGCGAATCCCCCTCGAACGCATCGAGAAGATCGAGTGGGTGCAAGTCAACCCGTTCGCCGAGTTCGGCGGCTGGGGATGGCGCATCGGGCTCGACGGGCGGCGTGGCGTCGTGTTACGCACAGGCGACGCCCTGCAAGTGACGGAGGCCAACGGACGCGTGTTCGTCGTCACCGTCGACGGGGCATCCGATGCTGCCGCCGTATTGGAAACTCTCCGCGCGCACAGCGCCTGACGACAGGAATCTGACATGACCCGCATCCGCCCGATCGCCACGATCTCTTTCGTCATCCTCGCTCTCGGCCTCGCCTGGCTCCTCGCCCTGCCGCTGTGGCTGGAAGGTGGACTGGCCAACCCGCTTGCCGGCATACTCATCCCCGTGACGATGTTCACGCCGGCGCTCGCCGTATTGATCGTCATGCTCGTTTTCCGGCCGGTGCCGAAGGGGGAGCGGCTGCGGTTCCTGGGCATGTGGCCGCTGCGGCCGGCTAAGCGTGTGGTCTGGATGATGGTGCTCGGCCTGTTCGGACCGACTGTGGTGATTGCAGCATCCGTCGCCATCGCAGCGCTGTGTGGCTGGGTGCAACTGGATCTCGTTGCGTTCTCGGGCTTTGCCCAGCAGTTGGAAGCGTCGACGCCCGCGGGGATTCCGGTGCCTCCGGCGATCATCGTCATCCTTTCTCAACTGGTGGCCATTCCGTTCGCGGCAGCGACGATCAACGCCTTCCTCGCATTCGGCGAGGAGATCGGCTGGCGCGGATTCCTGCTGCCGGCGCTCCGCCCACTCGGCACCTGGCCCGCGCTGCTGATCAGCGGTGCGATCTGGGGCGTCTGGCACTCGCCGATGATCCTGCTCGGCTATAACTTCGGACGCATCGACATCACCGGTGTGCTGCTGATGACCGCGGGATGCGTCGCCTGGGGCATCTTGCTCGGTTGGCTGCGGTTGCGCTCGGCGTCGCTGTGGCCGGCAGTGTTCGCGCACGGTGCGATGAATGCCGCCGGTGGCCTCATTGCTCTGCTGTTCGCCGCGGGAACCACCTTCGACATGGCATTGGCCGGACCGCTCGGGGTTGCCGGATGGATCGCCTGCGCGATCGTGATCGTCATCCTCGTGCTGGCAGGGCAGTTCCGCCGGCAGCCCGAATTGGACGGATCGATCGGACGGATGCTGTCCCAGCCACGTGGCTGAATCCCTCAGCCCTTGACGGCGTCGAGCGCGCGGGGTTGGGTGGAGCCATGGCTGAACCAACGGCTGCGAACTGGCGCCGCACTGATGAGTACCTGTCCGACGCGCTGGTCGGGCATGACCCCGCGTTGGAGGCGGCGCTCGCCGCGCAGCGGGCGGCGGGGCTGCCCGACATCGAAGTCGCCCCGGTCAGCGGCAAACTGCTGAACCTTATCGCCCGCATCAGTGGTGCGCGGCGTGTGCTGGAGATCGGGACGCTGGGTGGATACTCGACCATCTGGCTCGCCCGAGCCGTCGGTGAAGGCGGCAACGTCACAACGATCGAGGCGGAACCGGCCAACGCCGCTATCGCCAGAGCGAGCATTGACGCAGCTGGCGTCGGCGGTCGCGTCGCCATCCGCATTGCTCGCGCAGCCGACGTGCTGCCGACGCTGGAAGGTTCCGAGCCGTTCGACCTCGTCTTCATCGATGCGGACAAGGAATCGAACACGCTCTACCTCGACTGGGCGGCACGGCTCGGTCATCCCGGCACGGTGGTCATCCTCGACAACATCGGTCGCGATGGCGAAATCGTCAACGACGAAACCACTGATCCGCGCGTGATCGGAACCCGTGACGGGCTGCGGATGCTGGGGGAGGACCCCCGCTTCGACGCAACAGCCCTGCAGACCGTCGGAATCAAGGGATGGGACGGCATCGCGGTCGCCGTCATCGTGTGAGGCGCGGTACATCGCCCCGTGCCGGCGTACGAGCATTCGCTCTTTAGTGTGACAACGGCGCTCCTATGAGCGCGGATGATTTCGATGTGCGGCATCCCATTAGCGTGACTTCTGATCATGGTCAGGCGTCTTGGCGCCGCACGGAAGGAAACCAACGATGGCGAATCTCGCAGCAGTCATGCCCGCTCTGGGAACGATCCGAGTTCAGGAGGTTCCGGTTCCGGAACCCTCAGCCGGTGAAGCGATCGTTCGCATCGAGGCGGTGGGCATCTGCGGATCCGACACGGCGTATTACCGAGTCGGGTACATCGGTGATTGGAAGGTGGAAGGCCCGATCATTCTGGGCCATGAAGCAGCCGGAACGGTCGTCGCCACCGGCAGCGAAGTCACGAATGTCGCCGTCGGCGATCGGGTCGCCATTGAACCGGGCACGCCATGTCGCAACTGCGAGGAGTGCCTCGTCGGCCGCTACCACCTGTGTCCGGACTTTGTCTTCCTCGCGACACCGCCATACGATGGCGCGCTCGTGCAGAGCCTCGCGATCGACTCGCGCAACCTGTTCGTGATTCCGGATTCGATGTCTTTCGAGGCGGCAGCGCTGTGCGAACCGCTCTCGGTCGGCTTGTGGGCCTGTCGTCGCGCCGGCCTTCTGCCCGGCGACCGGGTGCGGGTGACTGGTGCAGGACCGGTCGGGATCCTCGCCGCTCAGGTCGCTCGAGCCGAGGGCGCCGCCGATGTCGTCATCTCGGACATCTCGGACTTCCGTCTCGCGCTCGCTGCGAAACTTGGCTTCCGCACCGAGAAGGTCGGCGAGATCCCGGAAGGGCCCGGACACGAGGACGCGGACGTGCTGCTGGAATGCTCGGGCGCACCGGGCGCCCTCGCCCAGGGGCTTTGGCGCCTGCGCAACGGCGGGCGTGCCGCGATGGTCGGACTGCCGAAAGAGGACGTGACGCTGCCGCTTTCGCGTCTGAACGTCAAGGAGATCTCGGTCTCGCTCGTGAACCGTTACGCGCATACCTGGCCGACGGCCATCGCGCTGGTCTCCAGCGGACGCGTCGACGTCGAGCCGCTCGTCACGCACCGCTTCGAGCTTGCGGATGCCGAATCCGCCCTGACTCTGGCAGCGGATGTACCGGACTCCATGAAGGCCGTCGTGTACCCGAACGGCATCCCGGCGCACTGATCTGCTCATAAGTGGCTCTATAGTGCTCTTATGAGCAAAGTGCTTCCCTTGGATCAGCAAGTACTCCACGTCTATGTCGCGCTTCAGAACCTTGCGCACGGGCGGACCGTGAACGACATCGCCGATGAGATCGGTCGATCACGATTCGCAACCGCCCGGATGGTGCGCAGGGCGCGCGAACTCGGGCTCATCGAGGTGCGCGCAACGGTCGCCGAACCGATCGATGTCGAACTGTCGGCCCGGCTGGCTCAGCGCTTCGGACTGCGATCAGCGCTCGTCGTCGCGACGTACTCGACGAATGAACTGACCGTGCGAGAGGCGATCGCCGCCGTCACAGCTCGGGTGATCGTCGAGACGATCGAAGAGGACGACGTCGTCGGTTTCACTCCCGGCCGCACGCTGGTACTGGCTTCGCGGGGCATCACAACACTGCCGAGCGCGGACGTGGTCCAACTCACCGGCGTCGGCTGGCCGCGGCTCGAGGACGGCGTAGAGGTCATCTCCAACATGGGCCGCGCCGCGGGCGGTGCCACCTATCCGCTGTATGCGCCGATCCTGATCGAGCCGGAGGCGCGGGTAATCCTCAAGCATCCCGCGATCCAGCACACCCTCAGCCGTTTCGATCACGTCACGAAAGCGTTCCTCACGATCGGCGGCTGGCCGAGCGCTTCGTTGCTTGCACAGCACCTCACCGAGACAGGCGAACTCGACGCATACGCCGAGCAGGGTGTCATCGCCGAATATGGCACGTCGCTGCTTGACGCACACGGGCGAACGGTGCCCGGACTCGAGGATCGATTCGTCGGAATCAGCGAAGAGCAGCTGCACAAGGTCGACCTGCGTGTTGCGATCGGCGGTGGGGAGGGCAAGGAGCGTGCGGTCAGCGCGGTGCTGCGCTCCGGGCTGGCGGATGTCATCATCACGGATGTGCGCTCTGCGCAGCTTGCGCTGGAAGAGCAAGACGACATGTGAATGTCGGATGCCTCGCACTAGACTGGCCACGGATCGACGACGCTCCACAACAACCTTTTCTCTGAGCAAGGAGCACATACGTGGCACTCATCGAGGCTGTAGGCGCACGCGAGATTCTGGATTCCCGCGGCAACCCGACCGTCGAGGTGGAGGTGCTCCTCGACGATGGCATCGTCCAGCGCGCGGCCGTCCCCTCTGGCGCATCCACCGGCGCATTCGAGGCGTACGAGCTTCGGGACGGCGACAAGAGCCGTTACGGCGGTAAGGGCGTACTCAAGGCCGTCGACGCCATCATCGACGAGCTCGGCCCGGCCGTTGAGGGCATCGAGGCGAGCGAGCAGCGCATCGTCGACGAGATCCTGAACGAGACCGACGGTACCGAGAACAAGAAGCGCACCGGCGCCAACGCGATCCTCGGCGTCAGCCTCGCGGTTGCCAAGGCTGCCGCAGACAGCGCCGACCTGCCGCTCTACCGCTACCTCGGTGGCCCGAACGCGCACGTTCTGCCCGTGCCACTGTTCAACGTCATCAACGGTGGCGAGCACGCCGACAACGGCATCGACATGCAGGAGTTCTTCCTCGCACCCATCGGTGCAGAGACCTACTCCGAGTCGCTGCGTTGGGGTGTTGAGACCTACCACGTCCTGCGCAGCGAGCTCAAGGCTGCCGGCTACGCCACGGGCCTCGGCGACGAGGGCGGCTTCGCCCCCGACCTGCCCAGCAACCGCGAGGGCCTGGAATTCCTCATCAAGGCGATCGAGAAGGCCGGATTCACCCCGGGCAAGGACATCGCCCTCGGCCTCGACGTCGCCGCCACCGAGTTCTTCAACGATGGTGTCTACCGCCTCGACAACAAGGACTGGTCGGGCCCTGAGCTCATCGAGTACTACGTCGGTCTGGTCAATGACTTCCCGATCGTCACGATCGAGGATGCCCTCGCTGAGGACGACTGGGACAACTGGAAGCTTCTCACCGACGCGCTCGGCTCGAAGGTTCAGCTGGTCGGAGACGACCTGTTCGTTACGAACCCGGCACGTCTGGCTGATGGCATCAAGCGCGGCGTCGCCAACTCGCTGCTGGTCAAGGTCAACCAGATCGGTACCCTGACCGAGACGTTCGACGCGGTCAGCCTCGCACAGCGCTCCGGATACACCGCGATGCTCTCGCACCGCTCTGGTGAGACCGAAGACACCACGATCGCAGACCTCGCCGTCGCTACCAACGCCGGTCAGATCAAGACCGGTGCGCCGGCGCGCAGCGAGCGCGTGGCGAAGTACAATCAGCTTCTGCGCATCGAGGAAGACCTCGCTGAGGCCGCGGTATTCGCTGGCCGCTCGGCGTTCCCCCGTTTCCAGGGCTGAACGCTGAGAGCACAACAGCTGAAGCAGTAAGACGAGAGGGGGAGCCATGGCACAGCGTCAGGCTCCCCCTTCTCGTCCCCGGACGGCGCGGGCGCGGACGGCATCGGCCCAGGTCGATGTGCGGGAGTGGGCATCGGGCATCCGACTGTCTGGGTTCATGGTGATCATGCTCTCGCTCGTGGTCCTGGGGGCGTGGGTGCTCGTGCCGACCCTGGGCACCTACATCGACCAGCGGCAGAAGATCGCGGCGCTCGAAGTAGCCGTTCAGGTCAGCGCCGATGAGATCAAAGCGCTCGAGCAAGAGCGCGAACGCTGGGACGACCCGGCGTACATCACAACTCAGGCGCGCGAGCGGCTGTACTACGTCAAGCCGGGCGAGGTCGTCTATCTCGTCGATAACGACCTGGATCCTGCGTCGCTTCCCGCCGAGCAGACTCCGGTCAGCGATGAGCTCGAAGAGACACCAACCGACTGGATGCCGCAGCTCCTGCGCACGATCGCCGGAGCAGGCCTCGCCGCCACGGCGAGTGCAGCTCAATAGGGGTTTGCACAGCATCTGCTCCCGTAGGCTGGGATGGTGACGACACCGCCTTTCACCCCGCCCACCCCTGCCGAAATCCACGTGGTCTCGACCCAGCTCGGTCGGCCGGCTCGCGGTGTCATCGGCATCGCCGCGCGTTGCATCTGCGGCAACCCCACCGTGGTCGCCACCAGCCCGCGTTTGCCGGACGGTTCGCCGTTTCCGACGTTCTACTACCTGACGCATCCCGCGGCCACCGCCGCGATGTCGACGCTTGAGGCCACCCTTGTGATGCCCGAGCTCGCTGCGCTTCTCGACGACGAGGATGTCGCCGCCGCATACCAGGGGGCTCACGAGGCTTATCAGGCAGATCGCGCCCAGTTCGGCGCGGTGCCCGAGATCGATGGCATCTCGGCCGGCGGGATGCCCACGCGGGTGAAGTGCCTGCATGCGCTGGCCGGTCACGCTCTCGCCGCCGGTTCCGGCGTGAACCCGATCGGTGACGCGGCGCTCGCGCGCTCGAGCTGGTCGCCTGAGCGCTGCCAGTGCGAGGAACCGGGAGTCGCAGGCGGATGAAGCTGCCGACGATGCTGCGAAACACCGTTGCCTTCGCAGCGGTGGCGGCATCTGTTCTGCTCATCGGGGCTGCGGCTACGCCGACTTCGACACCCGAGCCGAGCCCAAGTCCGAGTCCCACCTCGACGCCGCCGCCGATCCCGGATGATCCTACCGATCCGGTGCGTGCGACCGAGTACTGGCTCGACGGCGCTGGAATTCGCGAAGCGTGGCACACCACACGCGGTAAAGGCGTCACGATCGCCATCATCGATACCGGGATCGGCAAGGTGCCCGGCGTCTTCGGTGACGCGGTCATCGATGGCATCGACGTTTCTGGAAGCGGCACACCAGACGGCCGCACCCCCGTCGGAGCGATCGACAGCAATCACGGCACACTGGTCGCATCTGTCGCGGCCGGCCGCGGAAAAGCTGACGGCACAGGCATGATCGGCGTTGCCCCGGAGGCAAATCTGCTGTCGATCTCGGTCGGTTTCGGCGCCGCGGCGGCCGTGCCGTTCAGCGAGCAGATCGCCACCGGCATCCGCTGGGCTGTTGATCACGGCGCAGACATCATTAATATGTCGCTCACCACGAACACGCTCGACTGGGATGAAAGCTGGGATGAGGCTTTCCTCTATGCCTACGAGCACGACGTTGTCGTGGTCGTTGCCGCCGGCAACCGTGCCAGCGGTACCGGAGTCGTCGGTGCGCCCGCGACGATCCCGGGCGTGCTCACCGTCGGCGGCGTCGATCAGACCGGTACCGCGAGTGTTGAGGCATCAACCCAGGGCATCACGATCGGCATCTCAGCGCCGAGCGAGGGGCTGATCGGCATCCTCGCGGACGGCACGCTGGCACCGTGGCGCGGCACGAGTGGAGCAGCTCCGATCGTGGCAGGGGCTGCCGCACTCGTTCGTGCTGCGCACCCCGAATTGGATGCCGCGAACGTGATCAACCGCATCATCAAGACGGCGATCAAAGTCGATGAGATCGAAGAACTTCCTGACCCGCTCTACGGATACGGACTCCTGGACGCAGCAGCCGCCGTGTCGGAATCGGTTCCGCTGGTCGATGAAAACCCGATGGGGGATCTTGCCGAGTGGATTCGGCTGTACCGTCGCGCGGAGGCGGATCCTTTGCCACAGCCGGAAGTCACGCCCATCGAGGTTGAGCCGCTGCCTGCCGCCGAGGCGCCGACGACTCCGGGTTCGCCGCTGCTTCCCAGCGCTGAATCGCTGCGCTACGGTACCCTTCCGCTGATCGCACTCACAGTCCCTGGTATTCTTGTCGGGCTAGGCGTCACCGCAGCTGCCCGGCTCATCCGATCGGCGCGCAAATCTCGCACGCCAGCACCCTGATTAGGAGTTTCCCAACTGTGCCCGAGAACAGCACTGTGCCCAAGATTCTGATCGTCGGTGGCGGCTACGCGGGTTTCTATACTGCATGGAAGCTCGAAAAGCAGCTCCGCAAGCGTGAAGCCGAAGTGACGGTTGTCGACCCGCTTCCGTACATGACATACCTGCCGTTCCTGCCGGAGGTGGCTGCAGGATCGATCGAACCGCGCCACGCGGTGGTCGCCACACGCCGTCACCTCAAGCGCACGAATGTGATCGCCGCGAAGGTCACCAAGATCGACCACGCGAACAAGGTTGCCACGATCACCCCGGCAGAGGGCGACGCATACGAGTTCGCGTACGACCAGATCGTCGTCACTGCGGGCTCTGTCTCTCGCACCTTCCCGATCCCCGGCATCGCTGACAACGCGATCGGCATGAAGTCGATCGAAGAGGCAGTCTGGGTTCGCGACAAGCTGCTGTCGAACTTCGACAAGGCTGCTTCGATGCCGGCCGGCCCCGAGCGTGAGCGACTGCTGACGGTCGTCGTCGTCGGCGGTGGCTTCGCGGGCATTGAGACCTTCGCGGAGCTGCGCTCGTTCGCATCCGCCCTGCTCAAGCGCTACCCACAGCTCACCTTCGACGAGACGCACTTCCACCTCGTCGAGGCGATGGGGCGCATCATGCCCGAGGTTTCGCTCCCGACCAGCGAGTGGGTCCTCAAGGACCTCGCTAAGCGCGGCGCGAACGTCCACCTCGACACGCAGGTGACCGGTGCGGTCGGCGGCAACGTCGAACTCTCCACCGGCGAGGTCATCCCCAGCGACATCATCGTGTGGACGGCCGGAGTTATGGCCAACCCGCAGGTGGTGCGTGCCGGCGATCTGCCCACCGAAGAACGCGGACGCATCCGGGCTGAGGCGACGTTGCGCGTCGTCGACGCTGATGGCGCGGTCGTCGAAGGCGCATGGACCGCTGGTGACGTGTCGGCTGTTCCCGACCTGACCGGTGGAGGCGTCGGCGGCTTCTGCGTTCCCAACGCACAGCACGCTGTGCGCCAGGCCAAGCGTCTCGCCAAGAACCTCATCGCCGTGCTTCGCGGCGAGGAGCCGGTGAACTACGTGCACAAGAACCTCGGCGCTGTTGCTGGCCTCGGCCTCGGCACCGGTGTCTTCCAGTCCGGCAAGTTCGCTCTTAAGGGCTTCCTCGCGTGGGTTGCGCACCGTGGCTACCACGGTCTCGCAATGCCGTCGTGGGAGCGCAAGTGGCGCGTGCTGTGGGGCTGGTGGAACAACCTGTGGCTCGACCGCGACATCGTGAACCTCGAGAAGGTTCAGCAGCCGCGTGCGTTCTTCGAAGAGTTCGCATCGCGTCCGCGTCCGGCAGCGGATGCCGCGCCTGCGGCCACCGCGAAGCCCGCAGACGCAGCGAAGTTTGCTGACGCAGCAAAGCCCGCTCAGCCGGCGAAGCCGACCGAAACCGCCGCAGCTGCCGCTGCGAAGCCGGCCGTGAAGAAGGCTCCTGCGAAGAAGCCCGCGGCCAAGAAGGCTCCTGCGAAGACGGAACAGCCCGCGAAGTAGCATCGAAAACGCAGAAACCGTCCTTCCCGAGCAATCGGAAGGGCGGTTTCTGCGTTCTCGAGCTGTGCGGCCACCGGTGCCCCCACTGGGACTCGAACCCAGACTGTAGCGATTTTAAGTCGCCTTCCTCTGCCATTGGGATATGGGGGCGCGTCTGACCAGCTTATCTGCGCGTGAGCTGCGCAGACGTCGTAGGGTGGGGGAGTGCTCGACCTCACCGCGACACCGATGTCCGCAGACCACCGTGCTTGGGAGCATCCTGCCCGCTGGTGGCCGAGGCTCTCGGATGCCACCGCCCACCTCGCTGCGCCTGTCGCCGTCATCGACCTCGATGCTCTGCGCCACAATGCGATGGACCTGCTGGTGCGCTCCGGGGGCATCCCGATTCGTGTCGCATCGAAATCCGTGCGGGTGCGCGGCGTGCTCGACGCAGTGCTGAGGCTGCCCGGATACCGGGGCATCCTGTCGTTCTCGCTCGCCGAGGCGCTCTGGCTCTCCGAAACCTACGATGACATCGTGCTCGGCTATCCGACGGTCGATCGTGCAGGGCTGTCGCGGCTGGTGCACGACGAACAGGCAGCATCGCGCATCACGCTCATGGTTGATGACGTAGCGCACCTCGACCTCATCGACAGCATTGCAGCGCCGTCTCAGCGCGAGACGATCCGGGTGGCCATCGATGCCGACGCATCGTGGCGTTCAGCCGCACTCGGGCACATCGGTGTCCGTCGTTCCCCTCTGTTCACCGCAGCCGAGGTCACCGCTTTTGCCCGCACGATCCTCGGCCGTCCCGGATTCCGGCTCGTCGGCCTGCAGATGTACGAGGCGCAGATCGCTGGTCAGGGAGACAACGGCTCTGACGCCCCGATCATCCGCATGATGCAGTCGCGCTCGAGTCGTGAGCTGCGCATCCGTCGTGCAGAGATTGCGGATGCCCTCACCGATCTCGCACCGCTGGAGTTCCTCAACGGCGGAGGAACCGGCTCGCTGGAATTCACTGGAAGTGATGAGTCCGTCACCGAGGCCTCAGCCGGCAGCGGTCTGCTGGGCGGGCACCTGTTCGACGGCTACCGTTCGTTCCGCCCGGCACCGGCCAGCGCCTTCGCCTTCGATGTCGTGCGCCGTCCCACCCCCGATATCGCCACGGTACTCGGGGGCGGCTGGATCGCCTCGGGCCCGGCGGTCGCATCACGGCAACCCCGAGCGGTGTGGCCGGAGGGCTTGCGGATGCTGTCCAGAGAAGCGGCAGGGGAAGTGCAGACTCCACTGCAGGGCGACAATGCGCGAACCCTGCGGATCGGTGATCGCGTCTGGTTCCGGCATGCCAAGAGCGGGGAGCCTGCTGAGCGCGTGAACGCGTATCACGTCGTCTCGGGCAGCGACGTGATGGAGGAGCTTCCCACCTATCGCGGCGAGGGGAAGGCCTTTTTGTGACTCGTCCTGGTGGCGTCTGGCAGAACTGGGGGCGTTGCGCACAGATTCGTCCGGCGCGGGTCGAACGACCGCGCACACCCGAGGGAGTGCAGCGCGCCGTCCAGGCCGCGATCGCCCAGAATCTGCCGATCAAGGCTGTTGGTGCCGGCCACAGTTTCACCGGTATCGCCGTTGCGCCAGGCGTGCTGCTCGAGCTTGATGATCTGCAGGGGCTGGTTTCCGTGGATGCGACGCGCTCGCGCGTGACGCTGCTGGCCGGCACCCGACTTCACCGCATTCCCCGGTTGCTCGCGGCGCACGGGCTCGCGATGGAGAACCTGGGCGATATCGATCGTCAATCCATTGCAGGAGCGATATCTACCGGCACGCACGGCACCGGAGCAGGGTTTCGCGGTCTGGCAGGTCAGGTCGTCGCGGCGACGCTGATCACGGCGGAGGGCGAGTTCCTGCGCGTCAGCGAGTCCGAGCACGCTGAGATGCTGCCGGCGGTTGCTCTCGGCCTCGGCGCCCTGGGAATTCTCGTCGATGTGACGCTGCAGTGCGTGCCGGCATTCCTCATGCATGCAATCGATGAGCCGCTACCGCTCGAGGATGTTCTCGCGTCGCTGGATGAGTGGGTGACAGCATCCGATCATTTCGAGTTCTACTGGTTCCCGCATACCGATGTCGCCCTGACCAAACGACAGATGAGACTGCCGGAGTCAGCACGACGGCATCCGCTGCCCCGGATCGGACGCTGGATCGATGAGACGCTGCTGTCCAACGGCGTGTATCGCGTGACGTGCGCCGCCGGAGGCCTGATCCCGGCGATAACGCCGCCGATTAGCAGGCTGGCGGTAAAACTCACCGGCGATCGCGACTACACCGATCACTCGCATACGGTGCTGACGCAGCGCCGCACCGTACGTTTTCGCGAGATGGAGTACGCGCTGCCAGCGGAGAACATCGTTCCGGCCTTTCGCGCGGTTCAGCAGTTGATCACTCAGCGCGGATGGAAGATCGAGTTCCCGATCGAAGTGCGATTCGCCGCGGCTGATGACCGCTGGCTGTCCACGGCCTACGACCGGGCCAGTGCTTATCTCGCAGTCCATCGCTACTGGCGGACGGACCCGACTGAGTATTTCTCCGCGATTGAGAAGATCTGTCTGGAATACGGCGGTCGTCCGCACTGGGGCAAGCTACACACGCTCGACGCCGAACAACTGCGCGAGAAGTATCCGCGTTTTGACGATTTCGTCGCCCTTCGCGACCGCTGGGACCCGGAGCGCCGGTTCGCGAACAGCTATCTGGATCGCGTGCTCGGCGCCTGACGGAGCATCCAGTTCTCACGCAGACAGCGTAGATAGTATGAAAAGAAATTCGGCTCTAGGGGGTAAAGCGCCATGGAATGGCTCATTCCGGTTCTGATCGTCGTTGCGGTAGTGGTGCTGGTCGGCATCTACCTCTGGGCGACGTACAACTCTCTCGTTCAGCTGAATGTGCGCGTCGACGAAGCGTGGAGTGGCATCACCGTGCAGCTGAAACGCCGCGCAGATCTGATCCCGAATCTCATCGAGACGGTCAAGGGCTATGCCTCACATGAGAAGGCGGTCTTCGAGAACGTCACGCGCGCTCGTGCGGAAACACTTTCCGCTACGGGGCCCGGTGAAGCAGGCATCGCCGAAGGTCACCTGCAGCAGGCGCTGAAGAGCCTGTTCGCCGTCGCCGAGGCATATCCGCAGCTGCAGGCGAGTCAGAACTTCCTCCAGGTGCAGCACGCGCTCGTGGACACCGAGGACAAGGTGCAGGCCGCCCGCCGCTTTTACAACGGCGGTGTGCGCGAGCTGAACACCAAGATCAAAGTCTTCCCGAACAACCTGTTCGCTCGTGGCCTCGGCTTCACCGAGCGCGAATTCTTCGAAGTTGCCGATAGTGCCGCGATCGCGGAGCCTCCCCGCGTGCAGTTCTGACACGCAAAGGGCTCACCATACCGAGAGCACAATGTCATCCGCGGTGAACGACACGTCCCCTCGCAATGACCAGGTGGTTGTCCGGTAGGTGCGCGTCGCGTTCGAGCCGTCCGGTGCCGTGCCGGTGACCGTGGCGATCAGCTCGCCGCCTTCGGCACGAAAATCGGTGCGCGAGATCGTGATCTGCGGCGACTTCTCGACGCGGTAGCTGAACTCGCTGACTGACGTGAAATCAGCAGCCCAGGGGATGACAATGCCGCAGGACGCCGGCAGCACCGTGCTGCTGACGGTGCAGGACGCCGCATAGTCGTCGAGCTCTTCCTGGGCGAGAACGGATGCTTCGGGGCGAAGCGTTGCGTCGATCTCGATGTCTTCAGAGCTTCCGGGAAGGACAGCGAACGTCGTTTCGCCCGCGAGGAAGGCGCTTGGCGCCGCGACCGCGGTGTACGCCGCCGGCAGCAGCGTGATCTCGGTGTCGTGCTGGAGCACGGCATCGCCGATCGCGAGCGGCGCGTTGGTGGTGACAGCGCCCAGCGCCGAGGCGGGCTCCGGAACCCAGCGCTCGCCATCGCGAAGCAGTGTCAGCTCGGTGTCGTACTCCTGGGCTGACAGGCGGTAGGAGACCGCCACGGTTGCGGAGGAGGTCTCTTCGGACAGTGGCGACACCGATACGTCACTCAGATGCTCGGCGGCCGCGAGGAAGGCTGCTGCCGCCTGCTCATCGACGATGACACCGGCCGTTCGTACGGCCGGAAGATCGCCGTCTGCGAGAGCCTGGAAGTAAGCCTCGGCGTGATCTTCGGCACTCGAACCACGAGCGAGGAAGAACCAGCTCAGACCAGCCGCCACGACGACAGCGGCCGCTATTACGACAATCCAGACCGTGCGAGACCTCATGCGGATTCCCGCGCATGCACGTGGCGCCGGACATGGCCACGCTCGACGTGGAGCGCCCCGGCCAGAGTCTCGGCGGCGTTGCCCCAACCCGATACAGACACGTTGTCGAGGCCCTGCCACCGCGCCGCCAACGCCAGTTCCCGAGCGATGGGGTCGGCGTCGTCGGGCCGCGCCTGCGGCTCCCACCAGGCGGACTGCACCTGCAGGGTGGATGTCGCCCGATCGGCTTTGAGATCGACCCGCGCGACGATGCGATCACCGACCAGGACCGGCAGCGAGTAGTAGCCGAAGCGCCGCTTGTGCGCAGGCACATAGATCTCGATCCGATAGTCCAGGTCGAATGCGCGCAGCGCGCGCTCGCGGAACCAGACCACCGGGTCGAACGGCGAGAGAATTGCCGCGGCATCCACTCGGCGGGGAAGCACAGCGTCTTGATGCATCCAGGTCGGCACGGGGGAGCCGCCGCGCTCCCAACCGCGTACCTGCACGGGAATGAGCTCGGCGCTGCTGACGAGTTCGTCGATCGCCTGGCGCACGGCCGGGCGGTCACGGATGCGGTAATAATCGCCGAAGTCGGCTTCGGTGGCGACGCCGGAAGAGCGGGCAGCACGGCGGACCAACTCGCGAATCGCCTCATCACGGGAAACAGTGCGCTCACGCACCTCAGCCGGGATCTCCTGCTCCGCCAGCGCATACCGACGCTCGAAACCCTGTCGTCCGCTGACGGCGACATCGCCGATGCGCCACAGATGTTCCAGAGCGTTCTTGACCTCGTCCCAATCCCACCAGGCGCCGCGCTCTCGCGGCGCATCCGCTCGAAGCTCGGCCGGGCGCAGGGGGCCGCGCGTACGCAGCTCGTCTTTCACCCAGGCGATCGTGCGGGCGTTCTGATTCAGCCAGGAATCGGGGTCGGTCTCCCACCGCCGACGAAAGTCATCCATTCGGAACTGCCAGAGCGGCCAGTCCTCGACAGGCACAAACGTCGCCTCATGCGCGAGATATTCCACGTAGTGCGTGGTGCGCGACAGGAAGACCCGATCGAGCAACGCCGGGTCATAAGCGCCCAGCCGCGAGAACAGCGGCAGGTAGTGGCTGCGCGCAAAGACGTTCACCGAATCGATCTGCAGCACTCCGAGGCGTTTCATCGCGGTGTGCAGATGACGGGCAGAGACTTCGGCGGATGGACGCCGCCGGGTGAAGCCCTGGGCGGCAAGCGCAATCCGGCGAGCCTGTGTCGCAGTGAGGGTCTCGACCATCTGGTCAGCGTATCGCCCGGCTCGGACATGCACGCAGAAACCGCACAGGCGCACAACTAGAATGACGACATGACGGATGAGCACCGCCCACGCAAGCGCGATCTGCTGTGGGGCCGTATGCCCACGGAGCGCACGATCAGCACGGAAGCAGACCAGCCGGTGCCGCTGTCGCTACGGGTCGCCGCCGGATACGCGTGGCGCCTGTTGCTGATCGCCGCCGCCGCCGGTGTTTTCATCTGGGTCATCATCCAGCTCAAACTCCTCGTGATCCCGTTGCTGGTGGGCATCCTCATCACAGCGCTGCTGTGGCCCGCGTTCGACCTGATGCTGCGCAGGCACTTCCCGCGCTGGCTCGCGATCGTCATCGCGCTGCTCGGCACGCTCGCGATCGTGGTGGGGCTCATGTGGCTGGTCGGGTGGCAGGTGGGGCGCGAGTGGCCTGAGGTTCAGGCGCGTACCGCTGAGGCCATCGAGGAGTTCCGCCAATACCTCATCAACGGTCCGCTGCATCTGACCGAATCCGATATCGCCGAGTACCTGGGCCAGGCATGGACGCTGATTCAGGAGCAAGCGCAGCTGCTCTGGTCCGGTGCGCTCGCCATCGGTTCCACCGCCGGGCACGTGCTCGTCGGCACTCTGCTCACCGCCTTCGTCCTCATCTGCTTGCTCGCCGACGGCGGCGGGATCTGGAAATGGACGACGAAGCTGTTCCCGCGGGACGCGCGCCCTGCAGTCGATGCGGCCGCGCGCAACGGCTGGCGCACGGTCGTCAACTACGCCAAGACGCAGCTGCTGGTGGCGACGATCGATTCGATCGGTATCGGCCTCGGCGCCTTCCTTCTCGGCGTCCCCCTAGCGATTCCTGTGGCCGTGCTCGTGTTCCTCGGTGCGTTCATCCCGATCGTCGGTGCCGTGGCTACGGGCGCTGTGGCCGTCTTCCTCGCGCTGGTGTACAACGACCCGTGGAACGCCTTCTGGATGCTTGTCGTCGTAATCGGCGTGCAGCAGGTGGAGGGCCACATTCTGCAGCCGATCCTGATGGGTTCCGCCGTCAAGGTGCACCCGTTGGCCGTCGTGCTCGTCGTCGCCGGAGGATCGATGATCGCCGGCATCCCCGGTGCGCTGTTCGCCGTGCCGCTGGCAGCCTTCGTGAACGTGGTCGCGGTAACCCTCAGCACGGGATCGTGGAAGACTGGACGACAGCCTGCGGGCGATCTGATCTGGAGTACAGTGCCGCGGGAGCGGCGACGGAGGAATACATGAGTGCAGTCCCCAGTCTGGCCGAGTTCGAGGAAGCCGCACGGGGGCTGGAGCGAGTAATCTCGCACACGCCGACGCTGCCCTCCAGAGCGTTGTCGGACATTCTCGGCGATCCGGTCGTTCTGAAGATGGAGAACCTGCAGCGCACGGGGTCGTTCAAGATCCGTGGTGCTGCATACCGACTCTCTCAGCTGACCGCAGAAGAGCGCTCACGCGGTGTCGTGGCCGCATCCGCGGGAAACCACGCGCAGGGCGTCGCACTCGCAGCGCAGGCGCTGGGGATCTCTGCAACGATCTTCATGCCGCTGGGCGTGCCGGTACCGAAGCTCCTCGCCACCCGCGGATACGGCGCTGAGGTCGTGCTCGAGGGGGAGACGGTCGCCACATCGCTGCGCCTGGCGGCAGAATTCGCCGAGCGCACCGGCGCCGTCATGATTCATCCTTTCGACCACCGCGACATCATGATCGGTCAGGGCACGCTCGGTCTCGAACTGATCGAGGATGCCCCGGATATCGACACGATCCTCGTCGGAATCGGCGGAGGCGGACTCATCGCCGGAGTTGCCGCCGCAGCCAAGGCCGCAGCGGCACGAATCGGCCGCACTGTTCGCATCATCGGCGTGCAGGCGGAGAACGCAGCGGCGATGCCGCCGTCGCTGGCCGCGGGGCATCCCGTCGAGATCCAGACGCAGCCGACCATTGCCGATGGCATCCTGGTCGCAAAGCCAGGAGACGTGCCCTTCGCGGTCATCAAGGACCTCGTCGACGAAGTCGTCACAGTGACCGACGACGACATCGCCCGCGCGATCCTCATCCTGCTCGAGCAGGCGAAGGTCGTGGCAGAACCGGCCGGAGCGGTCGGAGTGGCCGCGATCCTCGCCGGGAAGGTCTCCGGAACGGGAAAAACTCTTGTGGTGCTCTCCGGCGGAAACATCGACCCGCTGCTGCTTCAGCGCGTCGTATCGCACGGGCTCGCGGCATCCGGACGTTATCTGACCATTCGCATCCCGCTGCCGGATCGTCCCGGACAACTGGCACGCGTCTCTGAGCTCGTCTCGCAGGCAGGTGCCAACGTCATGGAGGTCATGCACACCAGACACGGGCAGGGTCTGCAGATCAGCCAGGTGAGCCTGCAGCTGAGCATTGAGACGCGCGGGGCGGAGCACACCGAACTCACGCTCGATACGCTCCGCCACGCGGGTTATGACCCGGAGGTCATTCCGGACTAACCGGCGAAAGTCTCAACCTTGGTCACCTGGACCGAGATGTTCTTGCCGCTGGGAGCCTCATAGCTGGTCTTCGCGCCGACCTTGAGGCCGAGGATCGCCTGGCCCAGCGGGCTGGCCTCGCTGTATACGTCCAGCTCGGTGCCACCGGCGATCTCGCGGCTGCCGAGAAGGAAGACCTCTTCGCCCCCTGCGACGACAGCAGTGACGACGGTTCCGGGTTCCACGATGCCGCGGCTCTCCGGAACTTCGCCGACCTTGGCGGTCTTCAGTAGTGCCTCGAGAGTGCGGATGCGGGCCTCCTGCTTGCCCTGCTCATCCTTGGCAGCGTGATAGCCGCCGTTCTCTTTGAGGTCGCCTTCTTCGCGAGCCGCTTCAATGCGTTTCGCGATCTCGTCACGGCCGAACGTTGAGAGATGCTCGAGCTCGGCGACGAGTCGATCGTAGGCTTCCTGCGTGAGGAAAGGTACCTGAGCGTCTGTGGACACAGCGTGCTCCTTTGTGCGAACGCCCTTCAGGGCGGTGGGGATAAGCCAAGACGCCCCGGCAGTTGGCCAGGGCGTCGGTCGTCTCAGGGGATTCTATGCGACCCAGCAGGTGTTAACCAAACCTGTTGTCGCTTCCGAAACAGTGGGAATGACTGTGCTCAGACGCTGACTGTGGCCGCCATCGGCAGGAATTTCCAGCACTTTCCAGCCGACAACACCGAACTCTTCATCCAGTGCCTCGAGAGCGCAGACGACGTCTCTGCCCTGCGGCTCGGTCACCTGAAAGTGCAGCAGGACGCTGTGCTCATCGACGACTTCGAAGCCCAAGTCGTCAGCCACGACAGAGTCCATCGACTGGTCGATGGTCATCCAGCTGGCGATGATGATGACGATCACAGCGACCACGGCACCGATGATCCACAGCGCACGCGGAGAGCGCGTGCGGCCGTACCGTTCGTCAAGCTCGAGCGCGGTCGTCACAGGGAAGGTCTTTCGGTCGTTAGGCTGGTAGTTCCAGGGTACGCGACCTGCGAACGAGAGGTGGACACATGATGGTGCTGTTCGGAGCAGAAACCCCGATGCCGACGCCGTCGATGACCGTCGATCCCAACTCGGTCACCCCCGGCCCCCTCGGATTCGCGGTGATCGTCATCGTGCTGATCGCCGTCGTACTGCTCATCTGGGACATGAATCGCCGCGTGCGCCGCGTGCGCTACCGCGAAGAGGTGCGTGAAGAGTTGGATGCCGAGCAGGCAGCAGGCGAGGCATCCGCCGACGCCGGTGCCGATGATGCGGCGTCCGATGGCGAGCAGCCGACGAGCGATCCCGGTCGCTGAACCGGCGTCAGTGCATTGTCATGCCGCCGGTGACATTGAGTCCCTGGCCGGTCATGTAACTTGCCAGGTCGCTGGCCAGGAATAGCGCGACACCCGCGACATCGTGCACGGTGCCGGTACGTCCCAATGGCACCTGAGAGCGATCCTCGGCGGCGACCTCTTCCGCGCTCATCCCACGGATGGCTCCTCCCTCGACGCGTTCGCGGTGCTTCATCGGTGTCTCGATGATGCCGGGGCAGATCGCATTGACGGTGATGCCGTGCGGCGCCAGTTCCACAGCCATCGTTTTGGTCACGCCCAGTACGGCATGCTTCGAGGCCACGTAGGCGGTCATTCCCCGGTAGCCGTTCTTTCCAGCCTGCGATGCAATGAAGACGATGCGGCCGGTGCGCTCCTGCTCCAGAAGCCGACGGGATACGCCTCGAGCGACCAGGAACGAGCCCTTCGCGTTGACATCGAGGTTGCGGTCCCAATCTGAGCCCGTGGTCTCGGTGGCAAAGCCCAACGTCGAGGTTCCGGCGGCGGTGACGGCGACGTCGATCGTGCCGATGCGGTCGGTGATGGCATCCAGCACCTCCTCGACAGCGTGCTCGTCACTGACGTCGAGATTGACCGCCCACTCTCGCTCAGCGATCTGGTGCACCCCGGCGGGCAGCGTCAGGTCGGCACCGATGACGGTCGCACCCTCAGCGAGGAAGGCGTCGACGATTCCAGCTCCGATACCGCTGCCTGCGCCGCTGACGAAGACGACACGGTTGCGTAGTTCGTCGAACATCACACTCCAACGCGCGCGAACGCGTCGAGGCTGATGCCCTGAGCAAGGATGTGCTTGGACCACTCCCGCGCGCTGTGCAGGCTGTGATCGCGGTAGTTTCCGCAGCTGACTGCGTCGACGCCGGGCACATCGTCCCAGGTGATCTCATCAGCGATGGCGGTGAGTCCGGTGCGGACTGCCCGGGCAACGTCAGTTACTGCGGGCTCCCCCCAGGTGATCAGGTGAAAGCCGGTACGGCAGCCGAAGGGGGAGATGTCGATCACGCCGTCCAGATGATCGCGCAACACGCTGGCGAGCACATGCTCGATCGTGTGCAGCCCCGCCGTCGGGATCTCACCGGCATTGGGCTGGACGAAACGCACATCGAAGTTCGAGATTGCATCGCCTCGCGGACCTGTCTCCACCGCGATGCGCCGGATATAGGGCGCGTGCACAGCGGTGTGGTCGAGGGCGAAGCTTTCGACGTCAGCCATGGTGTTCTCCTTGCGTGTTCTCAGCACACCTTCCGGGTGCACAAAGAACCTAGCCGCGGATATGGCCGCAGATCACATCCTGTTACGCACCGTTGCTTCGCCGGTGGACAACCGGGCCATCGATCTCAACCGGGGAGGCCGAGCGAGGGCGAGTACGGTGCGATCGAGATGAGGAGGCAGGCGGTCCAGTGGCACAGGAACGCCAGCACCGTGCAGAGGTGAAAGATCTCGTGGAACCCGAAGTGTCCCGGCCAGGGGTTCGGCTTCTTCAGTGCGTAGACAACGGCGCCGCCGGTGTAGAGCAGACCACCGACGCAGACGAGCAACATCATGGCCACATTCGCCTGCAGGAGATCCACCATGTACATCACGGCCGCCCAGCCCAAGACGAGGTACAGCGCGACGTACAGCCATCGGGGTGCGTTGATCCAGAACACCCGGAACAGAATGCCCAGCAGCGCTCCGCTCCAGACCAGGATGAGCAGCAGCGAGCCCTTTTCGGGGACGAGCGCGTTCACAGCCAGGGGTGTGTAGGTGCCCGCGATCAGCAGCAGAATGTTCGCGTGGTCGATGCGCTTGAGGATCAGCTTGGTCTTCGGACCCCAGTCGAAGCGGTGATACAGCGCGGAGTTCCCGAACAGCAGCAGCGAACTGGCCATGAACACGGCCGCGGCCCACTTAGCGGGGGCCCCCTCCGCCAGCACGATCAGCACGATCCCGGCTACGATCGCCACCGGGAACGTGCCGGCGTGCAGCCAGCCCCGCCAACTCGGTTTGACCTCGACGGCGGCATCTGCGGCCGCAACCTCCAGCAGCGGAAGCTGGGGCACAGGTACGGAGTTCGTGTCGGGTGCGCTCACGTGTTCACTCTAGATCGCGCACCATACGGTTACGTGTACATATCCGCCCGGTGCACAGCTGAAGCGCACAAGGCGCGATAACGTAGGCACGTGAATGCACGCACGAGCGAGGGTCGAGGGCTGCTGTACCGGCTGTACGGCAACCGGCTGCGGCGACACCTTGATCCAGCATCCGTTCCGCATCACGTCGCAATGATGATCGACGGCAACCGGCGCTGGGCTCGGCAGCTGGGTTTTGATTCGCCGGCCGACGGTCATCGTGCCGGAGCTGCGAAGATGCGCGAGTTCCTCGGCTGGTGCGATGAGATCGGCGTCCGCGTTGTGTCGCTGTATCTACTCTCCAGCGACAACCTCATCAAGCGCGACTCGAAAGAGATCGAAGATCTTATCGAGATCATCGCCGAACTCGCCGAGGCCCTGTCACAGGAGGGCGGCTGGCGGGTCAAGCATGTCGGCCGCAGCGACATCATCCCGAATGAGCTCGCACGCGTGCTGCACGATGCTGAAGAGCGCACCAAAGACCATGATGGTCTGCATGTGAACCTTGCCGTCGGGTATGGCGGACGCAATGAGATCGTGGATGCGATGCGCTCCATCATCACCGAGCACGGCGAATCCGGTGGAACCATCGAAGATCTGGCCGCACATCTCACCCCGGAGATGATCGGCGAGCACCTGTACACCGGTGGCCAGCCCGACCCGGATCTGGTGATTCGCACCAGTGGCGAGCAGCGTTTAAGCGACTTTCTGCTGTGGCAGAGTGCGCACAGCGAGTTCTACTTTGTGGAAGCACTCGGCCCGGATCTGCGCGAGGTCGACTTCTTGCGCGCGATTCGCGACTACGTCGATCGGGATCGTCGCTTCGGACGTTGATCTGCGCCCCATGCATTTGCATGGGACACTCATAGGGTGAGTGCTTTCGATGATTACCTCGCCACCTTCGAGGGCGACCCCGGATATCTTGACTGGGCGGCTTTCGGCCCGCTGTCGCCGACCGTCCGCGCGGAGGTCTTTGCAGACGCCGATCTGCTCGGCAGTGGTAGACCCTCCTCCCGGAAGCTGATCGCTGAACGTGCCGATCAGGCGCGCGCAAGCGCAGCGGAACTGCTCGGCGTTGAGCAGGAGCGTGTCACCCTGCAGCCCTCGGCAACCCACGGCCTGATGCACGCACTGTACGGATTCTCCGGCGAGGTGATCGCCTCCTCGGCGGAGTCCCCGAGCATCGCCATAACGCTCGAGCGGGCAGCCCAAGCATCCTCTGGCGCACTCGCTGCACGCTGGATCACCCCCGATAAGACCTTCGTCACCCCGGATGTCGTCGCCGAGGCCCTGGACGATGAAGTGACCGCACTCGCCGTCAGTCACGTCGACTTCCGCACCGGCTACCGTGCCGACCTCGCAGCACTGCGCGACGTGATCGGACCCCACCGGTTGCTCATCGTGAATGCCGTGCAGTCGTTCGGCATCGTCGACGACGACTTCTCGGTCGCCGATGTCGTCGTCGGACACGGCGACAAGTGGCTGCGTGCCGCACGAGGCACCGGCTTCGCCTCGTTCTCGGCGCAGGCGAGGGAACGTATCGCTCCGGTGCTGTCAGGGGTCGGCGGCGTGGAGGGCGGGCTTCCTGTCGACGCGCTGCCGCAGCCGGCAGCATCCGCGGCCGCATACCAGATCAACAGACCCGACCAGCTTTCCGTCGCGCGTCTGGCGATCGGCCTTCGCGACGTGCACGATGCCGGCGTCGTCAACATCGAGACTGCGATTCGCGAACGCGTCGACCGGATCTTCGAGATCGCCGAGCGGCATGGCATTCCGGTGGTCACACCGCGTGATCCTGCGCGTCGTGCGGGGATCGTCGCGTTCGCGCCGGAGGCACCGGCAGCGCTCGCCGCAGCTCTCACCAATGCCGGGGTCGTCGCCACCACTCGCGGAGCCACCGTGCGGGTGTCGGCACACGCTGGCACGAGTAACAACTCACTGCAGATGCTCGACGACGCCATCGGCTCGGCGATCATCCCAGGCGCGTAGCGGCGTTCAGCGGGGGTTCATGCAGGGTTAATCCTGCGTGTGGGCGTGTCCCGCCGGACACATGCGGTCCTCGTCGTACCGTCAAGGCATCGGACATGGTGTCCGATCGGGTCGGCCGTCAGGACCGCGACTCGTGGCCCCAGGTCGACTCGTGGCATAGCCGGGAATCATCCCGGGTCGGGAGTGGGTCGTGACCACACGTACATCGCAGCAGTCCACCCGTCAGGTCTCGCGTCGGGCGGCTTCGCCCGACCAGGACCTCCGCACCTATGTGCTGGACACCTCGGTTCTGCTGTCAGATCCGCAGGCGTTCTTCCGCTTCGCCGAGCACTCGATCGTTCTTCCGGTCGTGGTGATCACCGAGCTGGAGGCCAAACGTCATGACCCCGAGATCGGCTACTTCGCGCGGCAGGCGCTGCGTCACCTCGACGATCTGCGAGTCGAGCACGGTCGGCTCGATTTTCCGGTACCGGTCGGCGAGGGCGGCACGCTCAGAGTCGAGCTGAACAACACCGACGGGCAGGTGCTGCCCAGTGGCATCCGACTCGGTGACAACGACAGCCGCATCCTGTCGGTTGCGATGCACCTCTCGCAGAATGGCCAGGACGTCACGATCGTCTCCAAGGACCTGCCCATGCGTGTGAAGGCGGCGTCCCTCGGGCTGTCAGCTGAGGAGTACCTGGCCGAGCAGGCCGTCGACTCGGGGTGGACGGGCATCGCCACACTCAATCTCTCCGGCGATGAGATCAGCGACCTGTACGAGAGCGAGGTCGGAATCAGTGAGGATGCCCGCGGAATTCCGGTCAACACCGGGCTGATCATTCACTCCGAGCGCGGCTCAGCATTGGGACGGATGGCCGGCGACGGCGAGTTCACACTCGTGCGCGGTGACCGCGACCTGTTCGGGATGCATGGGCGTTCCGCGGAGCAGCGCATCGCGATCGATCTGCTGACTGACCCGGACATCGGGATCGTGTCGCTGGGCGGACGCGCTGGGACAGGAAAGTCGGCGCTCGCGCTGTGCGCGGGACTGGAAGCCGTGCTTGAGCGGCAGCAGCAGAAGAAGATCATCGTCTTCCGGCCGCTGTTCGCTGTCGGCGGGCAGGAGCTCGGATACCTTCCCGGCGACCAGGGCGAGAAGATGGGCCCCTGGGGCCAGGCGGTCTTCGACACGCTCGGCTCGGTGGTCTCGGGCAACGTCATGGAAGAGGTGGTCGAGCGCGGGCTGCTGGAAGTTCTGCCGCTCACGCATATCCGCGGACGTTCCTTGCACGATGCCTTCGTGATCGTCGACGAAGCGCAGTCGCTCGAGCGCAACGTGCTGTTGACCGTGCTCAGCCGGATGGGGCAGAACTCCCGTGTCGTACTTACCCACGACGTCGGTCAGCGGGACAACCTGCGGGTCGGCCGGCACGACGGGATCGCATCGGTGATCGAGACGCTGAAGGGACACGAACTGTTCGCGCACGTGACGCTGATGCGCTCGGAACGCTCGGCGATCGCCGCGCTGGTTACGGAACTGCTGGAGGGAGGGGAGCTGAACTGAGCTTGCCTTCTGGGTGTTGCACCTGTCGGAGGGTGTTACGAATGTCGGAGCTTTAGGGGGAATCGCACCGACAGACGTAACACCCTCCTACGGTTGTGTCACCGAGCGCGGAGCCGTCGCAGAGCGCCGAGGATGGCCGCTTGCACGGTCGGCCAGTCGTGAACAATCTGCGCGTAGTCGAAGCGCAACGTTTCATATCCGAGAGCGGATGCCGCGGCATCCCGTGCCCGGTCATTATGGCGCTTCGTCTCACTGTCGTGATTCTCCTTGCCGTCGGCTTCGAGGATCAGGCGTCCGCCGAGGACGAAGTCGACCTTCCCGACGCCGGTGATCACGACCTGGCAGTCGAGGTGGATGCCGAGGATGTGCGTTCTCAGTCGCAGGAGAGATTCCAGTCCGCTGTCGGCATCCGGTCGGGCGATCTCGACCAGCCAGCGAGCGGATGCTGGCAGCGCCTGCCGCACGCGGGAACGAGCAGACTTCGACAGGAGCCGCTTGCGCCAGGCGGACTCGTACGCCGCGAAGAACGCCTCATCTCCGGCGCAGCGTCGCAGATGAACCAGCGCAATCTCCACGGGCGCATACCCCAGCGGTGGGATGCCGGTGTAGAAGTGGCTGGTGCATGAGCACGCGTCGTGGCTGTGCACGCGACCTTTCGGTCCCATCCAGACATGAGGCCCATCGTCGTCGGGGAGCACCCAGATCTCGTGCGCGCGCAGCGCCGAGGCACAGGTGACAGCCCCGCCGTGAGCGGCTGCGGTGCGGATGCCGCTATCGAGGTCGTGCGTCGCGAAGACACCGGCGCGCACGCGTTGAATCTTTTCCTCTTGCACCAGGCGTGCCAGCTGAGTGCGGGTGAACCCGAGGCGTTGCAGATGGGAGCCGCGGGCGATGCCGCCGAGGCGACGGATGGTCTGTGCAGGACTGAGCATGATCCATACAGTGCCGCATCACCACCCCCTCGAACGGGATTCCACAGGTGTTCGGCTAGGGGGCCGATCGTGCAGAACAAGTGGGCCGCGGGGGAAATTCCGATTGGGCTGCGACACCCGTCGGAGCCTGTTACGGATGTCGGAGGAATTGATCAAGTTCCTCCGACGGATGCAACATCCTCCGACATCCGAACATAAGTCCGCGGCCGGGACCGGTCGATAGGCTGAGCGGATGCCAGACGCAACTGACCTGCCCGTGTCCGAGTATGCGTTCCCCGGGCCGCTTCGTGACTTACTCGTCGGGGCGATCCTCACGGGCGAGAAGACGTCAACTACCTCACTGGTCACGGAGTACGAGCTCGAGCGCGAACCCCTGCCTGCCGTCGGCGACCGCGCAGTCGTGATCGACTCGGAGGGCGAGCCGGTGTGCATCGAAGAGATCATAGAGGTCCGAGTCGTGCGCCTGGCAGAGGTCGACCTCGACCATGCCGTCGCAGAGGGCGAGGGATTCACGACCGTAGCCGACTGGCGCACTGGACACGAAAAGTTCTGGCACAGCCCGGAGTTCCGCGAAGGAATGGGCGAGGCATCCTTCACGGTCGATGACGACACTCAGACTGTGCTCGTGCGCTTCCGAACCGAGCCGCTGAGTCCCTGAGACGGATGCCATGGCGTCACACATGTCGGAGCCTGTTGCGGGTGTCGGAGGAATTCACAAAAAACCTCCGACGGATGCAACAGGCTCCGACAGGTGTAACAGGCGAACGAACGTCAGCCGGCGTGGGTCATGCTCAGTAGGTCGAGCTTCTCGTCCAACTGAGCCTCGGTGATCTCACCGCGCTCGACGTACCCGAGGGCGATGACGGCCTCGCGCACGGTGATGCCTTCGGCAACGGCGTGCTTGGCGATCTTCGCGGCAGCCTCATAACCGATGATCTTGTTCAGCGGCGTCACGATCGACGGGCTCATACCGGCGAATGCGGCAGCGCGCTCGGTGTTGGCAACCAGGCCGTCGATGGTCTTGTCAGCCAGAACACGGACAGCGTTCGAAAGCAGACGGATCGACTCCAGCAGAGCGGTGCCCATCACAGGAATGGCGACGTTCAGCTCGAAGGAACCGGATGCCCCGGCCCAGGCGACGGTCGCATCGTTGCCGATGACCCGAGCGCACACCATGAGCACGGCCTCCGGGACGACCGGGTTGACCTTTCCGGGCATGATCGACGATCCAGGCTGCAGGTCAGGAATGTGCAACTCGCCAAGACCGGTGTTGGGCCCAGAGCCCATCCAGCGCAGGTCGTTGTTGATCTTCGTCAGCGAGACGGCGATGGTGCGAAGCGCACCGGATGCCTCGACCAGACCATCACGGTTGGCCTGAGCCTCGAAGTGGTCCTTGGCCTCGGTGATCGGCAGTTCGGTCTCTTCGGCGAGGAGCGCGATGACCTTCTGCGGGAAGCCGAGCGGCGTGTTGATGCCCGTGCCGACAGCCGTGCCACCGAGGGGAACCTCGGCGACGCGGGGGAGGGCGGACTGCACGCGCTCGATGCCCAGGCGGATCTGGCGGGCGTAGCCGCCGAACTCCTGACCGAGGGTGACGGGGGTTGCATCCATGAGGTGCGTGCGCCCGGCCTTGACGGCATCCTTCCACAGCTCAGCCTTCGCCTCGAGGGCGACGGCGAGGTGGTCGAGCGACGGGATGAGAGTGTCGATGAGGACCTGCGTGACCGCGATGTGCACCGAGGTCGGGAACACGTCGTTCGACGACTGCGAGGCATTCACATGGTCGTTCGGGTGAACAGCCGAACCCAGGATGCTGGAGGCGAGGTTTGCCAGCACCTCGTTCATGTTCATGTTCGATGAGGTGCCAGAACCGGTCTGGTAGGTGTCGACGGGGAACTCACCGTCGTGCTTACCGGCCGCCACCTGGTCGGCAGCGGCGGCGATCGCGTCGGCGATGGCGCCGTCCAGGGTGCCGAGTTCCTTGTTCGCCAGGGCTGCGGCCTTCTTGATGCGAGCCAAAGCGGCAATCTGGGTCGGCTCCAGGCCCGTGCCCGAGATCGGGAAGTTCTCTACCGCGCGCTGCGTCTGAGCGCTGTAGAGCGCGTTCAGGGGCACGCGAACCTCGCCCATGGTGTCGTGTTCGATGCGGTAGCTCTGCGATTCCTCGCCGCTGCGCTGGTGTGTATCGGTCACTTCGATGCCTCCTCGGTTGCGGGGACGCCTTCGATCCCCGTGTCGATTCCCACTGTGATCACGGGCACGGCCGTGCCCTCAGCAAGACGGTAGTTCGCGCCCACGATGCCGAGGCGGCCCTCGGCGACGGCGTCGCTGATCAGCTCAGACGACTGCAGCAGGTTCGCGACGGTGTTGCGCAAGTGCTCGCGGCCGACCAGTTCGGCGTCGATGTCAGCGGGGGACGTGCCACCGTTGGCTGCGAGCACCTTGCGGGCGGCGGGAATGATCGGCGCGATCAGCTTCCAGATGTGCGGCGGGAGGGGTGCTGCGTCGATCGCCGTCCCCTCGATGGCAGCACTGACCGCACCGCACTCATCGTGGGCAAGCACGACGATCAACGGCACCTGCAGGATCTCGACGGCGTACTCGAGGCTACCGACGATCGATTCGCCGATGACCTGCCCGGCGTTGCGGACGACGAACAGGTCGCCCAGGCCCTTGTCGAAGATGATCTCGGCGGCCAGTCGCGAGTCGGAACAACCGAACAGCGTCGCTGTCGGATGCTGCTGATGGGCCAGATCATGCCGGCGCTCGACATCCTGATTCGGATGCCGCGGCTCACCCGCGACGAATCGACGATTTCCGTCCAGCATCTCCTGCCAAGCGGCTGTCGGGGTGAGTACTGTCATGAGGCCTCAGCAATCGCTTCGATCTGCGGAATCAACGAGTTGGCGAGCTCAGCCGTCGACTCAGGGGAGCGTGCGCCGTAGAGCAGCACGTAGTCTTCACCGGCCTGCGTGCCGATCGCGTAGGAGACATTGCTCTCGGTGGCGCCGCCGAGCTCGTACACATCCCATTCCAAGCCACCGATCCGGGTGGTGTCGGTCGGCGCAGTGCCATCCAGCTGCTGTGGTGCCCAGGATGAGTCGGCCTCGAAAGCCTGCACGACGTTGATGAACCCGCGCTCGTCTTCTGAGGCCGGTGCCATGGTGACCTTCCAGGTGACCGTTGCGCCGCCCTCGAGCTGTGCGGCGTTCGCGCGCCAGAAGCCATCCGTCTCGGGCACGAGCGCCGGACGTTGCATGGTGGATTCGACGTCGGCGGCGATGCCTGCCACATCGATCTTCTTCTCGGATGCCGGTACGCCTCGCGGCACCGCGAAGACGATGACAGCGACCACTGCCACTGTCGCGATCAGCGCGGCGATCAGATTGCGGAACGTTTGGCTGGCACGATATTTCTTGCTGAACTCCGCCTTGCGTGCTGCGGTCTCCGCCGGTGTCTCGGGGCGTCCGAGCTCAGCGACGACGGGTGCGGGCTTGTTCATGCGTCATCCTCATCAGCGGCAGCGGTACGCGCCTGCTCGAGGCGGCGCTTGGCGCCCAGCAGCCATTCTTCGCAACGGGCGGCAAGAGCTTCGCCGCGTTCCCAGAGCGCGAGCGAGTGCTCAAGGGTAGGGGAGCCCTGCTCGAGCTCGGCGACGACACGGACGAGCTCGTCACGAGCGGCCTCAAATGACAGAGTCTCGACGGGGGCGTCATTCGGCGAAGTCACGCCTTCCATCCTACGACGGGGTGTTGCCCTCGGCGATTTCTCCCTCGGAGCGAGCTGCCAGCGAGCCGCGATCCACAGTGATGGTCAGTGCACTGCCGGCGGGAGCATCCGCTGCGTCGCGCACGATCACGCCGCCATCGAGATGGGCGATGGCGTATCCCCGAGCGAGAGTTGCCGCTGGCGAGAGCGCGCGCAATGACGCGCGCAGCTCACCGGTCCTGCGCCCGGCGAGGTCGAGCTGACGGGTGATCGTGTCGCGCCCTCGCGAGAGCAGCAGCCACAACTCCTGCGCGCGATCGGCGATGATCGGATCAGGCGAGCGCAACACCGGACGGGTGCGCAGCTGCTCGAGCTGCGTGATGTCGTGCGAGACCCGTTGCGTCAGGCGCGAGGTGGCACGCGATCGCAGCTGCGCGATGATCGCGCGCTGCTCGCCCACGTCGGGAACCACACGTTTGGCGGCATCGGTCGGCGTCGAGGCGCGGAGGTCCGCTACGTCGTCGAGCAGCGGGTGATCGTTCTCATGTCCGATGGCGGAGACGACCGGAGTGGATGCTGCTGCCACCGCCCGCACGAGTCGTTCGTCGCTGAACCCAAGCAGGGTCTGCGGGTCTCCGCCGCCGCGGGCGATGATGATGACATCGACATCGGGGTCGGCATCCAGCGTCGCGAGCGCGGCGAGGACCTCGGGCACGCACCGTTCGCCCTGAACAGCGACGTGCTGGGTGCGGAAGCGCACGTGCGGCCAGCGCAGCTCGGCGTTGCGGTGCACGTCCTTCTCGGCATCCGATCTCTCACCCGTGATGAGGCCGATGACGTGAGGAAGGAAGGGGAGAGGCTGCTTCCTGGCCGAGTCGAACAGTCCCTCTTGGCGCAGCTGGGCACGCAACTTCTCGAGACGCTCGAGCTGATCGCCCAATCCGACATGCTTCATCGATGAGACGGTAAAGCTGAAATCGCCTGCTTTGACGAAGTAGTCGGCTTTGACAGCTGCGATCACATGGTCGCCCACGGCGAGGTCGGTCGGGATGCGCCCGCGCACGCTCGACCAGATGCGGATCGATATCTGCGCATCGGACTGGGTGTCTTTGAGGCGACCGAACACGTTTCCACCGCGAACGTTCCACGAGGTGATCTCGCCTTCGACCCAGACGACGTTCCAGCGCGCGATGAAGTCGCGGATCGTTGAGTTCAAGCGTGCGACAGAGGTCGGTGCATCCGCGGTCGAGTCACGGGGCGCGACAGCATCCGCCGGCGGAATCTCGCCTTTCATGGATGATGCTTCGAAGACCGTCATCGGGTCTGCTCCCTCCTCATGCGCCTGAGCGCTCGCACAGGCCCAGCACCGCGGTACGACGGTAGAATCAAGGTGTGACCCAGGCCACCGTACATCTTCCCATTCCTCGCATCCCTCGTTCCCGGGCGAAGCGGCTTCAGGATATCCCGGTGGACGGACCCAAGAAGGTGCTGCTGGCAGCACCGCGCGGGTATTGCGCCGGTGTCGACCGGGCCGTGGTGGCCGTCGAGAAGGCTCTCGATCGTTACGGGGCTCCGGTCTATGTGCGCAAGCAGATCGTGCACAACATCCACGTCGTCACCGAGCTCGAAGAGAAGGGCGCGATCTTCGTCGAAGAGGTCGATGAGGTGCCAGAAGGCGCGCACATCGTGTTCAGCGCGCACGGCGTCTCGCCCGCAGTGGTCAGCGCAGCATCCGATCGTGGATTGCATGCCATCGATGCGACCTGTCCGCTGGTGACGAAGGTGCATCGCGAGGCGGTCCGATTCGCTCGCGATGATTTCGAGATCCTCCTGATCGGCCACGAGGGCCATGAAGAGGTCGAGGGCACCGCCGGTCACGCGCCCGAGCGAGTGACCATTGTGAACTCCCCGGACGAGGCTGACACCGTCGTGGTGAAGGACCCGTCGAAGGTCGTATGGCTGTCGCAGACGACGCTCTCCGTCGACGAGACGATGGAGACCGTGAATCGACTGCGCACGCGTTTTCCCGAGCTGCAGAATCCGCCGTCTGATGACATCTGCTACGCCACCCAGAATCGGCAGGTTGCGATCAAGAAGGTTGCGAAGGACGCGGACCTCGTCATCGTGGTCGGTTCCTCGAACTCATCGAACAGTGTGCGCCTGGTCGAAGTGGCTCTGGAATATGGGGCCAAGGCGGCGTACCGTGTGGATTACGCCGAAGAGGTTAAGCAGGAATGGCTCGACGGCGTCGCCACCGTGGGAGTGACGAGCGGGGCCTCCGTGCCGGAGATCCTCGTGGAGGAAGTCCTCGAAGCGCTGCAGAGCGCGGGATACGGCGACGTGGAAGAAGTTCGCACCGCTGAGGAGGATCTGATGTTCTCGCTGCCCAAGGAACTACGCCAGGATGCCTCCGGTAAGCGCGACGCTCGTGCTCTCGGTGGTCGCGCCACTGAGTCCCCGTGATGATCTGAGCGACGCTGTGAACACGCAGGAGTCCGAACCGACATTGATCGGCTCCGTGCAGCGTGCGCTGCGGCTTGTTGACATCGTCGCGAACGCACCGCGGCCATTGCCGGCGAAGATGTTGGCTGCCGCAACCGGCCTCACTATCGGCACCACATACAACCTGGTGCGTACGCTCATCCATGAGGGTTACCTGGCGGCCGAGCCGGACGGGTTGGTGCTGGGGCGGCACTTCCCGGCGTTTCGCGATGAGATCGACGGGCGAGGGGTGTTCCTCGCTCGCGTGCGGGCAGCGCTTCGCGCAGTGACCGACGAGGTCGGAGCAACGGCATATCTGTCGCGTTTCGACGACGGCGAGGTGCATCTGGTGGACATCGTGGATGCTACGAGCAACCCCCGGGTGGAATTGTGGGTCGGTCTGCACCGCAGTGCGCACGCGACAGCACTGGGAAAGCAGATCCTGGCAGATCTCGAAGAGAAAGACCGCCTGGACTACCTCTCTCGGCACCAGCTGGAGGAGCTGACGCCCAAGACGATCAGCGATCGCCGTACGCTTCTGACGCAGCTGGAGCACTCACCAGGGTGGGTTGTGGACGAGGAGGAGTACTCGATCGGCAGTACCTGCATCGCCGTTCCCGTCATCGCACCGAATTTGACGGCATCGCTCGCTATTTCTTTGCCCGCCGACAGCGCGGTCGTGGATGCTGCCCTCATCAGTAAACTGCAGCGCACGGCGCGGCAACTGTCTCTGCAACTGGGCGCAGACGCGCTGGATACGAGTAGCGACTTCACTATCTGAATAACAACCCCTCGCGCTTTCCTGGACAGTTGTCTAGTCTGTTCGTGAAGGCACCCGTCTGACGGTGTCTTCAGATGGAGATAGCGCCCCCAGCGCTGCTTCGTCTCGGCATGAGCGTCCCCAGCGCTCAAGCCAGCGGCCCCCGAGGAGTCCCCACTTCTCTGGGGCCGCCGCTTTTGGCGGGGCTGGCTGGACGCAGATCAAAGCCGCGCGCATTAGCATGGCGGCATGATCGATGAGCGGCCGCAGTATGGCGAGTATGCGACTCCGGAGGAGCAACGCCGGTTGGCGGGGTTGCCGCCGATGGATGCTGTTGATGAAGTTCCGACCGCAGAATCGGCCGCATCCCAGGAGACCTCGCCGCCGGCGCCGACTGTTACCGCGCCCCGCCGGTGGGATCGCATCCTCACCATTGCCCTGGTGGCCTACGGGCTGGTCAGCGTCATCATCAATACGGTGGCGTATTTGGATCTGAGTTCGATGATGAACGACAGTATGGAGATCATCGGCATCGAGGGGGAATTCACCAACTTCGCACAGGCCAAGGTCTGGGGGACCATCGCCGCCTTCGTTCTCGTGGTCGGATGGATGCTGACCGCCTGGCTGTCGTTCAAACGACTGCGCACCGGGAAGTTGACCTGGTGGGTGCCGCTGGTGGGCGCGGCCGTGACGATGATCATCGTTTCGCTCTGCATCGCGGTGCCGATGATGGGGGATCCGGCGTTCATGTCCTATGTCGATGGGATGGCCGGACGGTAGACGGCTTTCAACACCCCGGCTCGCATGGCGTGAGCCGGTAATGTCGAATGATGCTCGAAAACAGTTTTGGTGTTCAACTCTCCTACGCATCCGTCGACGCTGCTGACGGGGCAGATCCCCGCCCAGCAGCTCGAGAGCTGCTCGTGCACCTGCGTGTGCCGGCCGGATTGATCGACGCAGACGCCGCGTGGGGTGAGTCTCAGCAGGAGGCAGTCGTCGCGATTCCGATCACCGACGCCGGGTTTGTACTCACGCTGACTGATCAAGACGTCATCGCGACGACTCTGACGGCGGGGGAGTTGCGCACGGCATTCGCGGATGCCGGTCTGACGTTGTGGCTGCAGGACTCTGACGATGCATGCTGCGACGACGGCGGCTGCGATGACGGTGGGTGTGACGACAGCGAAGCGGATGCTCTCGTGACAGAGTCGTTCGACGAAGCATCCGATATCTCAGCAGAATTCGATGCGGCGCCTGTTCGCATCTCGGTGTTCTCGCACCGCGGACCGTCTGCCGCGCGATTGATCGCGCAAGTGAATGGGCTCGATGTCGAATACATCGAGTCCGGCTCATGGTCGTTGCTGCGCTTCGAATCCGAGGATCCGACCAACGCGGGCGTCGCGGCGAAGGCAGAACTGCCGGTGATCGAGTTGAACCGTGTGGATGACGGCGGTGACTGGTTCGAGGTGACGACGAACGGCGGCGTGCATCAGTTCTGGCCCGATGCCGAACGGCACACCGTGCCGGTGATGGATCTGGAAGCGCTCACGGTGCCGGAGACCGCGGAGATCTGCCGCCGGCTGCTCAGCGATGGCGATGGCAGTCGTGACGAACTTGTCCAGATCGCTGCGCACTCGCGGCTGGACGTTGCTGGTGCGCATCGTGCGCTGCAGCCCGAGGCTCTGGATGGGGTGGTCGGGACGCGTGCGCGGCAGGAAGCCTTCCTTGCCGCATTCGGTGTGCCCGCTGATCTCATCGCCGCAGTATTCGACGAAGCCGTGTCCTCCGACACGGACCTTGAGGTGCTGCGTTTCGGGCCGGACGGCTGGGGATCAACGCTCGGCGAGATTCTGGTTGACGGTATGAGCGGGTTTACCCCGCTCACCCGTCGCGACCGGCCGTTGGCTCGCGTCGCTGGAGCGTTGCACCGCAACCGTCTCCTGGCCGCAGCGCTCAGCGTCGGCGAACTGGCGCTCGGCGTCGCAGCATCCCGACGCCGCGGCTTCAGCCGTTTCGTGGGCATTCTGCTGATCGTCGATGCCATCGCCGACCTGGCAATCGGGGTGGTGCGCGCCCGTCGCGGGCGCTGACACACCCCACGTACGAAGAATGCCCCGGCCTGACGGCCGGGGCATTCTTGTGTTTCGCTGCGGTCAGCGAATGTCGTATCAGCTCTGGGACTGGCCGTGCGAGCCGAGCTGACGGGTCGACTCGACGACGCGGGCGGCCATAGCCGCCTCTGCGACCTTGCCCCACGCGCGGGGGTCGTAGACCTTCTTGTTTCCGACCTCGCCGTCGACCTTCAGGACGCTGTCGTAGTTCTTGAACATGTAGTCCGCAATCGCACGCGTGTATGCGTACTGGGTGTCGGTGTCGATGTTCATCTTGATGACGCCGTTGGCGACCGCAAGGGCGATCTCCTCGTCGCTCGAGCCCGAACCGCCGTGGAAGACCAGGTCAAGCGGCTTCGCACCCGTGTTGTACTTGGCTGCGACCTCAGCCTGGATCTCGCCGAGGAGTTCCGGACGCAGCTTCACTCCACCGGGCTTGTACACACCGTGCACGTTGCCGAAGGTGAGCGCTGCGATGTAGCGGCCCTGTTCGCCGAGGCCCAGTGCCTGCACGGCCTGGTCGACATCGGCGAACGTCGTGTAGAGGGCGTCGTTGGAGCCCTCGTGCTGGACACCGTCTTCCTCGCCGCCGACAACACCGATCTCGACCTCAAGGATCGCGTTGATGTTCTTCATGCGGGGGAGCAGTTCCTTGGCGATCTCGATGTTCTCCGCCAGCGGCACGGCCGAGCCGTCCCACATGTGCGACTGGAAGATCGGATTGCGGCCAGCCTTGACCTCTTCTTCGCTGGCGGCGATCAGCGGCTCGACGAAGCCCGCGAGGGCATCCTTCGGGCAGTGGTCGGTGTGCAGGGCCACGGTCACCGGGTAGTTCTTGGCGACCTCGGTGGCGTAGCGAGCGAAAGCAAGCGCGCCGGTGGCGCGTGCCTTGACGGTGTGGCCGGCGAAGTAGTCGGCGCCGCCCGTGGTCACCTGAATGATGCCGTCGGAGCCGGCCTCGGTCAGGCCCTGGAGGACGGAGTTGATGGTCTGCGAGCTGGAGACGTTGAATGCGGGATACGCGAAGCCACCGGCCTTCGCGCGGTCGAGCATTTCTGCGTACTGATCCGGAGTGGCGACGGGCATGAAAACTCCTGCGATAGATGAAGCCGGGACAGCTTCAACTCTATCGGTGGGGAGCATCGGATGCCGGGTGCTCCCCGGCCTGTTGAACGGGGGCACTCTTCGCAGGTGTTAAGAATCGCTGTTCCTTCATCGAGATCGGGGCGAAAGACCCCTGTTTCAGATGGCACGATCGTTAGGCTTGCCCCATGGTGAGTCTGACGGCCGATATGAGCCCGCTGCGTCCCGACCGAAATCTTGCACTGGAGCTTGTGCGGGCGACTGAGGCGGCATCGATCCGTGCCGTGCCCTTCATTGGGCGGGGAGACAAGGAAGCCGCCGACGGTGCAGCTGTCGACGCGATGCGCGCGTTCCTCGGCACCGTGAACTTTCAGGGCCGTGTCGTAATCGGCGAGGGCGAGAAGGATAACGCTCCCATGCTGTTCAATGGCGAGGTTGTCGGCTCCGGTCGTGGTCCGGAATGTGACATCGCCGTCGACCCGATCGATGGCACTTCGCTCACCGCGGCGGGGCGCCAGAATGCGCTGTCGGTGATCGCGGTCTCCGACCGTGGGACCATGCTCGACGCATCCAGCGTGTTCTACATGGACAAGCTCGTCACCGGCCCAGCAGGTGTTGGCGTCGTTGACATCCGCCTGCCTGTCGGCGAGAACATCCGGCTGCTGGCCAAGGCGCTCGGCAAGCCCGTCGACGAGATCGTCGTGTCGGTGTTGAATCGTCCGCGCCATGAGCGGCTCATCGAGGAAATTCGCGAGGCCGGTGCGGGCACGCGACTCATGAGCGATGGCGATGTCGCCGGTGGCATCAATGCAGCACGTCATGGGGCGCGTACGGACATGTGCGTGGGCGTCGGTGGCAGCCCGGAAGGCATCGTCACCGCCTGCGCGATCAAAGCGCTGGGCGGCCACATCCAGGGGCGTCTCTGGCCGCGCGATGACGACGAGCGTCAGCGGGGCATCGATGCGGGTCTGCAGATGGACCACGTGTACGAGGCAGATGGCCTGGTGAAGGGCGACAACACGATCTTCGTCGCCACCGGTGTGACCGACGGTCAGCTTGTTGCCGGGGTTCGTCGCGAAGGCAACTACGTCTACACGGAGTCTGTTGTGCTGCGCGGCGCGTCTGGAACACTGCGTCGAATCGCGTCGGAGCACCTCGTCTCCAAGTGGCTGTAGGCCGATCGTTACCGACCTGGTGCTGGTGAACGCGCGGTCTTACCGGCTTTCCCAGGCTTTGCTGGCACAATGGTGCCTGGATTCGTCGCCTCGATAGGGCATCAGAATGGCGGTGTCCGGGAGGGTGACAAATGACCACGCAGCAGTCGCGGAGCGAGAGCAGGTCCGTGCCAGCGAACATGGTCACCACCAACACCGGCCGTATTCTGCGGATTTCACCACAGGATGAGGCAGCGCGCGCTGCAGCCGTCGCGGCTCTTCCCGTGACACCTGCTCACGCTGATCCTGCACGCCGCGCCGACGTGCTCTTCCGCGTTCGTCGCGCTGAAGGGCACGAGCTCAGCTCGTGGTGGATGATCGGTGCCTTCGTGGTGAGTTCCGGGCTGGTCATCGCGCTGCTCAGCTGGGTTCCGTACAGCGCTTAGTCTCTGTCGGCTCGCTCGCGCACTGCGCCGAGGTCGGCTCCGATTGTCGCAGTCTCTGCAATCTCCGCAGTCTCTGCATTTTGTGCTGCTTCGACGAGTTCGGGGGCGGTGAATCGGCGCGCCGGGGTCGTGATCGACTGCGGTGTGGCGTCGAGCGTTGACGCGTCGATACCGGGGAACTGGCGCGCGGTGACCAGCACCCGGCTCTCGAGGGAACCCGCGAACTTGTTGTAACTGTCGACCGTACGCTCCAGTGCCCGACGGAGGTCATCGGCATGCCCGGCGAGGGTGCCCAGACGATCGAACAGCTGCGTGCCGAGGTTCAGCAGTGTGCGAGCCTCCGCCGATACCTCCTGCTGGGTCCAGGTGAAAGAAACTGTTTTCAGGACGGCCCAGAGGTTGACGGGTGACGCCAGCGCTACTCCCTTGCCGAATGAGTAGTCCAGAAGCGTCGGATCCTCGTCGATGGCCGCGGCCAGGAGCGATTCATTGGGCAGGAAGCAGATGACGAACTCCGGGCTTGCATCAAGCCCCGACCAGTACGCCTTCTTCGAGAGAGCATCGATGTGTGCGCGCACTGCCCTGACGTGCTTTTGCATGTACCGCTGGCGCTGCGCCTCATCGGCGCTGCTCCCGGTCAGGGCACTCGCTTCAAGATAAGCATCAAGGGGAACTTTCGCATCGACGGCGATGGATGTGCCTCCGGGCAGTCGGATCACCATGTCGGGTCGGCCCTGCCCGCGGTCGGACGAGATCGTCGACTGCAGGTCGAAATCGACGTGCCGGGTGAGTCCGGCAGCTTCGACGACACGGCGTAGCTGCGTTTCTCCCCAGACACCGCGGGTCGCGGTGGAACGCAGTGCCCCAGCAAGTGACTCGGTCGTCGCCCGGAGTGCTTCGTCGGATTCCTGAGCTCGTCGCAACTGTTCGGCGAGCGAGCCGAACTGGGCGTGGCGCTCCTGCTCGAGCGTGGTCACCTTAGTCTGCATCTGCTGCAGCGATTCGCGGACCGGCGCCAGCGCTGTAAGCACTGCATTCTGCTGCTGCACGCGCTCGGCCTCAGCCCGCTGCTCGGTGCGGGCGTGTTCAACCGCATCCCGATACAGGTCGTACTGACGGTCTCGATCATCACGCACGGCAAGGAGTTCGGCCTCGGTGCGCGCAAGTTCGGCGGTACTGCTCGAGAGTTCGCGCGCACTGCGGGCGGCTCGAGCAAACCAGCCTGCCACGGCCCCAAGAGCAACGGCTGCCAGGAGAAGAACGACGATCAGTGGAGCATCCATAAGGCCATCATGTCGAGGGCCTCGGACATTGCGGGGATCCCGGTCGTCAACGCCCCGCGTACTCGTCCAAGATCGAGCGCATTTCTGCGAGTTGGAACTGCTCAGCGATAGCGGCGGCGGAGAGGCCGCCGGCATCCGGATCTGCGCCGGCATCCAACAGCATGCGCAACAGGGGCTCGTTCTTGCGGAAGACCGCGCAGGAGATAGCTGTCTGACCGTTCGCGTTCGTAGCGTTCAGATCGGCTCCGCGCCGCACCAAGTCAGCGACAGTATGTGCTTGCTCTGCATACGTGGCCACGATCAGAAGGGTGTCCTGCCGGGGATTGCGGGTATCGATCGGCACACCGGCGTCGATCATCTCGCCCAGCGGCCCGGTGCGGCCCTGACGCGCGAGATCGAAAGTGCCCTCGATGACTTCGAGGCTGAGGGGAGATGCGCCTGCGGGATTCGGCATGAATACATTGTCGCGTGTGAACGGATGGTTGTGCTCAGGCAGCGCGTTCACGCGGGGCGACGACAGGCGCGTCGGCCACGCGGATGCCGAGAGCGGTGGCCAGTTCGTCGACATCCGCAGCCCCGGCGCGACGTCCCGCGTCGATGATGATCTGCGCGCATGCTCGGGCATCCGCCAGCGCATCGTGGTGCGAGAACTCGGCGAAACCGGCCGCGGCCGCAGCCTTCGGTAGGCGATAGGACTCGAGATCGTAGGTCTTGCGGGCGACCTGGAGGCTGCACAGCGAACGATACGGCGGGCAATCCAAGTCCGTCACATCGGATGCCGTGCGCAGTACTTTGAGGTCGAAACCGGCGTTGTGCGCGACGAGCACGTCGGCTCCGGCGAAATTGCAGAGGCGGTCGAACTGCTCAGGCCAGGTGGCGGCTTCCGCAACATCGTGCGGATGGATGCCGTGGATCTTGATGTTCCACTCCTGGAACTCATCGTGGCCTGCCGGTGGACGAATCAGCCAGTCTGCGGTGGCAACGACCTCGCCGTCTCGAACGCGGACGAGTCCGACGGAGCAGGCTGAGGCGGGAGAGGAATTCGCCGTCTCGAAGTCGATTGCGGTGAAATCCAAGGGCACCTGTTCACCTTCTCTCCCGGGGTGCCGCTGTGCGGTCAGACTCGCCGCGAAGCGCGGGAGTTGCGGCGCACGCTTGGGGGCGACGGGGGAGTTGCGGCGCACGCTTGGGGGCGACGGGGGAGCTGGGGCGCACGCTTGGGCGGAGAACGCACGCTCGGGCGGAGGATCCGCTTGAGTTTCTCCGCCCAACGCTGCGTTCTCCGCCCAACGCTGCGTCGCGGAGCCCCGCACAACGCCGAGGACTCAGGTGCTGGCATCCGCGCCCGGTAGACTCGTATCCCGTGGCTCTAACTATCGGAATCGTGGGCTTGCCCAACGTCGGCAAGTCGACTCTCTTCAACGCACTCACCAAGAACGACGTGCTCGCGGCGAACTACCCGTTTGCGACGATCGAGCCGAATATCGGAGTGGTGAACCTGCCCGATTCGCGACTGAATAAGCTGGCTGAGATCTTCGGCAGCGAGCGTATCCTTCCGGCCGCGGTGTCGTTCGTCGATATTGCCGGCATCGTGCGCGGCGCGAGCGAAGGGGAGGGGCTGGGTAACCAGTTCCTCGCGAACATTCGTGAGGCGGATGCCATCGCCCAGGTCGTGCGTGGCTTCGCTGACGGTGATGTCGTGCACGTCGAGGGCACGGTGAATCCGGCATCCGACATGGAGACCATCAACGCTGAGCTCATGCTCGCGGACCTTCAGACTGTCGAGAAGGCGATCGTCCGCCTCGAGAAAGAGGTGCGCGGCAAGAAGGTAGAGCCCGTCGTGCTCGAGACCGCGAATGCCGTGAAGGATGCTCTTGAGCGCGGCACTCTCCTCTCGACGAGCGGCATCGACCTCGAGCCCGTCAAGGAACTGGGCCTGCTTACTGCGAAGCCGGTCATCTTCGTCTTCAACGTTGACGAGGCTGTGTTGACGGATGCTGCGCGCAAGGAGGAGCTCGCTGCTCTTGTTGCGCCCGCCAAGGCGATTTTCCTCGACGCGAAGATCGAATCGGAGCTGATCGACCTCGATCCGGAAGATGCCGCGGAGTTGCTTGCATCGACCGGTCAGGATGAGTCTGGTCTCGACCAGCTCGCCCGCATCGGGTTCGACACCCTCGGTCTGCAGACCTACCTGACTGCCGGGCCCAAGGAAGCGCGCGCTTGGACGATCCCCAAGGGATCGAAGGCTCCGCAGGCGGCCGGTGTCATCCACACCGACTTCGAAAAGGGCTTTATCAAGGCCGAGGTCATCTCCTTCGAGGATCTCGTCGAGACCGGCTCCGTCGCCGAAGCCCGCTCCAAGGGCAAGGCTCGCCTCGAGGGCAAGGACTACGTCATGAAGGATGGCGACGTGGTTGAATTCAGGTTTAACGTCTAATCTGCTGATCAGGCGATGAATCTTCGGCCACAAATTTGAGTACAGATTCGCCGAACTTGTAGCAGTCGTGTAGTGGCGTCTGGGTTCTAGACGCAGAAGGCCCTCTGAAGGTTCAGTGGTACGTCTGTGCACATGGCGACATTCGTTGGGGTTGCCCGCTGAAAACTGATTATCTTGCTGGCGCGGGGAGAAGCTTGGCGACGCCGAGTCGGAACGAGATCAATCGAGCGATGGCCGACCGTGAGCCACTGAGATCGTGGAGGCCACTTGGTGTCGTGCCGTTCGCTGCTACAAGGTGATCTATCGCCTTGATGGCGAGGTGCGGTGCAGTGTCTAGAGTGCTATGTCCGTGGTGTTCGATCGGTACGAGTACCGCGTTCGGTGCGCTTGCGATGACCTGCTCAGCAACAGACCGCGGCGTGCGCACGTCACGGTCACCCGAGAGCGCGAGCAGAGGCCAGTCGAAGCTTGGCAACGACCCTCGCACATCGACTGGCTCACCCCTGAATGGCGGAAATCGCTCCGCGAGATCAGCAAAGGAGGCGTCGTTGCGCAGCGGACCCGTTTCAGAATCATGGGGGAGGCCATAACCGAGATCGGTGAATGCGCAGTGAGCGACCAAGTCGAATTCCATGAGGAAGGGGCGGGTGCGCATGACGTCGGAGGTACCGAGGCGGTTCAGCCACGACCAGACGCGCACGCCCTTCCCGCGATCCAGAAGGTCGAGCATCGACGTGACAAGATCGGGGCCGCCAGATTCATGCAAAAGCTGGATCGGGAATCCGGCATCTTCAACTGAGACCGTTCCGCGTTGAGTAAGAGCGCGTAGCCGAGCGGCCTGCTTCGAAGTCTTCTTGGTGCCGTGCCAGTACAGAGTGTTGAGTGCTTGTGCGGTGTCGTGCTTGCTTTGGGCGTCGAGCACCGGCGAGTCGAGAATCATCCCGCTCACCCGACCGGGATAGAGTGCACCGAACGCCGTCGCGAGATAGCTGCCGTACGACGACCCATAAACGATCACCTGTTCGATGCCTTCGGCGTCGAGCACAGCGGCCAGGTCATCCAGTACGTCAGTTACTGTGATGTCGGCGGGGCTAAGGTCGGTGTTGTCGTCTGCCTTGCGCGATAGGCCGACGCCACGATGCTCGACCATGACCACCTCGAGCCCCTGCTTCGCTGCCGTTGTGCGGAACCGCTGATACGGCAGCATCGAACCTAGGCCAGGCCCGCCAGGGATCACGAGTACCGGCGCGGTCGTGCGTGGCCCGCTGTGCACATACGCGAGAGGCAGCGTCCGGCCTTCCGGGAGCTGCCGGGGCAGCATGCGCGCTCCGGTACTCTTCATGAGTGCTGCACGCCGGCGCTCCCAACTGTTCGGTGGTATCTCGGCTTTCATCGTCGGGGAGTGTTGCCCGCTCATCTTGTGCTGTCTTCTTTCGGTATTGCCCGCGCTGCGCGGCGCACGAGGCTGCGTGCGTCGTCAATGGTCATTTCCGTGCCCGGAGTGGCAAGTTCAAGGCACACTCCAGCGATCAGAGCACTCAACTCCAGCACGTGGGTGCGCACGAATGAGGGATCAAGGTGTCCCTCGTGCGCGATGATCTCCAGCCATGTCCGAATGCGTTCGCGGGATCGAGTGGTGGAGACTTCCAGAAACGCTCGTGCGAATGGTGGCCCGGACGGGTCCAAGCCGACTCGATACATACCGAACCACACGTCGACAAGATGTGTTGCTTCGTCGGACGTCGGCACGAACTGCAACAGGCATCGTTCCAAGCGCTCTTGCGCGGGCAACGTGCTGTCGCGAATCTTGTAATCCTGGGTCTGGTCGTCGACGAGCTTGAGGATCAGGGCTTCGTGCAACGATTTTTGATTGGGGAAGTAGTGCCGGAGCGTGCCCATCCCGATCCCTGCTGCCTCCGCCACAGTACGCACTGACAGTCGACCCATTCCTGATGTGGCGAGCAACTCTGCCGCGGCAGACAGGATGAGATCCCGGCGTTCGACGTGTCCTGAATAACTCATGGCCTCTAAACTAGCACAGTGTGCTAATTCGAGAATCGCGTCAGTGTCTCATGCCTGATGCCAAGGTTGTTATCTGCGGCGACGTGGTGGAGTTCAGATTTTCGGTCTAACCTCTGGCGGATTCAGGCGGCAGAGAACCCGGACCGGTTCATCACTCTAAGGGCTAAGCCTGCTGATGCCTCAGTCGGACCCCAGTAGTCGGGAAGCTGCTTCTTTGGCTTGTGCCGTAGCGTCAGTGTTTCCCGAGATCCCCGCCGTTACCATGCAGCCTTCGCCCAGAAGGAAGATCGCGTCAGCTACGGCCTGTGATGCCCCGGCATCGTGTACGACGTCGTCCATGTAAGCCTTCAGCCGGGTCTTGTGCTGGCGTACGGCATCTGCGACATCCGGGGATACTCCACCAAGTTCGCCGAAGGCGTTGATCCACGCACACCCACGATGGCCTTCATCCGAGAGCCAATCCGCGAGCCAATCGAAGATTGTCAGCACCCGACTCCCCGGTTCCGTCTGGCGATCGACTCGCTCTGCGAGTGAAGCGTGCCATCGTTCGTCGCGCCGATCGAGCATGGCGACGGCGATCGCGTCCTTGCCCTTGAAGAGTGAGTAGATGCGTTTGAGAGGCATGCCGGAAGCGGTGCGGAGGGCGTCCATGCCGACGGACTGATACCCACGCTCGTAGAAGAGCTCCTCTGCTGCGTCCAAAAGCTGCGCGACGTCGGCCTGCGGGGTCATGCTTGATCACCGGTCCTTCGTATTTGCATGGAGAACGTTCATTCTCTATGGTAGCAAGCCTATGAGAACGACCGTTCTCGCCAGCCTGAAGGAGTGCCGCTGTGACCTTGGATATGAAGTGGGTTCGGACTAGTAAGGCCCCGGTCCGCCCGACGGTCCCAGTCGTGTTGGTGTCGACACTCACCTCCATAGCAGCTCTCGCTTCGCTTGTGGGGCTGGGAACTTTGTCCGGACATGTGCTGCTCATTCCACCGATGGCAGCGAGCATGGCATTGGTAGCTGGCGCGCCGTCGTTGCCACTTTCTCAACCTCGCCACGTCATTGGTGGACAGGTGATCTCGGCGGTTGTCGGCGTTGCTGTCGGGTTGCTGGGTGATTCACTTTTGCTGGCAGCGATTGCGGGCGGACTTGCGTTAGGCGCGATGTTGCTGACGCGCACGTCGCACTCGCCAGCTGCAGCTACTGCGGTTATCGGAACAATGACGGTGGATGCGCCGGTCTCCTTCGTTGCTTGCGCTGGGCTTGCTGCCGTCGTGCTCGTGTTGTTCGGTTTGGTCCGCTCCAGGTTGGGTCGTACGCAATACCCTGCGTACTGGTGGTGATCCGAAGCGCGTACATCCCGCGGGGGAGTGTGCCGAGTGGCTTTGTACTGGTTCGCCCCCTGTGCCCTGTCTGGGCCACTGCTGGCTGGTCATTGAGAGGTTGGTATCTACCGGAACTCGGTGGAATTTAGGTTTAACGTTTAGTCGCATTCCGGTTTGACCTCTCGTCTGCCTTTACATATCGGGCCTCAGCTCGGCTCCGTGTCTTCGGACCGGGGATCGAAGAGTTCCTCGATCCTGCATTTGAAAACCTCAGCCAGGCGGAAAGCTAGCGGCAAAGATGGGTCAAACCGTCCGCGTTCGATGGAGATGACTGTTTGACGGGAGACGCCGAGCTCTTCGGCGAGGCGCTGTTGCGACCATCCGCGGTCCTGCCGGCGTTCGTGAAGCGAGTTCTTCACAGTCAGCCCCGCTTCTTCGCCATGAGGTACCGCACAACTGTGCTGAAGAAGGCAACCCAGACGACGCCGATGAGCGCGCAGGTGACATCGAGTTCGAAGCCCGTGGTGACGAGCGTCGCAAGCGCGAATCCTGTCAGCATGATCGTGTCGCTGAGCGCACCAGCCATAGCGGCTTCCAGCCACTTTGACTCGATCGATTCATCTGGCCTGTCGAGTGCTCCCCGCAGGCTTGAGTGATCCACGACTAGGACCCAGATGAGGCCGATGAGCCCCCAGGGCATGATGAGGGCGAACACGCCGGCGATGACCAAGGCTTTGTCTCCCTGGGAGACTTCAGTCAAAAGTGGGAGCGCACCAACTCCCGTGGCCAGGATCAGCCCGGCCGGGATCGCAACCGCCATGGCGGGGACGCGCCCTCCGGCGAACTTGATGCGGCCCCAGCTCGTTGGGGTGTCGGTTCGTGGTTCGGTGCTCATAGTCTCTCCGTTGTGAAGCTCGTTGGAAATGTGAAGCAAGCTAGATATGTACAGCTCGCTTTACGCAATTTGGCGATTTCGAGTTCGTCGTGCGGGCGCATAATTCCAGGAATTTTGGGTTGTCAGCACTCGCCGAAGATCAGGACCGGGCCGTAGCGGTTCGACGCCGATCAACTGTGTGACGATGGTGGGATGCACCAGCACGACACGCAGTTCTTCGTTGACCTTGAATCCAAGGTTTGGGCCGCTCAGGTCAGCGGCGATGTCGTTGCCGATCGTGAGTTGCTGTCAGGTGATTTCGTCGGGGTGTACCCGACTGGGTTCGCTGCAAGAGAAGATCACGTTGAGCAGCTTTCTAACGGGCCGGTGATTGCGTCGTACGCTATCTCTCAAGCGCGACTCATCGTTGCTTCCCCGGTTTCGGTGATGCTCTCTTACCGCGCTGACTACAGGCGGCCCGGAAGATCGGGGTTAGAGGCGATGTTCGTGAGCTCCCTGTGGGTCCAGGGTGACGGCCGCTGGCGAAACACGTTCAGTCAGGACACGCCCGTGAGTTCCTGACCTTCACAATGGATGCTGCGTCCCGCTGAGCGAGTGTCCGTGCTCGGCGAGCTTCAGTAGGTGACCGCAATCCTGACCTCAGTCTCGCAGCGGCAAATTCCTTGACCGACGGAATGCGGTGGAATTCCGTTTTTCGCTCTCGAGCCCGGACTTGAGGAGAGTCCCCGAAGCGCGCTTCCGGGGCTGTCGAGTTCGTGCGCCCTTCAAGCATCAGCCTTCGCGCGGTTGAGGCCCATCGAGACATACGCGGAGAACCCAGCTCGCTTAGCGAACTTGATGCGTCGTCGCTGCGTCTCGGTGAATCCGAGTTTGGCGTACAGTCCAAGGGCGGGGGTGTTGGTGTCCTTGATATCACGCAGCACGAACTCGTCGGAGGGCAGCTCCAGGAGTCTACGCATCAGCGCAGTGGCTACGCCTTTGCCCTGATGCTGCGGCGCTGTCGTGACGAATGCAATCTCCGTCAGACCATCGCGGGCACCGTCGTCGGCCCCCATGAATTGGCTTCGGATGATCCGATAGCTGATCATCCCGTGTATTGGACCGAGCACGCGCTGGAGCTCGTGCCGATCCGGCTTGAAGCACTCCTGCTCGCCTTCGGTGACGACCGCGACCGCGGCGGGCTCGCCGTCGACGAGTGCGATGTGGAAGCGCTCGAGGATGAGCATCGGGGCGAACGCGTCGGCGAGTACATCCGCGTTCTTGGAGAAGTAGGCGAAATCCTCGGCGAACCCTTGCGTGAGAACTTTCGCGATCTGGTGTCGGTATTCCTCCCCGAGTTCGCCTGCACGTGTGACTTCGATCTTCATCGGGGTCCTCCTGTGAATACTCGTAGGATCAGGTCGACATCGGGCTCCGCGGATTCCTCCCCCAGAGCAACGTGCAACGTTGTGATGCCGGTAAGCATGGCGAAGTAGTGAGCGGTCAGTCGGGTGGAGTCTCCCTCGGCGATCTGACCCTTAGCCTGGCCCCGCGCGATGAGCGAGGCGAAGGCCCGCCAGATCGTTCTCTGTGATGCAGCCAGCCGAGATGAGGTTCCCTCCGGGGTGTCCGTCGTGACGCCCTGATTTATCATCATGTAGAACTCGGCCGCGCCGTTGTCCGCTGCGAGGTCCGCCACGTATACCTCGGTGAAGGATCGGATCATGGAGATCGGATCCCCTTCGGTCGAGAGCTGCGCGGCGGCAGCCCCGAGCCCGCGCGAAGCCTGATCGATCAGTTCATCGAACAGCGCTTCCTTGCTCGCGTAGTGCCGGTAGATCGACCCGGTGCTGATCCCCGCCTCGACGGCGATCTGACGCATGTTCGTGGCCGCGAAACCACGGTGCGCGAACACCCGGACGGCAGCCGTCTCCACAGCGGAGCGCGTGGCTGAGCGCAACGCTTCGTTCTGCTCCGTCGTCCGTGGCACCATAACCCTTTCAATGAACCCTTGTTCATTTTATGCTTCGATCGCACGCGGCGCAACAGGCCCGGTGCTCGACTGGGGCTGGTATCCGAGGTGCCTGGTGGGCAGTGGATTGATGCGCGGCACCGGTTCGACACCCAGAGGTTGGTACGTACCGGAACTCGGTGGAATGGCGTTTCTCGAACTAAACCTTAGAGGGTGAAGCGTCCGCTGGAGGCCCATCTTGCCGCCGTCGAGAGATCATGCGATCGTCGGTTAGCTTGGGGCGCTGAGCGGCGGCGGTGCCGTATCGTGACAACGTGGTGCGCTACGAAAGATCGATGACCGGCTCGCAGAGCTCACGACTGATAATCATTCGGGGAAACTCGGGAAGCGGAAAGTCGCTCCTTGCCCAATCGATCAGGGCAGCGCGGCCGCGCGGAGTCGCGTTGCTGGGGCACGACACATTGCGCCGGGAGATCCTTCACGTTCGGGATCGTCCCCAAGCCCTCAGCGTGGCTTACATTGACCTGTCGGCTCGCTTCGCTCTCGACAACGGCCTAGATGTCGTCGTAGAGGGGATCCTTCACTCGGAGATATACGGCGACATGCTCACCCAACTCCAGAAGGATCATCGCGGTGTTACGCGCACGTTCGTTTACGAGCTCGGGTTGGACGAAACTCTGCGGAGGCACCGCACGAAAACGCTCGCAGCTGAAGTGTCGGAAGAACAGGTCTCATCTTGGTATCGCGAGTCCGACAGGATTCCCGAACTGGGTGAGATCGTGTTTGACGCTGAAGCCAGCGCGAACGATGCGCTTGCTCAAGTGCTCACTGAGGTCGGGTGGGGCGAAGCGGAATGACGATCGAGAGCGTGAGCAGACGTTCGGTCAAGAAGGCAGTCGCGTACGTCGTCCACCGAGGAAAGCTGCTCGTATTTACGCATGACGATTTCCCGATGGAGATCACAGGTGTGCAGGTGCCCGCTGGATCGATCGCTGAGGGCGAGTCGCCCGCGGATGCCGTCGTGCGCGAGGTGGCGGAAGAGACCGGCCTCACCGCCAGGATCGTTCGTTCGCTCGGCGTCGAATCGTACGACATGTGGCCCGCAAAGCCCGAGGTTCACGAACGGCACTTCTTCCAGCTCGAGCTGGTGGATCCGGACGTTGCGGACCGCTGGACGTGCGGCGAACAGGATTCGTCTGACGGAGGCGAACCCGTTAGCTGGACGTGCTGGTGGATGGCGCTGACGGATGCTCACGTTCTCTGCGCAGGCTTTGGCGCCCGCCTCGGAAGCGTCGAAGCCGATGGTGACTTCTAAGGTTGTTATCTGCGGCGACGTGGTTGAATTCCGATTTAACGTCTAGCGTTATTGACGGCCTCCGTTATACGCTGGTCGCGTGATCAGATCGTTCGGGAGCAAGGACACCGAGCGCATCTGGCATGAGCAGTACGTCAAGCGCGTCGACCGAGTGGTGCAGAGGGCGATTCTGCGGAAGCTCGAGCTGATCCATGCGACCAAGGAGGTGGAGGATCTGCGGATTCCTCCGGGGAGTCGGTTGGAACGGCTGTCGGGTGACCGTCGTGGTCAGCACAGCATCCGGGTCAACGTGCAGTGGCGTATCTGCTTCGTCTGGAGAGAAGGAGGTGCGGAAGATGTCGAACTCGTCGACTGTCACTGAGGCTGACTTGATCGAGCCGATCCATCCGGGGGAGATCCTGATGGAGGACTTCATCGAGGGTTTTGGGATCACGCAGAATAAGCTCGCCGTGTCCATCGGTGTGCCGCCGCGGCGGATCAACGAGATCGTGCACGGAAAGCGTGGGATCACGGCAGGTACGGCGATCCGTTTGGCGCGGTACTTCGGGACTTCTGAGGAGTTCTGGATGAATCTGCAGTCCAACTACGAGCTGCGGCTCGAGCGTCGTGCACTGCGGGAGAAGGTCGCGGCGATCACACCCCTGAAGGTCGCGTGAGCGTGGAGCCCCTTGTGACGATGTCCACCGTTCGAGGGACCTTCTACCGCGCGATCGATCCCCAGTTTCGCAAGTTCGCAATCGTAGGATCGCGTGCCGCGGGCCGATATTCGCGGCCCGACCAGCCGACCCTGTACCTGAGTTCGTCCATCGACGGGGTCGAAGCCGCGATGGTAGCTCACAAGGATTCGCGATCCGCTTCGCTCGAGATCGCTTCGGTTGATGTCGACGCATCCGCAATCGTCGATCTGCGGGAACCTGCGGTTCTCGACGAACTGGGCATCGAGATGGCTGATGCGATCGCACCGTGGCAAGATGTTTCCGCGTCGGGCGGTGAGCCCACGTCCTGGGGTGTGAGGGAGCGGTTGGTCGCAGCCGGTGCGCACGGGCTGATCGATCCATCTCGCAAGAGACCAGGGCTCTGGCACCTCGTCCTGTTCCACTGGAACGTGGCGGGTGCACCGATAGCTCGTCTCGTAGGTGAGCATGACCCTGTCAACGAAGACTGATGCGCATCAGTCTTGAGGTAGGTATCTGCGGCGACGTGGTGGAGTTCCGGTTCTCGAACTAGCCTCGGACGCGGTCTGATAGCTGCCCGTTCGCACGACGAACCAAGCGCGGGCGAGCAGCGACGTCAGAGCGCCGTTCGCAGGCGGACGGCGCTCCTTTGCGATCAACTGGCGTTCAACCGACGGCCGCGCCGCGGGCGAGGGTCATCACGTCCTCAGTGGTCAGAGGCTTCCCGGCGATTCCCCAGTCACCGCTGCCGACCTCCTCGATCACGCACGAGGTCACGGAGCGCATATTCTCGCCCTCGATCTGCACCATGGTGTCGGTGAGATTCTTGATGATCTCGTGCTTCTGTTCTGACGTGAATACGCCTTCGATGATCTTGACGTTGATGAATGGCATGTCGTCCTCCTAGAGTGTGGATTTGCGGTTTGTGTAACTGATTTCACGCTAGGCCGATGCCGGGGTGGTCGCATCGGTGATATCCGCCACATTTCGCGCGTATTCTGGGCGCGGATGTCGGGAACCACCCACTGCTCACGCGTCTAGCGCGTCGCGTTCCAGTTCGGTCAGCCGTGCAGCGACTGCAGCTCTCGCTGACTTACCCGAGAGCGAGAGCTTCGCATAGACGTTGGAGAGGTGGCGTTCGACGGTTCGCGTGCTCATCGACAGTCGGCTGCTGCACTCGTGGTTGCTCAATCCCTGGGCAACAAGGCGCACTACCTCAAGTTCACGGCTCGTCAGGCCAGCGGTCGGAGGGTTAACTGCCGCTGCGCCGACGAAAGCAGTCACTTCTTCGACGAACTCACCCCAGGCGGGCTCATCGGCCAATAGAATGTGGTTCTTCCCGTGCAAACAGACGAGCCTGGCGCTGGGGATGAGGCCCGCTAACCGCCGTCCTTCCTCAAACGGGACAACGCGGTCTCCATCCGCGTGCAACACGAGAGTGCGGGCGGTAACAGCGGATGCGGAGGCACTCACGTCAACACTCGCTCTGGCGATGCTGCTGGCTAGGGCAGCCTCCGGCGTCATCGACAAACGTTGAAGGTCATCGAACCAACGCATCTGCGTCTCGCTCGCGCCGGGAATGAATGAAGAGGTGAAGACGCGGCGATAAATTGGGTCAGCGCGCCCCCAGCCCACCTTGATCATCTGGCGCTCGAGCTTCATCTCCTCACGAACCGCCGCGCCAGGGTTCCGCGCCATTATGCCTCGGCCGTATGCGCCCAGCAGGATGAGATGACTGACCCGTTCCGGGTGGCGCTGCGCGTACTCCGCGGCCACGGCGCCGCCCTGCGACATACCTAACAGGGCAAAGCTCGGAAGCCGCGCGGCATCCACGACTGCTTCAAGGTCTGCCAGCATTGCAGGCAGACTGTAATCGCTCGGATTACGGTCTGACAGCCCGTTGCCGCGGGCGTCGTAGCGGATGTAACTGAAGTGCTGGCCAAGCGTCTCCAGCCAGTGACTCCACACCGGGCTAGACCAGTCATATTCGAGGTGCGTGAGCCAGGTACCCGTTCGCACAAGCGGTGGCCCTTCGCCGTGACGGGACCACGCAATATTCGTGCCGTCTGCGGAGGTCGTGAACGATATCTCGTTCCTCATGGCTTGAGTATAGGCCGCGCCCTTTCGCTCCGCGGGGCTGTTCCGACACGGGGTCTTAGGGCACGGACCCAGGGGGTGCTCCGTGCCGGAACTCGGTGGAATTTCGCTTCAATGTTTGATCGTCTCTGCTCTGGGTGCTTGCTTGCGTCGCGCAGTACCCGGCCGGCATAGGGTGGCATCTTGTGCGGAGGGTTCGGTGGGATCCTGGCGGAAGAACGGCGCAATCTCAAGCGATAGTGTTGTCGCGTGAACTTTCCTGCCTTCGAGGCATACGCTGCTGAGATGGGGTTCGCTCTCGCGATTGCGCCGGAGGAGCAGAACAGCGACTACGAGTCGGGAATCGTGCAGATCGACCGCGACTCATGGCATATTCGAACTGCGCGGAACACTCCAACCAAACCGGGTGCATTCGTCGCCTTCTGGAGGCGAGGCGCTGATGGAGTGACGACCCCGTTCAGTGAAGATGATCCTGCCGCGGGGCTGCTGGTCTTCGTGGAGCAACTGGGCAGACGCGGCGTCTTTCGGTTCACCGCTGCGGATCTCGCCCGGCTGGGCATCACGTCGGGAGTGTGGCCAGGCAAACGTGGCTTCCGGGTGTATCCGAGTTGGTGTGTGGATCTGAACTCCGGAGCGACGGCTGCGCAACGTGCTCAGTCGTCCTCTTTCCTCACATACTGAGCCGATCGCTGTCCGCCGCTCAGCGGCCGCCCGGATGCCCACAGTGGCGTGCAGTTCCTGCCGGCCGAACATCCAGTCGGCACCGCCATCAGTTTCCGCCATGCATCGATCGATCTCCTGGCATGGGTGCGAAGTTGCTTAACTAATGGTTGAGTGATTGACTCAACCGCATGGAAAGTCATTTCGAGAATCAGCGTGACGCTGCATCCGTGCTCGAGGATCTCAGCACTGACCGTGGCCGAATCGGCGAACGGATCACGGCCGAAACCTGGTGGGCTGCACCTGCGCAGGGGTTGGGAGTGGCGCTTATCATCGCGGCCCCCGCGGCCGGGCTGGCATGGGCGTGGTTGCCCTTTGTGCTCAGCGTGGGGGTGTTCGTCGGCGTTGAGGTGCTCTTTCGTAAGCGCAGTGGCTTCGGCATTACCCGACCGGCTGGTCCTCGCGGGTGGTGGTTGTTGGTTCCGCTCTTCTTGATCTCCTTCTTCTCGGTTGTACTCAGCCTGGGATTCGCGCTGTTCGGTCTGACCGGATGGGTGGTTGCCGTCGCGGTGGCCGCGGGCGTCGCCACCGCGCTCATCGTCGTGGCGTATGACCGCGCGTATGCTGCCGAGGTGCGCCATGCGGGCTGAACCCCGCTTTGACGAGGCGATCCACGCGCCAACCCGGCTGCGTCTGTGTGCAATGCTGCGCCCGCTCGCCAATGCGGATTTCGCCGCGATTGCCGCGACGCTAGAGCTCAGCGAGGCAAACCTGTCGAAGACCGTGAGAAACCTCGTCGAAATTGGCTATCTCGTCACGAGTAAGCAGGCCTCGCCTCAGCGAGCGGACGCGCGCCAGACGACCACAGTCAAACTCACCGCACAGGGTCGCCGGGCTTTCGACGCGCACCTCGCGGCGCTGCGGGCGATGGCGGGCGACTGAGGCGTGTCTCTTGGCTGCCTGCTGACGACCGAGCTGGTGAGCGGGTGCTCCGAGCACCCGATCGAGCTCGAGCACCGCGCCGGTCGCTGGCGCGCGCGAGCACTAGTGAGGAACTGAACGACGCGGATCCGCCTGCCGACGGGGCCGCGAGCAGCTCTGCATCACGCAGCCAGCCTGAGGGCTAGCGTCATCCGGCTGTATAAGATGGCATCACGATGCTTTCTCTTGCGCAGAAGCGGGCCGGAGTGCCGCTTGCGTTGGTCGATTCAGCTATCCCGCAAACGGGTCCTGGTCACGTGCGGATCAAGGTTGAAGCGGTCGGCCTGAATCCTGTGGATGCAGACCTTGTCGCGTCGGGAAACGCGGAGTGGTCCTGGCCGCACGTGCCGATCTTGGACGCAGCAGGTGTCGTCGACGCGATCGGTGATGGCGTGACCGAGTGGCGCGTTGGTGATCGAGTCGCCGCTCACGGCGACCTCCGCGCTCCCGGTGCGGCGGCACAGTTCGCCATATTCCGCGCGGAAGTTCTGGCACGGATCCCCGACGGCGTCTCTTTTACCCAGGCAGCAGCCGTTCCGTGCGCCGGCATGACTGCGTATCAAGCCGTACACCGCAGGCTCACTGTCCGTTCGGGGCAGAGCGTCCTCATTACTGGAGCCACCGGGGGAGTTGGCGGATTCGCCGTGCAGCTTGCCGCGCAGGCCGGTGCGCACGTTATTGCACTTGCCTCGCACGGGCATGAGGATGTCATGCGCCTCGGAGCCGCCGCCATCATCGATTCCCGCGCCGCAGATGCAGCCGAACAAATTCGTGCTGCCAATGATGGCCGCGGTCTCGATGCAATCGTGGACGCCGTCAGCTCAGCAAGCGCCACGCGCCACCTCGCCATGCTGAGGTATGCCGGTGGCATCGCCTGCATCGCAGGTCTGCCGGATCTGCACGCGATTCCGTCTTTCGGCATCTCGCCATCGGTTCACGAAATTTCTCTTGGTGCCGCTTACAGCCACGGCGAAGATCGCCACCGCCGCGACCTCAGCATCATGCTGACCGACCTGCTTGACCGAGTGGCCGCCGGCCGTCTTGTGGTGCCGATCGCACAGGTCATCGGTCTCGATGGAATTGATGCAGCGCTAACCGGAATGCGTGCGCGCCATACGCGCGGCAAGATCGTGGCTGTCATCTAGCGCCGACGCAACCGACGCATCTGAGGCAGCGGCCACCTCGTCTCAGCGCCGCAGAGCCTGGAATGTCTCGAGAATGAGTTCGATGCTGACCGGTGACGGGACTTCGGGAGCACCGTATTCGAACTCTGCGAGTTCCACGCCCTTGACGCGATCCGCCGGGAGCGCCGCGAAGATGTCAGCGATCTGATGCGGCAGCAACCCGTCCGGCACGCGGTATGCCGCGGGGATATAACCCGGCTCGAGCACATCCCAGTCGACATGGATCCACACGTCACGGCCGGCTACCAGCTCCGCCACGCGTGCCGGAGTGCTTTCACTCGGAGGCAGCACGCGAACGCCGGCTTCTACCAGGAGATCACCCTCGATCTGGTCAATATCGCGTCCACCCACGACGATGACCTGCTCCGGATTCAGACCTGCGCCGTGGCCGCTGTCCCACAGCCCGCATGCGGCCGCGAGTACCATTCCACCGAGGTATCCGGAGCCGGTGCTCTCCGGGGTGTTGAAGTCTCCATGGGCATCGATCCACAGCACGACCGCTCCGGGCTGACGGGCCGCGACTGTCGGCAGTGTTCCCAAGCTCGCAGCGCACGTGTTGGTCAGAAGAAGCGGCACCTGACCGGCATCCAGGACAGCGCTGACGGCATCCCGCAGGCCCTCCAACGTCTGCCGTGCAGCGGGAAGCGCGACACTCCAGTCGTCTACCGTTGCTGGAGAAGGCGTCCCGACGATGACCGGAGTGCGATCGAGGTAGGCGCTCAACGCATCCCCGGCCGCGAGCGCTCCTCGCAGCGCACCATCCGTGCGGTCCGCAACGCGGCCCTGGGAGATGATGATCCCGAAATCCTGTGCCATATTCATCCCTTCTGAGAGCTGCCGTTGCGGATTACCCACGTTGTCCGCACCCAATGTTTGCACGATCGTCGCGTTGCCGGTGCTAGAGCCAGCACGAACGCGGAGCAAGGCGGATCAGAACTAGGGCGCCGAGACGGCTAGCGCGTGCGGATAGTCCGAACTGCGATTCTGAAAACTCAGGATGCTCGGATTCTTGATGACGCCGTCCTGGATCTCGATCGCGCGGGAGAGGGTGACATTCGTCGCCCATGCGGACGGCCCTTCCATGACCGTTCGCATGAACGGCAGGATGGCCTCGCTGACCTCCCAGGTGGATGAGTTCCACAGGTACGACGGGCTGTGGTCGACGGCGTAGTAGTTCACACCGTGACCGACGGTGAACATCGGCTCCTCGAATGTGGTGGGCCGTGCCCACTCGAAACCCATGCCCAGGTCGCACGAAACGTCGATGATTAGGCTTCCCGCAGCGAAATGCTCCAGGTCCGCTGTCCTCAGATAGGTCAACGGCGCAGCGACGTCCTGGAAAGTGCAGTTGACGACGATGTCGTGCGATGCCAGAAACTCTGGGAGCAGGACGTTGCCGCTCTGTGTGAGGACCTCACTGAGATGGGTCGCGCCGCCGTCGGTGTTGAGCTGGGCGATGTGCGCGCTGTGAATTGGTGAAGCGACGGCTGCGACACCACGCTGGGTGAGAATCTGGATGTCGTGGATCCCCTGCGCGTTCAGCGCCGTCACGGCACCTCGTGCCGTGGCGCCGAAGCCGATGACAACCGCGCTGAGACGAGGCCCATAATCACCCGTCGAGCCGATCAAGCTCAAAGCGTGCAGTACCGAGCTGTAGCCGGCCAACTCATTGTTCTTGTGGAACACGTGCAGGCTGAGATCTCCGCCTGGAGCCCAATGGTTCATCGCCTCGAAGGCGATTAGTGTGAGCCGGCGATCGATCGCCGTCTGCGTCATCTCCGCATCCTGCACGCAGTGCGGCCATCCCCACAGCACACGGCCCTCCGGGATCATCGCCACATCCGCAGCTTGTGGCTTGGGTAGAAGGAGGACATCAGCAGATTCGAGCACTTCGGATCGTTCCGCGATCCGGCCGACGCGTGACTCGACGTAACCAGGTTCCAGCTGGAAGTCAGAGCCGTAGCCACGCTCGACAATCATCCGCGCGCGCACGTCTGGATCGATCCGGTCCAAGTGGTGGGGATGTACGGGAAGTCGCCGTTCGTTCTCCATCGACGAGCCCGCGAGCAACCCGAGGGTGAGCAAGTCGGTGGGGGCGTGAGCGGAAGGTTGAGTAGTGCCGGACATCCGGACTCCCATCATTGGGGAACCAAAATCAGCTCCTTCTTTGACTGTACGTGTCTCGCGCACGGTTCCACGCCGATCCCCAACCGGTAACGTGGTGGCGTTCCCTTTCGCTCGCAGCGGTGGTGGAATGAATCGACGACACAGGAGGACAGACGACAGTGACGCACAAGCGCATCTTTGAAACGGAACGCCATGTCGTGCCGTATATCGACGAAGGCGAAGGCCCGGTGTCGCTGGTGCTGATCTCAGACCGAGATCTGGACGCAGACGGGCTGGGAGTCGTTTCGCATTACCTGGCAGAGGAAGCAGGCTTCCACGTCGTCCGAATCGAATCTCGTGGTCAGTCGAACGGCGTCGACGTGCCCATGAGCGACCGTGTGGCAGCCACCCTTGCGGTGATCGACCACCTCGAACTCGCAGACACCTGGATCGGCGGGTACGGGGCCGGCGGTACCGTGGCCCGAGTTTTCGCTGCGACACACGGTGACCGTGTGAACGGTCTCTTGCTGCTCGGAGTCGAAGACGAGCAGATTCCGCTTGCCCCGGCAATCCCGGTTCTGATCGTTCAGGCATCCGAGGACAAGAAAAACCTGTTTGCGGATGCTGAGAAGCTGCAGGCCACCGCGCCAGAGCGCGCCAGCATCAAAACCGTTAGCGGTGCCGATCATCTGTTCCCGGCGACGCACCCGATCGAGACCGCCGTCATCATCGAGGAGTATCTCGACTGGGATTGACTCTCCGCGTCTCGCAGGAATGCTGCTGAGAGCCTAGGGTTGATCTGTGCCTCGAAACTCTGCGGATGACTCCGCCTCCATTCCTGTCGATCTGCCCCTTGAACGACGACTGGCGGCTGCGGTCGAGCGATACACCGAGGCCGGTGTGATCGAACGCTCGCTTTCTCTGCTCGCCGGCAACAACGAGGGCGAAGACTTCCTGCTCTTCGTCGGAGGAGAGCATGCAAAGGGCATCCTCGATGGCGCCCCCGTTCTCTACTGGCCGGAGCTGTGGGGCCTTCGCGCTCTGCTCTACGTCTGGGAAGACTCGGCAGCACCGGCCGTGTTTGATGCCCTGAGCAACCCGGCCTGGCGCGTACGCGAGATGGCTGCGCGCGTCGCTGCCGCGCGTGAACTGGCAGCGGCATCGGCTCTCGCACGTCTACTCACCGACACCGTGCCACGCGTCCGCGTCGCGGCGGTCCGAGCCCTCGGCGCGGTCGGATCACTCGACGACATCGACCGGATGCGACCGCTGCTGAAGGATCCGGAAGTCGACGTTCGGCGTGGCGCGCAACAGGGCATCGACGCACTGCGCGGACGCTTCGCTCAGAACTGACGTTCGCGCCATCAGTCCGGGAATCCCGGTCGTCGGCGTGCCGCCTTCGTCTCAGACCGCTGGCGTTTACCGTCCAACCGGCGACGTTGCGAGCCTCTGGTCGGTTTGGTCGCACGGCGTACGGCCTCCGGCGCGATCGCATCACGCAGCAGAGCGCTCAGCCGCTCTCTCGCCGCAACGCGATTGCGGCGTTGCGACCGGTGCTCCGCCGCAGTGATGGTGAGCACCGAGCCGGAAAGCCGCTCGGCAAGTCTCATCAGCACACGTCGACGTTGAACGTCGCTCAACGCCATCGTCGTTGCGATATCGAAGCTGAGTTGAACCCGAGAGTCGGTGGTGTTGACCCCCTGGCCGCCCGGGCCCGAAGCATGAGAGAACTGCTCGACCAGGTCAGCTGCGGGTATGCGCAGCCCGTGCGGAGCACCCGGCCCTGGTGGCACGTGCAGATCATCCATCTGATCAGTCTGCTACAGCATCCGATCAGGAGAACACGCGTGCGGTGAAGCCCAGCCGCTCTGCGATCTCGAGAATCTCAGCCGCATTCGACGCCGGCACGACAACCAGAGGAAAAGACTCGGCGTCTTCTTCGAGATACACCGCACGAAGCCCGAAAGGAGCCAGGATGCTGTCTGCTCGAGCGATCGCAACAGGCAGAGGCCCGTCCACATCACCGACTTCATCGACCTCAGCACCGGAGGCGAAGACGCGGGGAAGCTGGGCCAGCGCATCGGCGAGTTCGACAGCGGTGTCACCCCGATCCAGATACGCGAGAGCCCCCGCGTCATCGAGGCCGTCCAGCAGCGCTACCCACGCTTCATCGTCACCGCTCGCGGCGGCAGATCGCACAGTGGGAAGAAGTTCAGGGTCGTCGTCCACGAGGTTGCAGAGACGGATCCAGTCATTGAGATCAGACACAGACAGGACGTTAGCATCCGAGCGCCGAAGCGATGCAAGGATTGAGCAATGACTGCAACGCTCGTCGCTCAAGACCTTGCCGGCGGATACGGCCACCGCACACTGTTCGATGGGCTGGATCTGACAGTTGCCGCCGGCGACGTGATCGGTGTGGTCGGCGCCAACGGTGCGGGAAAATCCACGCTGCTTCGTCTGCTCGCGGGCATCGATGAGCCCCAGGAAGGTACGATCGCGCTGTCGCCAGCGGATGCCTTCGTCGGGTGGTTGCCACAGGAGCACGAGCGCATCGTGGGGGAGACGGTCGCCGAATACATCGGTCGGCGCACCGGATGCGCACAGGCGACCAGAGACATGGATGCCGCCGCCGCTGCTCTCGGCGATACAACAGGAGCGGATGCCGGTGGGGCAGACCCAGCCGATGTTTATTCGACGGCACTGGAGCGCTGGCTTGCCAGCGGCGCCGCAGATCTGGAAGAGCGCATCCCGGCAGTGCTCGCCGATCTGGGGCTCGAATCGGGCGACACGCAGCTCACAGAGGCTGCGATGACTTCGCTCTCCGGGGGTCAGGCCGCCCGTGTCGGACTGGCCGCGCTGCTTCTTTCGCGCTTCGATATCGTCCTCCTGGACGAGCCCACCAACGACCTCGACCTGGATGGGCTGGAACGTTTGGAGGCGTTCGTGCGCGGCCTGCGCGGCGGCGTCGTTCTCGTCAGCCACGACCGCGAGTTCCTGGCGCGCTGTGTGACGCGGGTGTTGGAACTCGATCTCGCACAGGGAAGTAATCGCATCTACGGCGGTGGATACGATTCGTATCTGGAAGAGCGGGCAACGCTGCGTCGTCATCAGCGTGAGAAGTACGACGAGTTTGCAGACAAGAAGGCCGATCTCGTCTCACGTGCGCGCACGCAACGGGAATGGTCGAGCCAGGGCGTGCGAAATGCGATGCGAAAGGCTCCGGACAACGACAAGATCAGACGCCGGGCATCGACAGAATCCAGTGAGAAGCAGGCGCAGAAAGTCAGGCAGATGGAGAGCCGCATCGCTCGGCTCGACGAGGTCGAAGAGCCGCGTAAAGAGTGGCAGCTCGAATTCACCATCGGAGCGGCGCCGCGTTCGAGTTCCGTGGTGTCGACGCTCAGCGGCGCCCGTTACTCACAGGGTGCGTTCACGCTCGGCCCGGTCTCGCTGCAGGTGAACGCGGGCGATCGGATCGGCATTACCGGCCCCAACGGCGCAGGGAAATCCACGCTGCTGCGGGCGCTGCTCGGACGACAGCAACCGGATGACGGCACGGCGAGCCTCGGCGCCAGCATCCGAATCGGTGAGATCGATCAGGCCCGTTCGCTGCTGACAGGGCACCAGCCGCTTGCTGTGGCTTTCGAGGAACTCGTGCCGGAGATGGCGTCCGGTGAGGTGCGCACGCTGCTGGCGAAGTTCGCCCTGCGAGCCGACCATGTCGATCGCCCGGTCGACGAACTCTCACCGGGGGAGCGCACCCGTGCGGCCCTGGCGCTCCTGCAGGCAAGAGGCGTGAACCTGCTCGTGCTCGACGAACCGACGAACCACCTCGACCTGCCCGCGATCGAGCAGCTCGAGCAGGCGCTGGAGTCCTATGCCGGAACGCTGCTGCTGGTGACGCACGATCGACGGATGCTCGACACCGTGACGACGAACCGACGCTGGCACGTTGAGGCGGGAAGCGTCAGCGAGCTGTAGCCAAGGCTGCGGCCGCGCTCAACGGACTCGGTGCCCACTGCGCAACCGCTGCGAGCGATCGCCGCACGAAATGCGCGTCACCGCCTTCATGATGATTGTGCGGGTAGACCTCGATCTGTTTCTCTGGTTCATTCCCGCTGAGAGATCCGTAGTGATTGAACGCCGCGAACACGGTCGACGGAGGGCAGATCGAGTCGCGGAGCCCAACCGCGAACAGCGCGGGGGCGTCAGAGCGCCGACCCAGGGACGCCGCATCCACGTAGGACAGGGTGCGCATCACTTCGGCCTCGGCTCCGCGCTGCACCGACAGGAACTGCAGTACCTCGCCCCACGGGTGCTGCTCCGTGATCTCCAGTGCGCGAGCGGGATGACACAGGAACGGCACGCTCGCGATCAATCCGGCGAGCGAATCTGATAGCCCGGCGGCTGCGAGAGCCAGTCCACCGCCTTGACTGTTACCCACCAGCGTCACCCGCGAACCGTCGACGCCCGGCAGCGCGCGCACCGCGTCAACCGCTCGCACCGCATCGGTGATGAGACGTCGGTAGTAGTGCGTTTCGGTATCGAGGATGCCCCGCGTCAAGAACCCTGGTGCTGCCGGTGCTGCCCCGTGCGGGTCTGCGGTAGCGCCGCCCGAGCCGTACTGACCGCCCTGCCCCCGTGAATCCATCAGCAGATGGGCGTATCCGGCAGCTGCCCAGGTGATGCGCTCGTGCGCGAGTCCTCGACCACGCCCGTAGCCGAGGTATTCGACGACCGCCGGCAGAGTGCCCGTGACGCCGGCGGGGCGCGAGTACCAGGCACGAATGGGGTCGCCGGCGTAGCCGGCAAACGTCACATCCCAGGTGTCGATCATCGCGAGTCCGGTATCGATCTGCTCGATGCTCACGATCGTCGGATGCCGGCGAGCATCTGCGAGCGTCGCCGTCCAGGATGCATCCAAGTCGGCCGGCTCATCCAGTTCGGGCAGATACTCCTGCAGTGCGGGCAGCGCCATATCGAAATATGCCATCAAATACTCCCTGACAGAGGCGGTGCGGTGCTTTCTCTCACCACGAGATCAGTTGCCAGATCGATGCGAGACAACGCTGGCTTCTCACCGCGTGCGAGCTGCATCAACATCGTGGTCGCTGCTGAGGCCATGGCTTTGAGCGGCTGGTTCACGGTGGTCAGGGCCGGGCTGAACCACTGCGTCACAGGAAGGTTGTCGTAGCCGACCACGGAAAGATCGCGGGGCACAGCGAGACCGAGCTCAGCCGCGGCGCGCAACACTCCGATCGCCTGCAGATCTGAGCCGGCGAAGATCGCGGTCGGGCGGTCCTGGCGAACGAGCATCCGGCGAGCATGCTCATAGCCCGCTTCGATCTCAAATGTTCCGTGGACGATGAGATCCTCGTGCACGGCGAGCCCCGCAGCGCCCAGGGCGCTTCGGAAGCCATCGATGCGCGCACGTGAGCACAGCAGATCCTCGGGGCCGGAGATGACCGCGATCCGCCGATGACCGAGCTCAACGAGGTGTCGCGTGGCCACCAGGCCGCCGTTCCAGTTGTTGGAGCCGACGGTCGCGACGCCGGGCGGCAGCTCACCGGCCGTGTCGAGGACGACGAACGGAATCGATCTGCTCTCGAGCTGGTGCTGCTGTTGTTCCTCTAACGCCGACAGCACCAGGATCACGCCGACGGGGCGGCGGGCGAGCACTGCGTCCATCCAGCTCTGCTGGGGCCGTCGCTTGCCGCTGAACTCTGAGACCACGACACTTGCCCCGGCGTCCGCCGCCGCGGCTTCGACCCCGCGGATGATCTCGATCGACCAGGTGGAGGACAACTCGTGGAAGGCGAGGTCCACGAGGGGGACACGCGCTGGTGCCGGTCCGCGGGCGCTGCGGCGGAAGTCGCGTTCGCGCATCACTGCTTCTACGCGCGCCCGCGTCGCGTCGGATACGCCGGGTCGGCCGTTGAGCACCTTGGAGACCGTGGGCACAGACACTTCGGCCTCGGCGGCGACCGAAGCGATCGTCGACTGACCGGTGTTACGCCGGGGAACGGGAGAAGTCATCGGTGACCAGTTTCTGCTACCTGCGGATTCGGGGCTCTGGACGAAATATATCAGCAAGGCGCCAGCGGGAGTAAAACTCACCGATTCACGTAAACGTTGCAAACCTTGCGAACGTTTTCCATTGATAAAACGGGCCAAATTCTGACTACTTCTGAAAGTTAGCTTGACTTGCAGTGCACCCGCGGTCTACGTTCTGAAAAGCGCTATCGACGAAGTCCACGATAGTTTCTCTCGCTCGACTCACGAGCGTCCGCCGGCACGTGTGCCGAGCCCAGAATGCGAAGACAAAGGAGTCATTCAATGGCGGTGATTGACGAACTGAGCACGAAAGCGACCGTGGTCGCGCCAACACCGGCGCAGCGACGCAAAGCGGACAAGAAGCTTCGCCCTGGCCGTTCGTGGAAACGAGCGCTGAGAAAAGACTGGCAGCTCTACTCGCTCCTGCTCCTGCCGTTGCTGTTTCTGCTGATCTTTCGGTATGCGCCGATGGTGGGAAACATCATCGCGTTCCGCCGCTTCCGCCCCGGTGGATCGATGCTCGGCGATGAATGGGTCGGCTTCTACTACTTCGAGATGTTCATCAACAACGCTCAGTTCTGGCAGGTTTTCTGGAACACGGTGATCCTGGGCGCTCTCACGCTGTTGATCTGCTTTCCGCTGCCGATCGTGCTGGCGTTGATGCTGAACGAGTTGCGCTCGCGCAGATTCAAGAAGATCGTGCAGACGATCTCGTACCTGCCGCACTTCATGTCGATCGTGATCGTCGCCGGCCTGGTTCTTCAGATCACGTCTCTCAACGGCACGGTCAACCAGATTGTGGAAGCTCTCGGCGGCGATGCGATCTCCTACATGCAGCGGCCGGAGTGGTTCCGCTCCATCTACATCACCTCCGAGGTCTGGCAGACCGTCGGATGGGGGACGATCCTCTACCTCGCGGCGCTGTCGACGCTTGATGATCAACTCTACGAAGCTGCTCGCATCGACGGAGCCAACCGTTGGCAGCAGACCTGGCACATCACTCTTCCCGGCATCCGCCCGACCATGATGGTGCTGCTGATCCTGAACATCGGCACTTTCATGGCCGTCGGTTTTGAAAAGGTTCTGCTCCTGCAGAACCCGCTGATCTACGCGACCGCCGACGTCATTTCGACCTATCTGTATCGCGTCGGCATCCAGTCCGCGCAGTTCTCCTACGGCACGGCCGTGGGACTGTTCGAGGCGCTGATCGGTCTTGTCCTTATCCTCTCCGCGAACTATATTTCGCGCCGCACGGTTGGAGCATCTCTGTGGTGACCGAAGCCATCGCCACCCCCGACATCGCATCGGTGCGGCGAGAGAATGGCGCAATCAGGGAGTCGACCGGGTATCGGGTGTTCCGCGTCATCAACGTGATCGTTCTCCTGATCATCACCGGCGTGATCCTGTATCCGTTCCTGAACCTGTTCGCGAAAGCGTTCTCTTCGGAGGGATACATCGCCGCGGGCGAGGTGAACCTCATTCCGCGCGGTTTCAACACCGAGACGTTCATCGTCGTGCTGAGCGATCCGATGTTCTGGATCAACTACCGCAACACCATCGTGTACACCGTGCTGGGCACGTTGATCGCCATGGTGCTGACGACAACGTACGCGTACGCGATCAGTCGGCCGTATTTGAAGGGGCGCTCCTTCTTCATCGGGGTTGCCGTTTTCACGATGTTCTTCTCCGGCGGCATGATCCCGAACTACATCCTGATCGGCAACGTGCTTGGCATGCGCAACACCATTTGGGCGATTGTGCTGCCTGGTGCGATCTCGGTGTTCAACCTGCTCGTCATGAAGTCCTTCTTCGAGAACTTCCCGACGGAGCTGGAAGAAGCAGCGGCCATCGACGGCCTGTCCACGTATGGAACGCTCGGACGAGTCGTGCTGCCGCTGTCCAAAGCGGTGTTGGCGACGATGACCCTGTTCTACGCCGTGAGCATGTGGAACGCCTGGTTCGGCGCATTCCTCTACCTCGACGACAAGAACCTGTTCCCGGTGACCATGTATCTCCGGAATCTGATCGCGTCGGCCACCGGCACCGAGGCGATCACCGGTGGAGCGGGGGATGCCGTCCAAATCGGCGCCAATATCCAATCAGTCACCATGCTGCTCACCATTTTGCCCATCGTCTGTCTCTATCCCTTCATCCAGAAGTACTTCGTCTCGGGCGTGATGCTCGGCTCCGTCAAGGGCTGAACGCGAGACGAAACCACCCGAAAGACCGTCACTAAGGAGAACCATGAGAACGTCACAGAAACGCGTTGCGGTCGGCATCGTTGCCGCCCTCACGATCTCACTCGCAGCATGTTCGTCACCCGCGGATGGAGGTGGCGAGCAAGGCGCAGCGGGCGAGATCGGTGCGGACCAGTCCGTCGGAGCGATGGAGGACTTCGCTGCCGGAACCACGTTCAAGGCGACCGAGCCCGTCGAGTTCTCGCTGATGTATCGCGACCACCCCAACTACTCCGTGCAGGAGAACTGGTCGGTCTTCAAACACCTCGAAGAAGACAACAACGTCACCTTCGATCGCACTGATATTCCGCTCGCAGACTGGGACAACAAGAAGTCGCTGCTCGTGGGAGCAGGCGATGCATCCGCTCTGATTCCGGTCACATATCCCGGTCAGGAAACGCAGTTCGTCTCGGGTGGCGCGGTGCTCCCGGTTTCGGACTACGTGCAGTACATGCCCAACTTCGAACAGAAGGCGAAGGACTGGGGTCTGCAGGACGAACTTGATGCTCACCGCCAGGCGGATGGCAAGTACTACCTGCTCCCCGGAGTTCGAGAGATCCCCGATGTGCAGTACTCGGTTGTCATCCGCGAAGACCTCTTCGAGAAGGCGGGCATCACCGACGATCCCGAAACCTGGGAGGAATTCGCCGAGCAGTTGGCCGAGGTGACCGCGGCGAACCCCGACCTCTCTTTTGCGATGTCAGATCGATGGACGGATTCGCAGCCACTGGGTGCGATGCTGCAGTACATCGCCCCCAACTACGACACGATCGCCGGCTGGGGATACAGCAACAACCGCTTCGACGAAGCGTCCGGCGAGTTCCAGTTCACCGGGACGACTGACGGTTACAAGGAGCTGCTCGAGTACGCGGCCGGTCTTGTCGATGCCGGTCTGCTCGACCCCGAAATCACGCAGAGCGATGACCAGGCCATTCAGAAGTTCGTCTCCGGTCAGACCGCTGCTATCTCCGGCAACACGCAGGAGATCAACAGCTACCGAAGCAAGCTCGCGGATGCTGGCAACACCGAGGCATCGCTGAAGATGGTTGTTCTTCCGGGCGGGCCCGCCGGTGGTTACCTCACAGGCAGCCGGCTTTCCTCCGGCGTCATGATCTCGGACGACGCGAAGGACAATGCCAATTTCCTCGCCATGCTGCAGTTCGTGGACTGGCTGTACTACTCCGACGAGGGCATCGAGTTTGCCCAGTGGGGTGTGGAGGGTGAGACCTTCACAAAGGATGCTGACGGCAAGCGCGAGCTGTTGCCCGAGATCGGATGGAACGCTCTCAACCCGGACGCACCCAAGAAGCTCAACGCAGACTTCGGCTACTCCAACGGTGTCTTCCTGCTGGCGAACGGCTCCTCCAAGGACCTGCTGCAGTCTGTCATGTCAGATGAGACGCGGGAATGGACCGACCAGGTGCTCGCTGTGAAGGAGATCGTCCCGGTAGCTCCCGCTGCTCCGCTCGACGAGATTGAACTCGAGCAGAACTCCCTGCTGGACACGCAGCTGAAGGATGCCGTGATGGCGGCAACCGCTGCCTTCGTCACCGGGCAGCGCTCCTTCGACGACTGGGATGCCTTCGTCGCCGAGATCGATGCACAGGGCGGAAAGCAGCTCATCGACACGATGAACGGCGCACTCGAGCGGGCGAAGTCTGCCAACTGATTCACTGCAACACATACGGGAGGGAGATGCGGTCGGTAGCCGCATCTCCCTTCCGAGGACATGAGAGAGACGGACATGCCTGAGCTTCTGTTCGAACCGGCCCCGTCGCGTCAGCCGATAGCCGGCGCTCGCGAGTTCGGCCAAGGCCCGCTCGGACGAGCCTCCACTGTCATCTACTGGTACGTGATGATCGGGCTCCTCATGGCCCTCACCCAACTGCCCACGCTCGTCGCGGTCATGCTTCTGGATCGCTCAGCCAGCAATATTCCGTTGTATGCGGCGGCCATGATTCCGCTTGCTCCGGCCTTTGCCGCCGGCACATCAGCCCTATCTCGCCGCGTCCATGATGATGATGCGACGCCATGGCGGGCGTACTGGCGTGGTTTCGGCAGCAACCTCGTCGACGTGCTCCGGTTGTGGCTTCCGCTACTGCTGCTGGGTGCGCTGATCGCCATGGCACTCGCCAACAGCGAGGCAGCGGGTATCTCCACCGGCTACGCGCTCGTCCTCATCGTCATCCTCGCCACGCTCACCGTGATCGCTGTGCATGCGATGGCGATCAGCACATTCTTCGCGTTCCGTTTCGTGGACGCGCTCCGGCTCGGTGTCGTCTTCCTGGCCCGTCGCCCACTCTCTTCTCTCGGCGTGCTCTCCCTGCTTGTGCTCGCTGCCGCCGCCGTCATCTTCTCCTCAGAGCTTGTCGTCACTCTGCTGTCGGTGGTGTGGGCGGCCCTGCTGCTGCGCAACGAGCGCCCGGTGCTCCGAGGAGTCGCCGACCAGTTCATTGTTCCCAACCCTGAAGAAAGCCGATTGGAAGCGCAGCGCGAATGAAGATTCTCTATGGTGGCGACTACAACCCTGAGCAGTGGCCGCGTCCGGTCTGGGAAGACGACTACGCAGCATTTGACCTCGCGGGGATCGACACGGTGACCATCGGCGTGTTCGCCTGGTCATACCTGCAGCCGGACGAGAGCACCTACGACTTCTCGCGTCTCGATGAGATTGTTGCGCGTGCCGTCGCCGGAGGCCGCAACATCGTGCTCGCAACCGCGACGGCTGCGCTTCCGCCGTGGCTTGCGACGCAGTATCCCGAGGTCAACCGTACCGACTTCGAAGGGCGGCGCCACCTCTATGGGCAGCGTCATAACGCCTGTCCGAACTCGCCGGTCTACCGGCGCCTCTCCGCGGAGCTGGCCGGCAGGATCGCCGAGCGATACGCCGGAACGCCGGCACTGGTGGCCTGGCATGTCGGCAATGAGTACGGGGGCTATGACGGCGGATGCTGGTGTGACAACTGCGCGGTCGCTTTCCGTCTGTGGCTGCGAGAACGCTACGAGACGCTGGACCGACTCAACGACGCCTGGAACGCGACGTTCTGGTCGCATCTGTTCACCGACTGGGATCAGATCGTGCCACCGAGCAAGATCAGTGAGCATTGGCGTGGTCCGGACCACACCGCGTTCCAAGGCATCACGCTGGATTACCGCCGCTTCATGTCGGATTCGATGCGGCAGAACTTCCGCGACGAGAAGGCGCGCATTCGAGAGCATGACCCTGACGTACCGGTGACGACAAACTTCATGGGCGCCTACCGGCCTCTCGACTACCACTCCTGGGCGGACGATCTTGACTTCGTGTCGTGGGACAACTATCCGCCCGGTTCGCGCGAGCATGTGCGAATGGCGTTCGCCCACGATCTGATGCGCGGCATCAAGGGCGGCAAACCGTTCTGGGTCATGGAGCAGACTCCCACCATCACCGCCAGCCGTGATGTGAACCCGGTCAAGCGTCCTGGTGTACTGCGGCTGTGGTCATGGCAGGCGGTGGCGCACGGTGCCGATGCGGTGCTCTACTTCCAGATGCGCCAGTCGAAGGGCGCCTGCGAGAAGTATCACGGCGCCGTGCTGGATCACTCCGGCAGAACCGACACACGCGCGTTCACCGAAGCGGCCGTTCTGGGGTCCGAGTTCGAGCACGTGGGCGACACGATCACAGGTGCGAAGACACCGGCGAAGATCGCACTGCTCGTCGACTGGAACTCGTGGTGGGCTGCCGAGATGACAGATGGTTTCAACCGGCACGCGAAGTACATCCCTACCGTTCTCGGTTACTACCGCGCGCTGTGGAATGCGCATGTCGATGTCGATGTGATCTCCGCACAGGCAGATCTGAGCCGGTACGACGTCGTGATCGCGCCGATGCTGCATATGCTCACTGGCGACATCGTCGAACGGCTGGAAGCGGTGGCAGGAGGGGGCGGTTCCGTCGTCGCGTCGTACTGGTCGGGCCGCGTCGACGTCGACGACAACGCGTTCCTCGCGGATGCGCCGGGTCCGCTCGGTGCGCTGTTCGGCGTGCGGGTGGACGAAACCGACTCAGCCGCACCGGGGGAGGCGAATCCCGTGACGCTGGGGGCTGGCGAGGTCGTCTCGGCCGCGGAACTCGTGTTCGAGCTTCTGACCCCTCTCGGGGCAGAGGTCGTGGGAGCGTACGGAGCCGACTTCTATGCCGGAAAACCTGCGGTGACCCGCCACGACGTGCCAGGCGGCGGTCAGGCCTGGTACGTCGGAACCGGACTTGACGATGCCGGATTGGCATGGATCATCGATACGATCCTCGCTCGCCACGGACTGGTCGGGCCCTACGCCGGCATCGCGGATCTCGAGGTGAGCGTTCGCGACAACGGTGCTGAACGAACGACGTTCCTCCTGAACCACGCCACCACCGATGTCGAGGTGGCCGCGCACATCGGCGGAACTGACGTGCTCACCGGAAGAAACATCTCTGCTGGCGAGCCGTTGCGACTCAAGCCGACTGACGTGCTCATCATCCGCAGCGACCGCTGAGCTTCTGCCGAGGCCGCGGGGGCACCGATCCTCAGTGGATCGTGCGCCCCGCGGCATCCGGAATACCTGACTTACGCAGGAAATAGGTGTTCACCTGATCGCGCCATTCGCGCGCCGAACGTCGCTGTTCGTCCAGTCGCTCGGCGACACGATCGAACAGTGCGCGCTCGACGCGTCCGTCGAGCGTCGCCCAACGCTCGACCATCTCATCGACGCGATCCGCTCCGGCGAAGTGCGTGTCGTAGATGTGCTGGATCACCGTGCTCCCGGAGTGCAGTACGTGCGAATACGGCACGTGATGGAAGAACAGCAGCAGCTCGTCGGGGCAGGTTGCGGCGCTTTCATACTGTTGACGCAGCGGAGTGAGATATTGCCCGGCAAATCCGGTGCCGCTGGAGAGGGATCGATCAACGCCGACCCCATCACGATCGGCGAAATGATAGGTGCCCCACGGTGAGTATTCGTAACCGTCGACGGAAGGGCCGTAATGCGAGCCCGGCGTGACCATGAAACCCACCCCGAGCGGGGCGGTGTACAGCTCATACGTCTCCCATGAACGATCCATGATCGCGTGCAGCGTCTCGCGGACAGCCGCATCCACCTGGCCATCGGGAGATGCGAAGGTCAGCGAGATCCACTCGTCCAGCACGGTCGCCGGATCAAGCGTCGGGTCCCAAGCCAGTCGGCCGAATGCGTAGAGGTTGGCCTGCGCGAGCGGATGACCGCTCCAGAAGGCGTCGTCACCCACATTCGACACGGCCGCGATGCCACCGCCACCGGCCACGATCTGAGAAACCGTCGCTCCGCTGTCATCCAATGCCGAGCTCAGGATCTCGCTCCACCACGGACCGAGATAGCAAACATGCTTCTGGTGACCGGTGTACTCCTGCGTCACCTGCAGCTCTACGGCGAGGCGGGTGCTGGGCATGGCGGCCAGCACCGGTGAGATGGGCTCGCGCGTCTGGAAGTCCATCGGGCCGTGCTTCACCTGCACGATGACGTTGTCGGCGAAGGAGCCGTCCAGAGGTGTGAAATGGTCGTACGCGGCACGCGCGCGATCAGTGCGGCGGTCCCGCCAGTCCTGGCGGTGGTTGTAGACGAAGGCTCGCCAGTGCACAACGCCGCCATGCGGTGCCACGGCTGCCGCGAGCATGTTCGCGCCGTCCGCGTGATTTCTTCCGTAGGCGAACGGGCCGGGTTGACCTTCGGAATCCGCTTTCACGAGGAAACCACCGAAATCCGGAATGCGGTCCCAGACCCGGGCCGCGGCATCCGCCCACCACTGGCGCACGCTCGTATCCAGCGGGTCAGCAGTGCTCAGCCCGCCCAGCCGCATCGGCGAGGCGAAGGAGACGGCCAGGTGCACGCGCACGCCCCAGACACGAAACTCTTCAGCGATGCGTTCGACATCGCCCAGGCGATCGGTGAGCAGCTCTGATTCTGTGGCACCGACGTTGACGTTGTTGATGGAGACGCGGTCGATGCCGATGGCGGCAAGCAGGCGCGCGTAGGTGCGTACCCGTCGCAGGTCTTCGCGCACAGCTCCGGCGTCGTAGAAGATCGAGCCACCGGCGTAGCCGCGCTCCACCTGTCCCATCACAGGGTGAACGATGACGTTGTCCCAGTGATCCAGCATCCGCAGCGCGTGCGCGGGCCGATGATGGCCGGCGGGCAGGTCGGGGCTGAACGCCCGGTCCCCGAGCCGAACGAGATGGAACCAGCCATGCAGCAGAGACGTCGTCGAGGCAGCTGACACCGTCGTCGTTTCTGCGCGGTCCAGACGGAACCCGGTGTCGACAGACTCGTCGAGCGTGAAGACGAGATCGGCCTGCGCGTCATCGCCGACGATGACACCACCCGCATCGATGACGTCGGCACGCAACGATTCAACCGGACCTCCGGCGGCGTCTATTCGTACGCGTCGACCGCGTATCGCGGCGAACGCACCGGGAGCGAGCCAGGCGGGGTGGGCGAGGGGGAGGGAAGTCACGAGGTTTCTCCGATGTGAGGAAGGGGAGGTATCACGGTCACCAGTCGTGGACGGTGCCGTCCTGAAGCCGGTTGAATGGCAGGTACGCCGATTGATAGGCGAACGCCGCAGCTGCATCATCGGCATAGTCGACGCCGAGTCCCGGCTCGTTGCCCGGATGCAGATAGCCGTCGGTGAAGGTGAAGGACGACCGGAATACCTCGTTGGTCGCATCCGAGTGCTGCATGTACTCCTGAATGCCGAAGTTGTGGATCGCGAGATCCAGGTGCAGGGCCGCGGCCATGCCGACCGGGGAGATATCGGTGGGGCCATGGATGCCGGATTTGATCTGATACTGCGCTGCGAAGTCGAGGATACGGCGAACCCCGGTGATGCCGCCGGTGTGCGTCACCGCGGAGCGCACGTAGTCGATGAGCTGCTCACGGATCAGGGTCTGGTAGTCCCACACCGTGTTGAAGACCTCGCCGATGGCCAAGGGCGTCGTGGTGTGCTGACGGACCAGGCGCAGCGCCTCCTGATTCTCGGCGGGTGTGCAGTCCTCGAGCCAGAACAGGTCGTAGGGCTCAAGTTCCTTGCCAAGCTTCGCCGCCTGGATCGGGGTCATGCGGTGGTGACCGTCGTGCAGCAGCGGAAGCTCGGCGCCGAACTCGTTGCGCACGGCCTCGAACACTCCGGGCAGATGGCGAAGGTAGGCCCGCGTGTCCCAGTCCTCCTCCGCGGGCAGCGGGATTCGCTGTGCGGGTTCGTAGTCGTATCGACCTCCCGCGGCCGGCTGAGCGGCGACGCCGTACACCGCATTCACACCGGGAACGGAGGTCTGCACGCGAATCGAGCGGAAGCCCATGTCGAGGTGATGGCGGATCGAATCGAAAAGTTCCGGGATGTCGCGGCCGGAAGCGTGACCGTACGCCATGATCCCGGAGCGCGAGGCGCCTCCCAGGAGCTGGTACAGCGGCATCCCCGCGATCTTCGCTTTGATGTCCCACAGGGCGACATCGACGGCGGCGATCGCGGCCATCGTCACAGGGCCGCGACGCCAGTACGCGCTTCGATAGAGGAACTGCCAGGTGTCTTCGATCGTATGAGCGTCTCGTCCGATCAGCAGGGGGACGACATGGTCGCGCAGATACGAGACCACCGAGAGCTCCCGGCCGTTCAACGTGGCATCGCCGAGTCCTGTGACGCCATCCTCGGTCGTGATGCGCAATGTCACGAAATTGCGACTCGGGCTGGTGACGAGCACCTCGGCGGAACGGATGCGGGTGCCGGTCATGCGGGAGTCCTCTCAAGGGGGGCCGAAGCTGTGGGGCTGGAGTGCTCCGGGGTAGACGACGGACGTGGATACGCCTTTTTCGGTAGATGGTAGGCGAGATCTGCTGCGGTCTCGATCGCCTCATCGATGTCGAGCCGGTGCTCGCAGACGAGTCTTCCCAGGTATCCGGCATCGATTCGACGAGCGAGATCGTGACGGGCGGGGATCGAGCAGAACGCGCGGGTGTCATCGACGAAGCCACTGGTGTTGTAGAAGCCCGCCGTATCGGTGATCGCTTCCCGGAACCGGCGCATGCCATCGGGTGAATCCAGGAACCACCACGGTGCTCCGAGCCGGAGTGCAGGGTAGACGCCGGCCAGGGGAGCAAGCTCCCGAGAGAACGTGGTCTCGTCGACCGTGAACGCGATCATGCGGAAGTTCGGATGATGGCCGAAAGCATCCAGCACCGGGCGAAGCCCGTGCACATAATCCGTCGGAACCGGAATGTCGTAACCGATGTCGTGACCGTAGCGCGACATCGCTGATGACGAGTGGTCGCGCTGAACGCCGGGATGCACCTGCATCGTGAGCCCGTCATCGACGGACATCGCGGCCATCTCGAACAACATGTGCGCAGCGAAAGCGCGGCTTTGCGCCGGCGTCGTCTGTCCGCGCAGAGCAGCAGTGAAAATGCGGGATGCTTCGGCGGGATCAAGCGGTGTGGTGTCGGCGCTCATGTGCCCGTGATCTGTCGCTCGGGCGCCCGCCGCGATGAACGACTGCCGCCGTGCTCGCAGCGCTTCGAGGTACGTTCGGTAGTCGTGCACGTCGATGTGCGCGCTCGCCCCCAGCGACAGGATCCGCTCGGCCCAATCGGAAGACGACACGTGCAGCAGCGAGTCGGGACGGAATGTCGGTATGACGCGATCAGCCCACCCCTGTGCTGCCAGTTGCGCATGATGGCTGAGCGAGGATTCCGCAGGGTCGGTGGTGGCAAGCGTCTCGATGCCGAACTGTTCGAAGAGCGCGCGGGGCCGGAACTCGGGAGCTCGGAGACGCTCCATGAGATGGTCATAGATTCGGTCGGCGGATGCTGCCGAGGGGCGTTCCGCGACCTCGAAGACTTCGATGAGCACGTGTTCGAGCCAGTATCTCGTTGGGGTGCCGCGGAACAGGTGCCACCCCGCGCAGAACCGCCGCCAGATCTCCCGAGGGCTCTGTTCCGCGGCTTCGACCCCAGAGGGTGCGCGGTTCGCCGGGGGGACGCCGAGACTCTGCACTCCGCGCACGCCCGGGGAGCCGTCGGGAGACGTGCTCTGCGCGACGAGCATGCGCAGCAGATAGTGATCGGGCGTGACGAACAGCGCTGCCGGGTTCTCGAACGGAGCATCGGCCGCGAGCAGGGCCGATTCGACATGGCCATGCATCGAAAGGATGGGAAGAGCGGAGGTCTGCGCCAGAATCTCACGCGCTGCGGATCGCACGCTCGGCTCAGCAGGAAGTGCCCGGTCTGGGTGCAAGTTCCAGGCTCGTGGCGGTGGTACAGGGCGCGTCATAGCTCTCCTCGACGAATGCGAACGTTTGCAGTCTATGGCATCAGCCCGCACCGTCAAGGTTGCAGTTTCTAGGTGATAGTTGACTACAATCGTTCGTAGAGGTTGATAATGATTGGCAATCAGCATGCTGGTTGCACTGGCATGGATACCCTGGACGCACCACAGTCCACGATGAGGAGGCGGCATTGGCGGTCACCGCGAAGGACGTCGCAGAAGAATGCGGCCTATCGATCTCAACGGTGTCTCGGGCCCTCGCGGAGCCCGAGCGCGTCGCCGTAGCTACTCGTGAGCGAGTCGTCGCCGCCGCGAACCGACTCGGCTACCATCCGAACCGCGCAGCGTCGGGCCTGCGCGCAGGCCGCACCGGTGTGATCGGCCTGGTCGTTCCCGATCTGGAGAACCCGTACTTCGCTTCGATCGTGAAGGGTGTGCAGAACCGCGCTCGTGCCACGGGCAGAGCGTCGTTCGTCGTCGACTCCGGTGAGGACGCGCATCTGGAGATCGAGCTGGTGCGAGAGCTCAAGAATCAGACGGACGGGATCGTGCTGTGCTCACCGCGCGCTGTGGAGTCAGATCTGGAGATTCTCGGCTCGCGTCCTGTCGTGCTGGTCAATCGCGTCGTCGAAGGCCAGATGTCAGTGACCGCCGATAACGCAGCCGGGATGATGCTCGCGGTTGAACATCTGCGGGCACTGGGCCATCGCCGCATCGCGTACGTCGGCGGACCGGAACGCTCCTGGTCAGATGAGCAGCGTCGTGCGGCGTTGCATCAGGCCGGTGAGAACTTCGCCGACACCGACCTCGTGTCGGTGGGATCCTTCCTCCCGCACGTCGAAGGCGGCCGCGCTGCGGCTGATCTCGTCGTAGCTGCCGGGGCGACAGCCGCGATTGCTTACAACGACCTGATGGCGGTGGGACTCATGGACCGTCTGCGAACGCGAGGAAAGCGAATCCCGGAGGACATTAGCGTGATCGGATTCGATGACACCTATGTTGCCCAGCTCACGTCACCGACGCTGACCAGCGTTCGTGCGGGGCTCGTCGATATCGGTGCGCGAGCCGTCGACGAACTGGTGCTGGATCTGGAGCGACGCCGATTGCGAACGCCGGCGAGCGATCCGGCTGCGGTGGAACTCGCGGTCACACTGCGGGTGAGGGATAGTACGTCGGTGCCGCCGAGCGCAGCGCGATGACGCTGGCGCGGCTCAGCCGTGCTGCCGTGATGAACAGCTTGCCGGCCGGAATGGAAGCGCCCGTCGCTCCGACGCAGGTCGGCATTGTGCATTTGGGCATCGGCGCCTTTCATCGTGCGCACCAGGCTGTATATACCCAGCAGGCGATGCGTGCTGGTGATCTGCGGTGGGGGATCCTCGGCGTAACGCACCGCTCGCCGACCGTTCGAGACCAGCTTGTGGCCCAGGACGGGTTGTATTCGGTGGTCACCGCGGGTGCCTCGGGAATCAGCTCACAACTTGTGGGCTCTGTCGTGGATGTGGCGTGGACAGGGGAGGAGACCGAGCGGATCCTTGCGGTGATGGCCGCGCCGACGACCCACATCATCACTCTCACCGTGACGGAGAAGGGGTATTCCCGGCGGGCAGACGGCTCTCTTGACCTCGACGCCGTTGCCGCGGATCTTGACGCCCTGGCACACGACCAGCACCGTGCCGCGCCGGCGTCCACCACGATCGGTCTGCTCGTGCGCGGACTGGTCGCGCGGTGGCGCGCAGGACGCACGCCTCTCACCGTGCTCAGCTGCGACAACCTGGCGGGCAACGGTGCGATTGTGCGCCGGCTTGTCTCGGAGGCTATCGAAACGGCATTTCCGGGTGCGGAGGGAACCCACCTGCGGCGGTGGATATGCGATTCGATCACCTTTCCGGGGAGCATGGTCGATCGGATCGTGCCGGCGACGACGCCGGAGTGGGGATCTGTCGCGGAGGATCTGCTGGGATTGCGCGATGACGGCGCGGTCATCGGGGAGCCGTTCATGCAGTGGGTCATCGAAGACGATTTCGCTGGCCCCCGGCCGGACTGGGAGAGCAGCGGTGCGATCATCACGTCGGATGTGGACGCCTACGAACGCGCAAAGCTGAGGCTTTTGAACGGTGCCCATTCGGTCATCGCCTATGCGGGGGCCCGGCGGGGGCACGACACCGTTGCCGCAGCGATGGGCGATCGCGAGGTCGTGGCAGCGGCTCGAGCAGTGCAGGAGGACGCGAGGGCGAGTCTGTCAGCGCCCGCGGGCATGGATCTGCTCGCCTATTCAGACGAGATCATTGATCGCTTCGCCAACCCGGTCATCATCGACACGACGCGACGTATCGCCGCCGATGCGACCCAGAAGCTTCCGGTGCGGTGGGGAACCGTACGCGCGGAACTCCGCGCAGCAGGCAGAAGCGCTCCGGGGATCGCGCGGGCCTATCAGGAGTGGGCAGCGTTCGTCATTGCGGAGGTGAACGCGAGTCGCCCGCTGGTCGATCCCCGATCGGACGAGCTGCGACTCATCGTGGAGAACGCGTCGTCAGCAGAGGCTGCCCGCGAGATGCTGGTTGCGCTCATGCGTTGAACGACCCGTTCTAGACAGCGTGGGGTGGGATGCCGCAGCATCCCACCCCACGCTGTTCTCAGATCAAACCGGCTGCGGCAAGATCGTGAAGCTGACGGCGCCCTGATCATCGACATCGGCATCGAGCACCTTGTCGGAAAGCGTCTCGGCGGCATTTGGTTCCAGGAAGACCCGGCTGCCTGCGCCTTCAACGACGACATCAGCGGGTTCGGGGGAGGGCACGACGTGAACGGCGAAGCGTGCTTCGCCGCTCGGGCCCTGTCCATCGGCGGTCTGAATGCGCAGCCCCGCGTCAGCGCTGGCATCCTCTCGGCCGACGATGGTGGTTACAACAGCATCTGCATTTTCGGTCAGGGTGAGCACGAGGCTTTTCCTTCCGGGTTGAGGACATGTTCCAGACAGAACATGTCCGGGCCACGATTCCTCAATCGGGCTTCGTCTTCAAGCCCACCTCAGCTGTTCGGAGGAACCTCTCATCTGCGCCGTCGCGAACTCAGGTCTCCGCGCCTTCGTCACGCAGGCGCGGCTCGGTACGCAGCTCAGGGCGCAGACCCGCCTTGTCCGCATAGAACTGACGGATGCGATCCATATCGGATGCCACATCACCGGTCAGCTCGAAGGTCGGTCCCAGCCCCGTGGTCATCGTGGTCCGATCGACAAAGCCGAGTGTCACCGGCATCTGTGCTTCACGAGCGATGCGGTAGAAACCGGATTTCCAGTACGTGTTGGAGCCTCGTGTGCCGTCAGGGGTGACGACCAGTCCGAACACCTCACCACCGCGGATGCGGGCGACGACGTCTGAGACGACCTGACCCGGATCGGAACGATCGACAGGAATGCCGCCGAGACGGCTCATGATCGGTTCGCGCCAGCCGGCGAACAGACTCTTCTTGCCGAGCCAGCGCACGTCGATTCCCAGGCGCCAGGCGATCGCGAGCATCAGAACAAAGTCCCAGTTCGATGTGTGCGGTGCCCCGATGAGCACTGTGGGGCGACCGGGGGCCGCGGAGCCGACCAGCTTCCAGCGGCTGAACGCCCAGAAGATGCGGGCGAGAAGACGAGGCATCCCTCAACAGTATGCGATGCGCGCGCTCAGCCTGCTCGAGGGCGCGTGGACGCCCCCGAGCGTCGACGTCGGGCGACTACCAGCGGCAGCACGAGCCACAGCCCCAACACGATAATCGCGCCGACGATGAGCACGACCACGGCGAAATCTCGCTGCAGCGTGAAGTCGACGATCAGCGTGGTCACCCCGACACTCAGGGCTCCGACCACGACGAGGTTGGCCTTCACGATTCGTGCTCCGAAGCGCACCAGGTCCGGCTTGCGCCGCATGCCGAACAGTGATCGGTGCATCCCCACCGGCGTCAACGACAGGATGGTCGCCAGTGCCGCCAGGCCCACAAGAACGAGATAAAGCGTTCGCTGCACAGCATCGAGGTCGGCGAAACGCGGCTGGAAGGCCACCGCGAGCAGGAAGCCGGACAGCACTTGCGTGCCGGTCTGCATCACACGCAGCTCCTGCATCAGTTCTTCCCAGTTGCGATCGGCCCGTTCGTTGGCGGACTCATCGCGCCCGTCACCGCGAAGGTGGTCGGCTTCGACATCTCGATTCATGGCTCGAGTCTCGATGGCGCGCGCGATCTTGTCCAGACCCTTGCACCCGAATACCGGCGTAGCATGGAGCCATGACCACCTTGCCGTCCTCAGACGCCACTGCGAACGTTCAGCCTCTTACTGCTCCTGCAGGACTCAACCTGCTGGGCGATGCCGAAGCGGGATCCTGCTGCGGCGGCTCCTGCTCAACGCCCGCCGAATAGGCACCGCGCCTCGGCGACGATCCCGCAGTAGTCTCAGTGGCCGCCGTGCACGCCCTCGCCGATGTCATCTGCCGGCTTCTTCACGAATGCGCTCAACGCGACCGCACCCAGTGAGATGATCGCGGCGATCAAGAACGCCAGCCGCGCGCCGGGAGCGCCAGCGACCGCCGTCGACAGGCCTTCGCTCTCACCCGCGTGCAGCATCGAGGAGTACGTCACCGTGAGGACAGCAACCCCGGCGGCACCGCCGACCTGCTGAATGGTGTTCAGCGCGGCGGACCCATGCGAGTACAGGTGACGCTGGAGCGATCCGAGTGACGCCGAGAACAACGGCGTGAAGGACATGGCGAGCCCGACCGACATGATCGTCTGCGCGATCACCAGCAGCCACCATACGGTGTGCTCGCCGACGGTCGAGTAGAAGAACAGCGCGGCCGAGACCATGATGGTGCCGGGAACCAGGAGGGTGCGCGTGCCGCGCGCGTCGTAGACGCGTCCCATGATCGGGCCCAACAGGCCCATCAGCACGGATCCGGGCAGCAGGATCAGGCCAGACTGGAGCGCATCGAGACCAGCGACGTTCTGGAGGTACTGCGGCAGCAGTGTCAGCGTGCCGAACATCGACAGAGCCAGGATCGCCATGACGATCACCGCGATCGTGTAGTTGCCGGAGCGGAACACGCGCAGATCGAGCAGCGCGTCATCCTTGCGCTGCAACAGAAGCTGACGCCAGACGAACAGTGCCAGCCCAACAGCGCCGATGGTGAGCGAGAGCACGCCGATGGTCGCTCCGCCCGATTCACCCTCGCCGCCGAACTGGCTGAGGCCGTAGACGACGCCGCCGAAGCCGAATACGGACAGGACGATGGAGAGCACATCGATCGGAGCATCCGTCGTCTCGCCGAGATTCGTCATCCACTTCGCGCCCATCAGCAGCGCGACGATCGCGATCGGCAGAACGATGGCGAACAGAGCGCGCCAGCTCAGCGTCTCAAGTACGGCGCCGGCGAGCGTCGGCCCGATCGCGGGGGCAAGCGAGATCACGAGGCCGACGCGGCCCATCATTCGGCCACGCGACTGCGGCGGCACGACGTTCATCATCGTGGTCATCAGCAGCGGCATCATGATTCCGGTGCCGCCGGCCTGAATCACCCGGCCCAGGAGCAGGATCTCGAACCCGGGAGCGACGAGGCAGACCAGCGTTCCAAGCGAGAACGACGTCATCGCCGCGATGAAGACCTGCCGGGTCGTGAAACGCTGCAGCAGGAAGCCGGTGGTCGGGATGATGATCGCCATCGTCAGCATGAACGCACTCGTCAGCCACTGACCGAGTTCGGGCGGGATGCCGAGATCGGTGTTGAGATGTGGGATCGCGATGCCCATGGTCGTCTCGTTGAGAATTGCGACGAAGGCGGCGACCAGCAGCAGCCAGATCACCCGCATATCGGATGGTGCGATCAGCGGCTGCGGCTTCACGGTGGGAAGGGAACCGGTCGATGCGGTGGCCAAGGCGTCTCCTCAGTGGTTTGGGTGTGGCGGTAGGCCTGAGACGGAGCCGACAGATGAGGCATTCGTTCTAGGGCAACGCTCCAGGATAACCCTGCGGCTGTCATCCTTGTTCCCGCCTCCGCAGATTTTGTTGCGGATAGGCTGACCGAATGAGCATGGGCGGCGGTCGCGGCGGCGGATTTCGTGGTGTTGACGAGGCGGCGCAGAAGCGTTTGAATGCCGAGGCGCCGCGGATCACCGGGCTGGGTAAGCGTGTCGTTGGATTGTTCCGCCCGTACCGCGGACGGATCATCGCCACCGGCTTCCTCGTCGTCGTCGGTGCCGCCATCGCCGTCATCCCGCCACTGATCGTGCAGCGCATCTTCGATGATGCGCTGTTCCCCGTCGACGGAGGCAGCCCCGAGATCGGGCTGCTCATCCGACTCGTGGTCTTCATGGTCGGCCTCTTCCTCCTGTCCGCCCTCCTCGGCATCGCGCAGACCTGGCTCACCTCGACGGTCGGAAACAACGTCACCGGCGACCTGCGCGTGCGCCTGTTCGAACATCTGCAGGCGATGGAGCTGGGGTTCTTCACGCGAACGAAGACCGGCGTCATCCAATCCCGCCTGCAGAACGATGTCGGGGGAGTGTCCGGTGTGCTGACCAATACGGTCACCAGCATCCTCGGCAATATCGTCACCGTCATCGCCTCACTCGTCGCCATGATCTTGATCGATTGGCGCCTGACCCTCATCGCGGTTGTGCTGATGCCATTCCTGATCATCGTGCAGCGCCGGGTGGGGCAGGTGCGCGCACGCATCGCGGGCGAGACCCAGGAATCGCTGAGTGAGCTGACCTCCATCACCCAGGAGACCCTGAGCGTCTCAGGCATGCTGCTGTCGAAGTCGTTCAACCGTCAGCGCGCAGAATCGCAGCGTTACCAGGACGAGAACCGCAACCAGGTGAAGCTGCAGGTGCGCAGAGCAATGAGCGGTCAGGGTTTCTTCGCGGTCGTGCAGGTGCTGATGGCATCCGTTCCCGCGGTGATCTACCTCGTGTCCGGGTATCTGATCGCCGGCGGCGAGGGAGCGATCACGGCCGGAACCGTCGTCGCGTTCACGACCGTCCAGGCACGGCTCCTGCAACCGCTGATGGGGCTCATGCGCGTCTCGCTGGATCTGCAGACGTCCTCGGCGCTCTTCGCCCGCATTTTCGAGTACCTCGACCTGGTTCCTGAGATCGAAGATGCGCCGGATGCCGTATCGGTCGATGTGGCGCCCGGTCCGCGTGGACAGGTCGAGTTCCAGGACGTCGTCTTTCGCTACCCGGATGCTGCAGCCGATGCCCGACCGACCCTGCAAAGCGTCTCCTTCGTCGCGGAGCCCGGACAGCATGTGGCCTTTGTTGGGCCGTCGGGCGCGGGCAAGACCACCGTGCTGTATCTCGCGCCGCGACTGTACGAAGCTCATGGCGGTTCGGTGCTGTTCGCCGGAGCGGATGTGCGAACCCTGACGCAGGGCTCGATCATCGATGACGTCGGCATCGTCTCGCAGGAGACCTATCTGTTCCATGCCACGATCCGGGAGAACCTGCTCTACGCGAAGCCAGGGGCGTCAGAGGAAGAGCTCATCGCGGCCTGCACCAGCGCGAACATTCACCACATCATCGCCGGGTTCGAGCACGGCTACGATACGGTCGTCGGCGAACGCGGCTATCGCCTTTCCGGCGGCGAGAAGCAGCGCATCGCGATCGCGCGCGTGCTGCTGAAGGACCCGCCGGTTCTCCTGCTGGACGAAGCGACCTCGGCGCTGGACACCGTGTCGGAACGTGTCGTGCAGACAGCTCTCGATGAGGCGGCGAAGGGCCGGACAACCATCTCGATCGCACATCGACTGTCGACAGTGATGGGTGCCGATGTCATCCATGTGCTCGAAGCTGGGCGGATCGTGGAGTCGGGCACGCATAGCGAACTGCTGGCGCGCGGCGGGCTCTACTCCGAACTCGCAGCCGAGCAGGTTGCGGCAACCCGCGTCCTGGAAACCGAGGCCATCGTCGAGGGAACCGTCACCGGGGGAGTAGCCGCGGCTTTCCTTGATCGACGCGCTGACCGTGCGCCGGAGGACTCAGCCGGAGCAGATGCTGTTGCCGCGCTCACCGCTCCCGTGCCGCTTCTGGACGGGCCGAGCAACGACACACGCGTGTATCCCGCGGAGGGCTGAACAGCCTCCATCATCGCTCCCGGAGGATGATCTGGGAGGACCCCTTACATTTTTCAGATTGAATTATGTCGGAGGGTTGATGGAAAAAATCGCGGGTTCTACTGTTGTCCCCATGTCAACGCCGATCGGAGTGCAAGCACTCGTCCGCAGAACCCACGAGGATCGGGTTCTGCAGGCGTTGCGCGAGCACGGCTCGCTGACACGAACGGAGCTGGCAGCGTACATCGGGCTGTCACGGACCACACTGTCCGAGATCACATCGAGCCTGCTGCGGCGCCGTGTCATCTCGAGCCTTCCGCCTCGGGAAGCCGCGGTCGGTCGCGGACGCCCGGCAAATAAGCTGCGTCTGGATCCGTCCGCAGGTCAGTACATCGGCGTCGACTTTCGGCACAGCCTGGTTCGCGTCGCCGTCGCCAATGCCGCACGTGAACTTATCGCCTCCGACTCCGCCGAATACGACAGCTCCTCGCGCTGGGAAACGCGCATCGAAGCGGCTTTTGCGCTGATCGAATCAATGAGCGCGGAAGCCGATATCCACCTGGACGGTGTGCTCGGCATCGCCGTCGGTCTGCCGGGACCATTCTCCTCGCGGGTGCCGCACGACGAAGACGAACCCCTCGACCGTGCTCGCCACGTCGGTGCCGACCTCGTGCGCCGGTCCTTCTCTGAGCGGTTCGCCGCCGATGTGCTGCTCGACAACAACACACGCCTTGCCGCGCTCGCCGAAGCCACCTGGCACACTGCCGGCGCTGTCGGCCATCTGCTCTACCTGCGGTTGTCTTTCGGCATCGGTGGTGGCCTCATCATCGACGGCCGACTGGTCTCCGGATCGACGGGGATCTCCGGCGAGTTTGGGCATATGACCGTCAACGGCGTCAGCACGCTGTGCCGCTGCGGTAAGCGCGGATGCCTGGAGACCGTCGCATCCATCGACGCCATCCTCGAACGCTGCCGGACCGCGGGCGCCGCGGTAACGACGCTCGCCGACATGCAGGTCGCAGCTGAGCATGGTGACCCGATCGTGCTCGGAGTCATCCGCGAGACCGGTGTCGCTGTCGGACAGGTGCTCGGCGGGCTGGCCGTCGCACTCAACCCGGCGGAGATCGTCGTCGGTGGAGAAGTGGCGATGATCTCGGATGCCCTCATCCAGCAGGTCGCAGAAACCGTCTCCTACGAACTGCTGCCGGTAGGCGGACGCGGCCCGCGCGTGCGCCGAACTGCGCTCGGCGACGAAGGTGGCGCGATCGGCGGCATCGTCGCGCTGCTCCGGCGCACTCCCGTGCTCAGCGGCTACCCCTCCGGCTCGACGCAGCCGCAATCGACATGACCCGAAGGACGACTGATGAACACCGTACGACGATCAGGACCGAGCCGGTGAGCGCCGTAAGCACCACTGCGCCGCCGGAGACAGCGACCTCGACCCTGGCAACAGGATCCACGGGCGACGGACCCCAGCGCCGGCGCCGCACGAGAAAGCGCCGCTTCACCCTGGTACTCAGCACGGCCAGCGTCGTGCTGGGAGTCGGTCTGTGGTGGGTACTGTCGCTCGTCGGCTTCAACCTGCCGACGCCGCCGGCTGTGGCGGTCCGGGCCTGGGAGCTCACCGCCGACGGAACGCTGATCGCCGATATCGGTGCGAGCCTCACCCGCGTGCTCATCGGCTTCGCGCTGGGTACTGCCGTGGCGATTCCGGTCGGATTCCTGATGGGCTGGTACGTATCGGCGCGCGCCGTGATCGAGCCGTGGATCCAGTTCTTCCGCACGATCCCGCCGCTGGCGATCATTCCCCTCGCGATCGTGCTGTTGGGAATCGGTGAAGAGCCGAAGATTCTCGTCATCTTCCTGGCGGCCTTCTTCTCCTGCGTGATCTCGACCTTCCAGGGCGTCGTCGACGTCGACAAGACACTCATCAACGCCGCCCGCGTTCTGGGGGCCAAGGACGGCACGATCTTCGTGCGCGTCGTGGTGCCGGCATCCGTGCCCTTCATCCTCGTCGGCATGCGCGTCGGCCTCGGTGCCTCCTGGGCGACCCTGGTCGCCGCCGAGCTCATCGCCGCGCAGCAGGGCTTGGGATATCGGATGCAGTACGCACAGCTGTACTACGAGATCGAGACGATATTCGTCGGCCTCATCGTGATCGGCGTGCTCGGTCTAGTGATGGACCGACTGCTGCTGCTCGCTGAACGCCGACTCACAGGATGGCAGGAACGCCGATGAACTCGAACACGCAAACCGCCCGCATCAGCGTTCGCGGTGTCACCAAGACCTTCGACCTCAAGGGCGACACCTTCGTCGCGCTCGACAACGTGTCGCTCGACGTCGCCGACAACGAGTTCGTCACCGTCGTCGGCCCCAGCGGCTGCGGCAAATCCACGCTGATGAACATCCTTGCCGGGCTCGACATGCCCACCAGCGGCGAGGCACTCGTCGATGGCGAAGCCGTGGCGGGTCCCGGACCCGAACGCGGTGTGATCTTCCAGCAGTACGCGTTATTTCCCTGGTTGACGGTGCGCAAGAACGTCGAGTTCGGACTCAAGACCGCCGGAATGAACGCGGTCGACCGCCGGGCCAAGGCCGATCACTTCATCGAGATGGTCGGGCTGACTGACTTCGCCGATGCACTGCCGAAAATGCTCTCCGGAGGCATGAAGCAGCGTTGTGCCATCGCGCGTGCCTACGCGGTGGATCCCAGCATCCTGCTCATGGATGAGCCCTTCGGCGCGCTCGATGCGCTCACCAGAGTGAAGCTGCAAGAGCAGCTGCTGCAGACGTGGAGCCAGGAGAAGCGCACTGTCATGTTCATCACGCACGACGTCGACGAGGCCGTGTTCCTCGCCAACCGTGTGGTCGTGATGGCAGCACGCCCTGGCCGCATCTACGAGGTCATCGATGTCGATCTGCCCTATCCGCGTACCGAAGAGATGCGATTGAGCGCGGAATTCACCGAACTGCGCAATCGCGTCTGGAGCGCCGTCTACCACCAGAACCCCGGCCACCGGGCCACAGCCGCCGTCGCCTGACGGCCCCAACCCAGAGGAAAACCCATGACACGCATTCTGCGCCGGCGCGGCATTGCTGCCGCTGCCTTGATTGCTGCCGCGACTCTCGCCTTTACCGGCTGCGCGAGCAGTAGCCCCGCCGCCGAGGGTGAATCCGCCCCCGAAGCGGTGGAGTTCCCGAAAGTCCGCGTCGGCTACATCGCTGACTTCAACGGTGCGAGCCTGCTCGCGATCGCCGACGAGCAGGGCCTGTGGGAGGAACACGGGCTCGAGGTCGAGACGCCCGTGTTCACCAATGGCCCGCTCCAGATCCAGGCGCTGGGCACGGACAACCTCGACTTCGGATACATCGGACCCGGTGCCATGTGGCTGCCAGCATCCGGTGAAGCGCAGGTCGCGATGATCAACAGCCTCGGAAACGCCGATCGTGTGATCGCTCAGCCCGGAATCACCTCGGTCGAGGACCTCAAGGGCAAGAAAGTCGCCGTTCCCGAAGGAACGTCGGGTGACATGATCCTGACGATGGCGCTCAAAAATGCCGGAATGACCATCGATGATGTCGAGAAGGTCGCCATGGATCCGGCCACCGTCGTATCGGCGTTCGCGTCCGGTCAGGTCGACGCCGCCGGTATCTGGTTCCCGCTGATCGACACGATCCAGGAGCAGGTGCCGGACCTGGAGATCCTCGCCGAGAACGAGGACTTCGCCGACCAGGTCGCATTCCCCAGTGCCATCGTCGCAAACCCGAAGTTCACCGAGGCACACCCGGAGGCGACCGAGGCCGTGCTGGCCGTGCTGCGCGATGCCATGGACTTCCGCGTCGCGAACCTCGACGAGACGATCGAGATCACCGCCGCGATGCTCAAGGGTGATGCGGATGCATTCGCTTCGGATGCTGCCAACGCCAAGTACCTGACCTCGTCCGAGCTTGACGACCTCACCGCGGACGGCACAGTGGCTACCTGGCTCACGAGCTTGAATGAGTACTTCGTCTCGGCGGATAAGCTCGAAGACGCCACTGACGCCTCGACCTACTACCTGGGTGACGCGTTCGTCGCCGCAGGCAAGTAGAACTTTCTTCATCCTTGCCCTGCCGGCCGTGGCGATCACGCGCTGGCAGGGCACCCCCCCGCATTGCCGAACGATTGAGCTGTATGAACACCGCATCCAAGCGCCCCAACATCGTCCTGATCCTCACGGACGACCACGCCTCGCACGCCATCAGCGCGTACGGATCGGCAGTGAACTCCACACCGCGCATCGACGAGATCGCCCAGGCCGGGGTGCGACTGGACAACTGTTTCTGCACGAACGCGCTGTGCACTCCCAGCCGCGCATCGATCCTCACTGGCACGTACAGCCACATCAACGGCGTGACGACTCTGCACACACCGATCGACGCCAGCCAGCCGACGTTCATCTCACAGCTGCGCGAGGCAGGCTACCGCACCGCCGTCGTCGGAAAATGGCACATGGGCGAGGGGGAGGGGCACGACCCGCAGGGCTTTGACTACTGGGCCGTGCTGCGAAACCAGGGGGAGTACTTCGACCCGCAGATCCTCACCGAGGACGGCATCCGCATCGAACCCGGCTACGCCACCGATGTGCTCACCGACCTCGCCCTCGCCTGGCTCGATAAGCAGGAGGGGGACGAGCCCTGGTGTCTGTTGTTGCACCACAAAGCCCCGCACCGCCCGTGGGAGCCGGATGAGAAGCACAAGGGCATGTACAGCGACCCGATCCCGTTGCCGGCAACGTTCGACGACGACTACGCGACGCGGTCATCTGCCGCGCACCGCGCAGCTATGCGCATCGCCGACCACCTCACACTCACCGACCTCAAGGTCGCCCCACCCGAGGGGCTGACTTACGAGCAGGCGGCCGTGTGGAAGTACCAGCGCTACATGGAGGACTACCTCGCGTGCGTGGCATCCGTCGACGACAACGTCGGGCGCGTCATCGACTGGCTGCGCGACAGGGAGCAGTTCGACGACACGCTGCTGATGTACACCTCAGATCAGGGCTTCTTCCTCGGCGATCACGGCTGGTTCGACAAGCGGTTCATGTACGACGAATCGTTGCGGATGCCGCTCGTGATGAGCTACCCCGCGCGCATCCCGGTGCGGGAGCAACCGGTGGAGCAGATCGTCACGAACGTCGACTTTGCCCAGACGATCCTCGATTTCGCCGGCGTCGACGCGCTTGACCGGATGCAGGGGGTCAGCATCGTCCCGCAGTTGACCGACGACCCCGAACGCCCGACGCGCGAGGCGATGTACTACCGGTACTTCGAGAACGACGACGTCGACCACCACGCGCTCGCGCACTACGGCATCCGCACCGAACGCCACAAGCTCATCTACTTCTACAACGACGGTCTCGGCCTTCCCGGGGCATCACCGCACTCGTACCCACCGGAGTGGGAGATGTACGATCTCGAGGCCGACCCGGAAGAGCTCAACAACGTCTACCTCGACCCTGCTTACGCCGAGCTGCGCGAGCAGCTGAAAGTGCAGCTGTGGCGGCTGCAGGCACAGCTCGGCGATACCCCGCACCACTCCCAGCCGGTGCCAGCAGGTATCGCAGGCTGAGCGGCGTGCGCTCAGTGCGCTGACAGGCCGCCGTCGACGAACAGCGAGTGGCCGGTGACATATGCCGCCGCGGCGCTGGCGAGGAACACCGCGGCGCCGGCGAAGTCGCCCGGCACCGAGTTGCGGCCGATCAGCGTACGAGCGGCCAGCTGCTCAACCTGCTGGGGGTCCTCCTGCAGGCGAGCGTTCAGCGGGGTGAGCACGAAGCCCGGAACCAGCGTATTGCTGGTGATGCCGCGGTCGCCCCACGCTTCGGCCTCCGAGCGCATGAGGGACTCCACGGCGCCCTTGGAGACACCGTAGACACCGCTTCCGACGAACGCTCGATGCGCTTGCTGCGAGCTGATGTGGATGAGACGGCCGAACCCGCGCTCGGCCATGCCCGCTGCGTAGCGCTGGCCGAGCAGGAACGGCGCCAGCGCATTCACCGTCATGGTGGCATCCCAGTCGGCCTGGGTGATCTGCGCGAAGGGCGGGCGGATGTTGATTCCGGCCGAGTTCACGAGGATGTCCGGCTCGCCGAATGGTTCGGCGGCAGCCTCAGCAGCCGAGAGGATGCCGTCACGCGTACTCAGATCTCCGACGACGCCCGCAGCCCGACACCCGGCATCCGACAGTTCGCGCACTGTCTCAGCGATGCGCTCGCTGCCCCGCGCGACGATGACGACGGCCGCGCCGGCGCGGCCGAGCGCGAGTGCGATGCCGCGACCGATTCCGGAGCTGCCTCCGGTGATGACCGCGGTGCGGTTTCGAAGGGAGAAGAGTTCAGCGAGGTAGTCGTCCACAGGGTTCCAATCAGAGGGCAGTGCGGGGTGCGTCACCAGGCGAGCGCGGCCGTGATGTTCGGATCGGGGTGAGCGTCGGCGAACTCCGGCAAGTCGTGCAGCTCGTGCAGGAACGCGGTCACCTCAGCCCCGTAGGCGGGGTCCGGGTGCGTGCTGGCGATCGCCTGAAGCGGCGGCAGATCCATGGCGAGGATGAGCTCGAGTCTGGCGCTGACTGCCGCCGTTGCCCCGGCCTCATGCAGCACACGGATGCCGCCGCGCAGCGCCGCCAGATAATCCCGCAGCACCGGCAGCTGTGACTTGCCCTGGGTGATGGACGTGCCATCGGCACGCAGCCGCCAGTGCACCACAACATCCGGGATGACATCGAACGTCGCGGCGCGGGTATACATCTGCTGCGCCACGATCTGGTCCTCGTAGGCGACACCTTCGGGAAAGCGCATCTGTGACCAGAAGTCCGCACGGCTGATCTTTGACCAGGCGACGATGTTCGCCGAAGCGCGCGGATGCTCGAGGATCGTTGTGCGCAGACGAGCCGGGTCGGTAGCGGACGCAGTCCAAGGCTGCACGCGTCCCGGAACGTAGGCACGCCCCTGTGGCCGTGAGCGCACGTAGGCGCCGGCCACGAAGTCGCTGCCTGTTTCGGCCAGAGTACCGGTGAGACGGGCAAGCGCTGTGGGGGTGAGTTCGTCATCTGCGTCGAGGAAGCCCAGCAACGGTGTGTCGACCAGGTCGAGGCCGGCGTTGCGGGCGGCGCCCAAGCCCCGGGATGTCTCGTGTCGGACGACCGTGAGCCGGTCGTCCTCGGTGGCGGCGTGCTCGAAGATCGCGCCGGTGGTGTCTGTTGAACCATCGTCGATGAGGATGGCGCGCCAGCGCGGCTCGGTCTGCGCCTGCAATGAGGCGATCGCCGCCGGAGCGTAGGCGTCGATGTTTCGGCCGGGGACGATCAACGTCACGATCGGGGCGGAGGTGTTCGTCACGTTCCGAGTTTATGGTCCCTCCTCTGTGCACAACTCCTGAAGAATTCGCGACAGCTGTTCGGCGGGGCCGGAAAGACGCGGCTCCGGTCCGGCATGCGGGCCAGTTTTCAGGAGTTATGAACCGGTGGCGACGGTGGCGACAGCCGCGGCAACCAGGTGTGCGAGCTGAGCCGGGGCCGCATCGGCCAGCGGTGCACGCCCGAAGGTGAAGCGCACGGATGTCTGCGCCACCTCGGCCGGCACGCCGCAGGCCAGCAGCACGTGCGACGGCTCGTCGCTGTCTGCCGCACAGGCCGAGCCGCTGGAGGAGATCACGCCGCGGCGCTCAAGCTCCAGCAGTACCGCCTCGCCGCTGGTCCCGGCGAAAGTGAAGCTCGCGGACCCCGGCAGTCGGTGCACTGGGTCGCCGGTGAGTGCAGCCTGCGGAACCTCCGCGAGGACGGCAGCGATGAGGCGGGCGGTCTGCTCGCCGATGCGTGTGGATGCTGCCAAGCGTTCTGCCTCGGCCAACTCCAGTGCGACGGCCAGGCCCACGGCGCCGGCGACGTTCTGGGTTCCCGAGCGATGCCCGCGCTCCTGCCCGCCGCCGTGCAGCAACGGCTCCAGCGGGATGCGTGCACGCACACCGAGCGCGCCGATGCCTTTGGGGGCGCCGATTTTGTGTCCGGCGATGGACATCGCAGCAGCACCCAGATCGCCGAGCGGCAGCCATCCGGCCGACTGCACGGCATCCACGTGCAGCGGCACTCCGGCGGCCGTGGCCACAGCGGCAAGAGCGGCAACAGGCTGCACCGTCCCGATCTCATTGTTCGCGTGACCCAGCGAGACGAGAGCCGTGTCTTCGCGCAGCGCTTCGGCCAGCGCGTCCGGGGTGAGCCGGCCCGTATCCATCACAGGAACGCAGGTCACCTCGACGGCATGAAAACGCCGCAGATACTCGACGGACTCCAGAATCGACTCGTGCTCGATTGACGTCGTCACAATGTGGCGGCGTCCGCGAGCCAGGGCGGAAAGGACGATGCCCTTCACCGCGAGATTGTTCGCTTCGGTACCGCCGGAGGTGAAGATCACATCGCCCGCGCGCATACCCAGAATTCGTGCGATGCGTGCTCTGGCATCCTCCAGCGCGCTCGCCGCAGCTTCGCCGGCGGTGTGATGACTGGACGGGTTGCCGAACACACCGGTGAGATAGGGGCGCATAGCCTCGAGCACCTCCGAGCGCACCGGAGATGTCGCAGCATGATCGAGATAGAGCATCAGACGAGACCGCCGATCAGGCGATGCGCACATCCAGACCGAGATCCAATGCGCGGGCGGAGTGGGTGAGCGCGCCGACGGAGATGACATCGACACCGGTTTCAGCGATGGCCCGCACGGTGTCGAGGTTCACACCACCGGATGCTTCGACCGTCGCCCGCTCGCCGATCAGTTCGACCCCGGCGTGCAGATCGTCGAGGGAGAAGTTATCAAGCAACACGGTGTGTGCCCCGCCGTCGAGGACCGCGTCGACCTGATCGAGGCGATCCACTTCGACCACGACGTGTGTGGTGTGCGGCAACCGCGACAGCGCTTCGCGCAGTGCGGTGGCCAGGTCTACGCCGGAGCGCTGCAGAACGGCGAGGTGGTTGTCCTTGGCCATCACAGCATCCGAAAGTGAATAGCGATGATTGCTGCCGCCGCCGGAGACCACCGCCTGCCGCTCGAAGGCGCGCAAGCCCGGCGTCGTCTTGCGGGTATCGGCGATGCGGACGCCAGTTCCGGCGACGGCCTGGACGTACTGCGCAGTCAGCGTTGCGATGCCGCTCATCCGCTGGGTGAAGTTCAGCGCGACGCGTTCGGCGGTCAGGATGCTGCGGGCCGAACCTGAAACGGACGCGAGCACATCGCCCGGTGCGAAGACGTCACCGTCGCCGACGTGCACGTCGACCTCGAGTGTCGGATCGGTGAGGGCGAATGCAGCCGCGAACACGTCGCCGCCGCTGAAGGCGCCGGGTTCGCGGGCAACGAGGTCGGCAGCTGCCGTGGCGTCGGCGGGCAGCAGCGCCATGCTGGTGATGTCACCCCAGGGGGCGTCCTCTTCGAGGGCTGCGCCGACGATGCGGGTGAGAGTGGCGGCAGTGAGCATCAGGCTCCGATCAGAGCGGGTTCGCGGGAGAGCTGGTGTGCGCCGACCGATTCGGTGCGAGCGAGAGCAGCGGATGCGGCGGCTTCGGCCACGGTGAGAAGGTTAGCGGTTTCGTAGTCGGCAACGGATGCCGGCGCCGGTGCTGCTGCGGCCCAGGATCGGATGCTGGTCAGCGCTTCGGCGAGGCCGTCCGGGGTACGAACGAGCCCGACCCGATCCCACATGAGTTCCTGCAGAAGGCCTCGCGAGTGCGCAAACCCTCCGCTCCGGTCGCAGTTCGTGTCGCTATTCGCGGGTTTTAGCGACGTGAACTGCGACCGGAGCGGGATGGAACGCGCGGAACGCGCGGCGGGCGCGGGCACGGCGGCGGCCGCGGCGGCGCGAGCAGCGAAGACCGCGGCCTCCAAGAGCGAGTTGGAAGCCAGACGATTGGCGCCGTGGACTCGGGTGCAGGCTGTCTCTCCCACGGCGAAGAGACCGGGGATGCTGGTGCGTCCGTCGAGATCCGTGCGGATGCCGCCCATCAGATAGTGCGCGGCCGGCGTCACCGGGATCGGCTCCCGGGCCCAGTCGAACCCGCGCTCGCGCGTTGACCGGTCGATCGTCGGAAAGCGCTGGGCGAGCCGCGGCGCACCGATCATGGTGGCATCCAGCCGGACGGGGGAGCGCTGCAACCCCGCCTGCCTCGCGATGGCCCCGGCCACCACATCGCGTGGCGCCATCTCACCGTCAGGGTGGCTGTCGAACACGAACCGCCGACCCTGGTCGTCGATCAGCGTCGCGCCTTCGCCGCGCACGGCTTCGGAGATGAGAAACGATCCGCCCGCGGCCAGCACCGTGGGGTGGAACTGTACGAACTCCAGGTCCGCCACAGCGGCGCCGGCACGGATGGCGGCGGCGATCCCATCGCCGGTCGCACCGAGCGGATTGGTCGTGTGCTGATACAGCTGTCCTCCGCCGCCGGTTGCCAGAATCACCGCATCCGCTGTGATGTCGAGCGTCACGCCGTGGTGCAGCATCCGGATGCCGCGCACAGCACCCTGCTCGACGAGGAGATCGAGCAGGAACGCATGCTCGACGATGTCGATGCCGCGATCGTGTACCTGCGCGATCAGTGCCCGGGAGATCTCGGCGCCGGTCGCATCGCCGCCGGCGTGCACGATGCGGGCGTGAGAATGGGCTGCTTCGCGCCCGAGTAGCAGCGTGCCATTGACGTCCCGGTCGAATGCGACACCGCGCGCGATCAATTCGGCGATGCGAGCCGATCCCTCGCCCACGAGCACAGCGACGGCCATCGCATCCGATAGTCCTGCACCGGCGTCGAGGGTGTCCGCGGCATGCTGCCGAGGCGAGTCACCGGGGCCGTAGATGCCGGCGACACCTCCCTGCGCAAGCGGGGTGCATCCGCCACCGAGTGCATCCTTCGTCACGAGCGTGACGGAGTGCCCGGACTGTTGCGCATGCAGCGCAGCGGTCAATCCCGCGATGCCGGATCCTGCGACAACGAGGTTCATCCGCGGGGCTTTGCGGCCAGCATCCGCTCGAGAGCCGTGCGTGCCGGATCTGCGACATCAGCGGCTACCTGAATGCGGTTCGGCGCGCGCCCGGCGACGAGCTCTTCCAGCACCCAGGCCAGATATCCGGGATGGATGCGATACATCGTCGAGCACGGGCAGACCACCGGATCCAGGCAGAAGATCTCATGCTGCGGATGCTGCGCTGCCAGGCGACGGACGAGGTTGATCTCGGTGCCGATCGCGAAGGTCGTCGGTTCTGTCGCACCGGCGATCGCGCGGCGAATGTAGTCGGTGGACCCGGCCTCATCGGCGGCGTCCACAACCTCCATCGGGCACTCCGGATGCACGATCACGCGCACATCAGGATGCTCGGCACGGGCCTGATCGATCTGCGCGACCGTGAATCGGCGGTGCACAGAGCAGAAGCCGTGCCACAGAATGACCTTCGACTCGACGAGCTCGCCGGCGCTGGAACCGCCGAGGGGACGACGCGGATTCCACATCGGCATCTGGTTAAGCGATACCCCCATGGCCTTCGCGGTGTTGCGTCCGAGATGCTGGTCGGGGAAGAACAGCACACGCTGCCCGCGTTCGAACGCCCACTCCAAGACGGTCTCCGCGTTGGAGGATGTGCACACGATTCCGCCGTGGCGTCCGACGAATCCCTTGATCGCAGCCGAGGAGTTCATATAGGTCACGGGGATCACCGGTACGCGACCGTCCGCGTCGACAGCATCCAGATCACCGAAGACATCGGCCAACTGCTCCCAGCAGTCCTCCACCTGATCGATGTCGGCCATGTCGGCCATGGAGCATCCGGCGGCGAGGTTCGGCAGGATCACGGCCTGGTCGGGGGTGGAGAGCAGGTCGGCCGTCTCGGCCATGAAGTGCACGCCGCAGAAGACGATTGCCTCAGCATTCGGATGCTCCAGCGCAGCGTTTGCGAGTTGGAAGGAGTCGCCGACATAGTCGGCGTGGCGCACGACCTCTTCGCGCTGGTAGAAGTGGCCGAGCACGACGACGCGGTCGCCCAGAGTCTGCTTGGCAGCGCGGATGCGCTCGTGAAGAGCTTCTTCGTCGGCTTCGCGATACTCGACGGGCAGCTCGCCCTGGCGGGGAGTGCCGGTCGGGATGACATCACCCATTGAGGAACCGGGACCATAGCCGGGGACGCTGTCGAACGTCCAGGGGGCGGCGGCCAGATCCGTGTTGCAGGTTTCATCCGTGGATGCGCCCGTGACGATCGCCTGGATCGCGTGATCGACAGAGGGATTGATCGTTCGGAGGTTGAGCGTGGGCATCGGGCGCCGCCTTCTGGTCACTTCGACACTTAGTGTGTGCGTTCACATTATGTCGAATCGACCTTAAGTGCAATCGCCGGAGTGCGAGGCAACGGGAACTGACGGGTTCAGTCCGCCGTGGCGAGTCGGAAAAGCCGAGCGGGGCGGTGCTTGCCGGTGCGGAACGATTCGGTTGGGATCAATTCGGCTGACCCCTCCAGCAGGCGACGGAAGTTCGACGGGTCCAGCCGGCGCCCGAGTACCGTCTCATACACCTCGCGCAGCTCCGTGAGGGTGAACTCATCAGGCAGCACTCCGGCGCCGATCCAGCTGTATCCGACCTTGTTCCGCAGTCGCCACAGGGCGTACTCGGCAATGCGGTTGTGGTCGAACGCGAGTTGCGGCATGGCGTCCACATCGAACCACTCCACGTTCTCCGGGGCATCCGCTCCCGCGCGCTGCGCGTCGACGAGGTCAGAACGAAGCAGTGCCCAGTACACGATCGAGATCGTCCGTGTGGGGGAACGGTCGACGTCACCGAACGTGTATAGCTGTTCGAGGTAGCTCGGCTTGAGGGCGGTTGTCTCGGCGAGGGTTCGAGATGCTGCGGCATCCAGATCTTCGGCGGGGTCCAGCCATCCTCCGGGCAGCGCCCAGGAGTCCCGGTACGGTTCGCGCGTGCGCCGGACCAGTGGCAGCATCAGTCGGTCTCCGTCGGTTCCGCCGCGGAGCGAGAAGATCACGGTCGAGACGGCGACGCGGATCGCGTCGGAGCTGCCGGTGGGTGAGGTCACGTCCTGAGTCTATGAGTGCGGGCACGCGGCAGTCATGCGTGCGATCGCTTCGGCCGAGGGGCGGTAGAGTGGGGGCATAACTGAAGACGGCCCCACGAAGCGTGCGGGAGAGCCCCGGTGAGTGCAGCCGGGCACCGAAGGAGCAAGCCTCCCCGCCAATCTCTCAGGTACCGCGTACCGCCCGCTTCCGGCCACTCTGAAAAGTGATGCTCCGCATCCGCCGACGGTGAAAGCCCCCGATTTGCTCCCTGAGCCTGTCGAAGGGTGAAACTCTCAGGCACATGACAGAGGGGGAGTTCTCGGATACCGTGCATTCCGTACGGCATCCTTCCGATCTATACGGGAGAACTCCATGACCCAGGCCCGATTCACCCCGCTTCGCGAGCGACATGAGTCGCTCGGCGCATCCTTCACCGACTTCGGCGGCTGGCAGATGCCGGTGCGCTATACCTCCGACCTCGCCGAGCATCATGCTGTGCGTCAGGCGGCCGGTCTGTTCGACATCTCGCATATGGCTGAGTTCACCGTCGGGGGACCGGATGCCGCGGCCTACCTCGACTACGCACTCGCCGGGCGGCTATCGACGATGACGATCGGTAAGGCGAAGTACTCGCTGCTGCTCGCCGAAAACGGCGGCATCATCGATGACGTCATCGTTTATCGCCTGGCCGAGAGTCGCTTCCTGATCATCTCGAATGCCGGAAACCGGGATGCCGTCGCCGCGGCGCTGCCCGCCCGCACTGGGGCCTTCGACGTCGCCGTCGAGGATCTGTCCGACTCCTACGCACTGCTCGCCATTCAGGGCCCTGCCTCCGAGAGGATCGTCGCCGAGGTCTCGGGAATCACCGAGCTCAGCATCCCGTGGGACGAGCAGAAGTACTACGCCTGGGCGTCAGCACGCTACAACGGGGAACCCCTCATCGTTGCCCGCACCGGATACACCGGTGAAGACGGCTTCGAACTGCTCGTCCGCAGCGAAGACGCCGTCGCGCTCTGGGACGCGGTGCTGGCAGCGGGCGAGGCCCACGGCATCGTTCCCGCTGGCCTCGCAGCCCGCGACACTCTGCGTCTCGAGGCGGGCATGCCGCTGTACGGGCATGAGCTGTCGCTTATGACGAAGCCTGCTCCAGTGGGGCTCGGACGCGTTGTGGCATCCGAGAAGGAAGCATTCGTCGGCAAGGACGCTGTCACCGCTGACGACGATGCGCGCGTGCTCGTCGGGCTCGCAGCCGAAGGCAAGCGTGCCGGTCGTGCCGGCTACGCCGTCGTCACCGAAGACGGCACTGCGCTCGGCGAAATCACCAGCGGCGCGCTCAGCCCGACGCTCGGGCATCCGATCGCCATGGCATTCATCGATCCCTCATCAGCTGAAGAGGGCACCGCCGTTTTCCTCGACATCCGAGGAAAGAAGATTCCCGCAACCGTTACCGCCCTGCCTTTCTACCGGAGGAAGAAATGACCGATCTCACCGCACTCAAGTACACCGAAGAGCACGAATGGCTCGCTGTTGACGGCACGACGGTGACCATTGGCATCACCGACTACGCCGCGGAGAAGCTGGGCGACGTGGTGTTCGTCGAGCTGCCCGACGTCGGCACCGAACTCGAAGCGGGTACGGTCGTCGGCGAGGTCGAATCGACCAAGTCGGTGGGAGAAATCTACGCGCCTCTCGCCGGCACGGTCACCGAGGTTAACGAGGCGGTCGTCGATGACCCCTCCCTGGTCAACAGTGCCCCTTTCGAGGGCGGCTGGCTCATCAAGATGTCCGTTGCTGATGGCGCCGCAGACGCACTGCTGGACCGCGATGCCTACGTCGCACTGACGGAGGGTTGATTCCTTGAAGACCCGATTCTCCGATCGTCATATCGGGACGACAGCAGAGACCCAGCGAATCATGCTGGAAGCTCTCGGTGTTGCCGATGCTGATGCCCCCATCGATGCTCTGATGCGCAGCGCCGTTCCCGCATCGATCTTCTCGGACGCGTCCGGGACATCAGCGATTCCGCCGGCTGCCACGGAAGCGGAAGCACTCGCCGAACTGCGCGGCTTCGCATCTCGCAACAGGGTGAGCCGGTCGATGATCGGCCTCGGCTACTACGGCACGCTTACCCCGAGTGTGATTCAGCGGGGTGTCCTCGAGAATCCGTCCTGGTATACGGCGTACACGCCGTACCAGCCGGAGATCTCACAGGGCCGGCTGGAGGCGCTCATCAACTTCCAGACGATGGTCGCCGACCTCACCGGGCTGTCGACCGCCAACGCGTCGATGCTCGATGAATCCACGGCTGTCGCCGAGGGGATGCTGCTGGCACGGCGCGCCTCGAAGGCGAAGTCCAGCGTGTTCGTGGTCGACGCGGATGCGTTCCCGCAGACGAAGGCGCTGCTCGAGACCCGCGCTTCAGCGCTGGGCATCGAGCTCGTCGAACGCGACCTGGCTGGCGGAGAATCTCTGCCGGATGAACTGTTCGGCGTGTTCGTGCAGTACCCCGCAGCATCCGGCCGGGTCTGGGACCCGAGCGCCGTCATCGACGCCGCTCACGTCGCAGGCGGCCTCGCGGTCGTGGCAGCCGACCTGCTGGCGCTCACGCTGATCTCCTCGCCGGGCTCGCTCGGCGCGGACGTCGCGGTGGGCACCACGCAGCGATTCGGTGTGCCGATGGGCTTCGGCGGACCACACGCCGGCTACATGGCTGTGCGCTCAGGCCTCGAGCGCCAGCTTCCCGGTCGCCTCGTTGGTGTCTCGGTGGATGCCGATGGCAAGCCCGCGTACCGTCTCTCGCTGCAGACGCGCGAGCAGCATATTCGCCGCGAGAAGGCGACGAGCAACATCTGCACCGCGCAGGTGCTGCTGGCAGTCATGGCGGCGATGTACGCGGTTTATCACGGGCCGGACGGGCTGCGAGCGATTGCAGGCGAGGTCGCCGCGAAGGCATCCATGCTGCGCGACTGGGTGACGGACGCCGGCGCAGAGGTCGTGCACGACGCCTTCTTCGACACGCTGACCGTGCGCACCGCAGAAGCTACGACGATCGTTGCCCGTGCCCACGAGGAGCAGGGCATCCTGCTGTACCTCGTGGATGACACCACCATCGGAATCTCGGTCGACGAGACGACCACCGTCGCGGAGCTGCACCGTGTCGCCACTCTCTTCGGCGGCACCCAGGAGCGCACCTTCGGGTTCTTCGGAACCGGATCGCGCGGGGCACTTCCGGAGTCCCTGCAACGCACCGACGAGTACCTCACGCACCCCGTCTTCCACGTGCACCGCTCCGAGACCGCCATGATGCGGTATCTGAAGAGCCTCGCCGACCGTGACTACGCGCTCGATCGTGGCATGATCCCGCTGGGCTCGTGCACGATGAAGCTCAACGCTGCCACGGAGATGGCTGCGATCACCTGGCCAGAGTTCGCCGGCATCCACCCGTTCGCACCGGCATCCGATGTTGCGGGATATCTCGAGATGATCGACCAGCTGGAAGCCTGGCTGGCCGAGGTCACCGGGTACGACGCGGTCTCGCTGCAGCCGAACGCCGGCTCGCAGGGTGAGCTCGCCGGTCTCCTCGCGATCCGCAGCTACCACCTCGCGAACGGCGACGAGCATCGCACCGTTTGTCTGATCCCGTCATCCGCGCACGGCACCAACGCCGCCTCAGCAGTACTCGCGGGAATGAAGGTCGTCGTCGTCGCGTGCGATGAGATGGGCAACGTCGATCTCGATGATCTGCGCGCGAAGATCGCGGTCAATGCCGAGTCGATCGCAGCCCTGATGATCACCTACCCGTCCACGCACGGTGTGTACGAGCAGGACGTCGTCGAGATCACCTCCGCCGTGCACGACGCAGGCGGTCAGGTGTACGTCGACGGGGCGAACCTCAACGCCCTGCTCGGTTACGCGCGCTTCGGCGACCTCGGCGGGGATGTCTCGCATCTGAATTTGCACAAGACCTTCGCGATTCCGCACGGCGGTGGCGGTCCGGGTATCGGACCAGTCGCGGCCAAAGCCCATCTCGCGCCGTATCTGCCGTCGCACCCGCTCGCACAGCGCACCACGCATGCGGGCGGATACGAGTTCGGCGGTGGAGTGGTTTCGGGTGCGCCTTACGGTTCGGCGGGGATCCTGCCGATCTCGTGGTCGTACGTCCGGATGATGGGTGCTTCGGGCTTGCGCGATGCGACAGCGGCCGCCGTGCTGTCGGCGAACTACATCGCCGCACGCCTTGGCGAGCACTTCCCGGTGCTGTACACGGGAGAGAGCGGTCGGGTTGCCCACGAGTGCATCTTGGATCTTCGTCCGCTGAAGGAAGCCACCGGCATCACCGTCGACGACGTCGCCAAACGACTCATCGACTACGGCTTCCATGCACCGACCATGTCGTTCCCCGTGCCGGGCACCCTGATGGTGGAACCGACCGAGTCGGAGGATATCGTCGAGATCGATCGGTTCATCGAGGCGATGATCATGATCAAGCGCGAGGCGGATGCCGTGGCATCCGGTCGCTGGCCCGCAGAAGACAACCCGCTGGTGAACGCGCCGCACACCGCTGTCTCGCTGATCGCGGGGGAGTGGGACCACGCGTACACACGTGAGGATGCCGCCTACCCGGTGCCAGCGCTTGTGGCCGCCAAGTACTGGCCGCCGGTGCGCCGTATCGACCAGGCGTATGGCGATCGCAACCTGGTGTGCTCCTGCCCGCCGATCGAGGCGTTCGCCTAGATCTCATCGCGAGTGGTGACCTCCGAGCGAAGGTCACCACTCGTGCACGGGGCAGTCGAAGGGCACCAACTCAGTAACGGTTGATTAACAGACCTATCGTTCAGTCGACCGTGGGGTTAGCCTCGAGACATCTCGGTGCATTCGACGCAGAACGCGCCTGTAACTGTCCACAGGAGGGCACGCAATGAAGCGAAACAAGATCACTCTGGCGGGTGTGGGACTGCTTGCGGCGAGCGCCATGGCGCTCGCCGGCTGTGCAAGCAGTGGTGGGGATTCCGACACGGACGACTCGGGTGACAACGGCGGCGACGCAAGCGCCATCATCACAGTCAACGGTTCCGAGCCGCAGAACCCGCTGATCCCGACCAACACGAATGAGGTGGGTGGCGGCAAGATCCTCGACGCGATGTTCGCCGGACTCATCGGCTACGCAGCTGACGGTGCGGTCTTCAACGATGTGGCCGAGGAGATCACGGTCGAAGACCCGCAGCACCTCACGGTGAAGATCCGTGAGGGCCTCACCTTCACCGACGGTGAAGAGGTCACCGCCGATAACTTCATCCAAGCCTGGAACTACGGTGCTCTTGCCTCGAACGAGCAGCTGTCCAGCTACTTCTTCGAAGATATCGAGGGCTTCAGCTACGACGCCGACTCTGAACTGACCGGCTTGGAGCAGATCGACGACTACACGTTCACGATCGCGTTGAACAAGCCGGCCTCCGACTTCGCCCAGCGCCTGGGCTACTCGGCCTACTATCCGTTACCCGACGTGGCGTTCGAAGACATCGAGACGTTCGGTGAGAACCCGATCGGCAACGGCCCCTACATGCTTGACGGTGAAGGTGCCTGGCAGCATGACGTCGGCATCGACCTGGTCACGAACCCCGACTACGACGGTCCGCGCACCCCGGCCAACGGTGGCCTGAGCATCACGTTCTACGCCTCGCAGGACGCCGCCTACAACGACCTGCTGGCCGGTGAGCTCGACGTGCTCGACGCGATCCCCGACTCGGCGTTCGAGACCTTCGAATCCGACCTGGGCGACCGTGCCGTGAACCAGCCGGCAGCGATCTTCCAGTCGTTCACGATCCCTGATCGACTCGAGCATTTCGGTGGCGAAGAAGGAAACCTGCGTCGTCAGGCGCTGTCCATGTCGATCAACCGTGAGGAGATCACCGACGTCATCTTCCAGGGCACTCGCACGCCGGCCAGCGACTTCACATCGCCGGTCATCGACGGCTGGTCCGATTCGCTCGCAGGTGCTGAGGTACTGGAGTTCAACCCGGAGAAGGCAGTGGAGCTCTGGGCCCAGGCTGACGCCATCAGCCCCTGGAGCGGAGAGTTCCAGATCGCGTACAACGCTGACGGTGGCCACCAGGCCTGGGTCGATGCGACCGTAAACTCGATCAAGAACACTCTCGGCATCGAAGCATCGGGTGCTCCGTACCCGACCTTTGCTGAAGCGCGTGCGCTGATCACGGACCGTACGATCCAGACCGCGTTCCGCACCGGTTGGCAGGCCGACTACCCCGGTCTGTACAACTTCCTCGGGCCGCTCTACGCGACCAACGCTGGCTCCAACGACGGCGACTATTCCAGCGAGGAGTTCGATTCGCTGCTCGCAGAGGGCATCTCGGCAACGGATGCTGAGGAGGCCAACTCGCTGTTCCAGCAGGCGCAGGAAGTGCTGCTGAGAGACCTCCCGGCGCTGCCGCTGTGGTACTCGAACGTGGTCGGCGGCTACAGCGAAACCGTGGAGAACGTCCAGTTCGGCTGGAACTCGGTGCCACTGTACGAACAGATCACTAAGGTCGGCTGACACTGACAGGCGACGGGGCGGTGGTGTACCACCATCGCCTCGTCGCTTTGCGCCCGTACCCGAAGGGAGGTCGAGGGTGGCCTTTTACATCCTCAGACGGATCCTGCAGGCGATTCCGGTGTTCTTCGGCGCCACCCTGCTGATCTATTTCATGGTTTTCGCGATGCCCGGTGATCCCATCGCGGCGCTGTTCGGCGACCGACAGCCCAACCCGGCTGTTCTCGAGCGCCTGCGCGAGCATTATCACCTCGACGAGCCGTTCGTCGTGCAGTACTTCTACTACATCGCCGGCATCTTCCGACTCGATTTCGGAGTGAGTTTCTCCGGTCAGCCGGTCAGCGACATTCTGGCTCGCACGTTCCCCGTGACATTGCGGCTTGCCGTGATGGCAGTGGGCATCGCGTTCGTCCTGGCGATTGTCATCGGACTGTTCTCGGCGCTCGGCAAGGGCGGTATCTTCGACAACTCGATGCTCGTGCTCGCACTCGTCTTTGTCGCTGTGCCGATCTTCGTCCTCGCGTTCCTGGCGCAGTATTTCCTCGCAGTGCAACTCGGCTGGTTCAGACCTACGGTCGGCGGACGCAACGACTGGGGCGATCTGTGGCTACCGGCGATCGTGCTCGGGGTGAGCGTGTACGCCACGAGCATGCGGCTCACGCGCGCCTCGACGATCGAGACACTCAACCAGGACTGGGTTCGTACCGCGTACAGCAAGGGTCTCTCTAGAAATCGCGTCATTCCGGTGCATGTGCTCCGCAACTCGCTGATCCCGATGGTGACCGACCTGGGCACTGTCTTCGGCATCCTCATGGTGGGAGCGACGGTCACCGAGGGCATCTTCAATGTGCCCGGCGTCGGCAACACCCTGTACCAGGCCATCATCCGCGGAGAGAACCCGACGGTCGTCTCGTTCGTCACCGTGTTCGTCGTCGTATATGTGTTCATCAACATCGTCGTGGATCTGCTCTACGGCCTGCTCGACCCGAGGATTCGCTATGTCTCGACCTGATGCTTACCAGGAGCACTACGTCGCTCCCGTCGATACAACCTCTATCCCGGTGGATGTTGTTCGCATCGATGCCAAACGCAGTAACCTCTGGCTCGATGCCTGGCGCGATCTGCGGCGTCGGCCGGTTTTCTGGATCTCTGCCGCGTTCGTCCTGCTGGTGCTTGTCGTCTCCGTCTGGCCGTCGCTGTTCACCAATGTGGCGCCCAACAACGGCTGTTCGCTCGGCAGCAGCAACGGAGGGCCGGAGGCCGGGCATCCACTGGGCTTCACACGTCAAGGCTGCGATGTCTACTCGCGCATCATCTGGGGGACACGCACGTCGCTCATCGTCGGCGTGCTCGCAACCCTCATTAGCACGGTCATCGGCATGGTGATGGGTGCGTATGCGGGATTCTACGGCGGCTGGCTCGACTCGCTGCTCTCTCGTGTCGGCGACATCTTCTTCACGATTCCGTACATCATCGCCGCCATCGTCGTGATGTCGGTGATGCCGGTGCGCAACGAGCTCGTGCTTGCCTTCGCCATCGGCGGGTTCGCCTGGGCGTCGACGGCCCGGATCATGCGAGCGGAAGTGCTCCGCGTGAAGCAGGCGGACTTCGTCATGGGAGCAGAGGCTGTGGGACTCTCTCGCTTCCGCACGCTGCTCTCGCATGTGCTCCCGAATGCGATGGCGCCGGTCATCGTTGTCGCCACTCTCAGTCTGGGCGCCGCGATCGTCGCGGAGTCCGTTCTGTCGTTCCTGGGGGTCGGCCTCGGCGGCAGCACCATGTCGTGGGGCAACGACATCAGCCAGGCGCAGACCAGCATCCGAACTGCGCCGATGGCGCTGTTCTGGCCGTCTCTCGCGTTGACTCTGACGGTGCTGGCATTCATCACTCTCGGCGAGCTGCTTCGCGACGCCGTTGATCCGAAGGCGAGGGCTCGGCGATGAGCGCACCACTTCTGAGCATCCGCGACCTCACGGTTGCGTTCCGCAGTGGCAAACAGTCCAACGAAGTGCTGCACGGCGTGAGCTTCGACATCCTCGAGGGTGAGACGCTCGCGATCGTCGGTGAATCCGGGTCCGGAAAATCCACCACGGCGGCCGCGATCATTGATCTGCTCCCCGGAACCGGCGAAGTGACCGGCGGAAGCATCATGCTCGAGAACACCGACCTCACCCGCGTCCACCGTCGGCAGATGGAGAAGATTCGCGGACGCGAGATCGGCTACGTGCCGCAGGACCCGATGTCGAACCTCAACCCGGTCTGGTCGATCGGGTTCCAGGTCAAAGAGGCCGTCCGCGCGAACGGCCTGGCGCAGGGACGTAGACAAATCCACGATCGTGCGGTTGAAGTGCTCGTCCAGGCCGGTCTTGCGGACGCGGCCCGCCGCATGCATCAGTTCCCGCATCAGTTCTCCGGCGGTATGCGTCAGCGCGCGCTGATCGGCATCGGGCTGGCGGCCGATCCAAAGCTGCTGATCGCGGATGAACCCACCAGCGCACTCGATGTCACCGTGCAGAGGGTGATCCTCGATCACCTCGCCTCGCTGACCAGCGAGCGCGGCACCTCGGTGCTGCTGATCACCCACGACCTCGGGCTCGCCGCCGAGCGGGCGGACCGCATCCTCGTCATGAACCAGGGGGAGATCGTCGAGGCGGGCGTCAGCGTGGAGATCCTCACCAACCCGCAGCATCCGTACACGCAGAGACTGGTCGCCGCAGCCCCCAGCCTTGCATCCAAGCGCATCGGGATCACGGCACACAAAGAGTCGACGCCGGGGGAAACGGCGCCAGCCGTGGTCGAGGTCCAGAGTCTTGTCAAGGACTACTCGATCCGCACCGGGGGACTCCGGCACGAGCGCTTCCGTGCGGTTGATGACGTGTCCTTCTCCATTCCTCGTGGCAAGACGCTCGCGCTGGTGGGCGAATCCGGATCGGGAAAGTCGACCGTCGCGAAGATGCTGTTGCAGTTGGAAAAGCCCACGGATGGCGAGATCCTCATCGACGGACTCGCCACCAGCACGATGTCTCGCTCAGACATCTTCCATCTGCGACGCCGCATGCAGCCGGTGTTCCAGGACCCCTATGGTTCCCTTGACCCGCTGCGGAGCATCGGCCACGTCATCTCCGAACCCCTGCACGTGCACGGGATCGGCACCAAGGAAGAGCAGCACCAGCGGTCCCTCGATCTGCTGGAGCAGGTGGCGCTGCCACGGGAGCTCGCTTGGCGCTATCCGAGTGAGCTTTCCGGAGGCCAGCGACAGCGGGTGGCGATCGCTCGTGCGCTCGCGTTGAAGCCGGACATCATGGTGCTCGATGAGGCGGTGTCAGCGCTGGACGTGCTGGTGCAGGACCAGATTCTGCACCTGCTCTCGGACCTTCAGCGCGATCTCGGCCTGACCTATCTGTTCATCACGCATGATCTGGCGGTCGTGCGCGTTGCTGCAGATTTCGTGTGCGTCATGGAGCAGGGACAGATCGTGGAGCAGGGAACGGTGGATGAGATCTTCAGCAATCCGCGTGAGGAATACACCCGTCGTCTGCTGGAAGCGATTCCCGGGGCATCCTTGCCGCTGGGCGGCATCGGGTGAGAACGGCGATTCACCGCAAACGAGTGTTCCCGGCCACGGGGGCCGTCATCCTGTTGGCGATCTGCGCAGTGATCACTCTGGTGCTGCTCGCCGATGCCGCCATCCGTTCGGGCCTGGAGAACGCGGTGCTGCTGGCGCCCTGGCCGTTGCTCGTGCTCTGGGGCGTGTATGTGGTCGGCATCGCCTCCGGCATCAGTGCGGACAGCTTCGGGATGCGCGTGCAGAACTTCCTGCGCCGCACGAGCGCGCCCTGGTCGATGGTGAAGCGCATCGACATGCGGTGGCAGCTTGAGGTGACGTTCGCAGACGAGTCTGTGCTGCGGTGCTTCGGTGGTCCGACCCGCTCTCGTCCGCGCAGGCTGGGCCCGGAGCGGACACGGGAGGATGCCGGCCCGGAAGATGACGGCATCGCGATGCTGCGTCGTCTGCGAGCGGATGCCGTGGCCGGGGGAGTGCCCCGCAGCGGCATCAGCCGCAGCTGGGATATGCCGGCCCTCGCCGCGCTCATCGTGCTCGTGATCTGGGCGGTAGTCGCCGTTGCCGTCACCCGGTAGCGGGATTCGGCAGCGGGAAGGATCAGCCGGGGAGGCCGAACATCGCGGGGAAGGTCGACGCGGCCCATGGATACCCGATGAACGCCGCCGCATCGATCAGGAAATGGGCGACCAGGAACGGCAGCAGCCGACCGGAGCGTGAGAAGAGCCAGCCGAACAGCAGCCCCATCGCCAGGTTGCCGATGAACGCGCCCGGTCCCTGATACAGGTGGTAGCTGGCTCGCAGCACACTCGTGGCGATGATGATCGGCCAGATACCCCACCCGATCTGCTTCAGACGCGCGAACAGGTAGCCGAGCACGACGAATTCCTCCATGATCGACGCGCGTGCGGCCGACAGCAGCAGAATCGGCACCGTCCACCAGTGTGTGTCGAGTCCGCCCGGATTCACCGCGACGAACAGTCCCAGCATCCGGCCGACGATGTAAAGCGCGAGACCCGGAATGCCGATCGCCAGCACGAGCAGGATGCCGTTTCGGCTGTCGCGGGCGATGCGGGTGCCGTCCAGCCCGAGCCGACCGAGATGCGGCCGCGGTGACTGCCAGAGCAGGTAGCACACCAGGAGCACGGGAACGATCGCGAAGCCGATCGCGAGCACCTGATAGATGAGGTCGAACACCTCCCGGTCGCTGCGCGAGGGATTCAGCGTTGCGACCTGGTCGGCCAGCGGCGTCGCATCCGTCAGCCGATAGGCGAGCTGCACGATCGAGTAGATGGCCGATTGCCCGAGTCCGAGCGCCAGCACGATCGCTATCTCCCACCACAGCCGCGTGCAGGAGAGCGGAGACGTGGCGGCGGCGGTTGCAGATGAGGACACAGCCCGATGTTACGACAGGCGTAGAAGGCCGTTCAGACACTGGACAGCCTTCGTGGGATATCCTGAAACGTCGGCATCCCGGCGCACCCCACACTCTTTTAGGAAAACTTGCATGGCGCACGCCCTTCGCTCTGATCTCCGCAATGTCGCAATCGTCGCGCACGTCGACCACGGCAAGACCACCCTCGTCGACGCGATGCTCCGTCAGACGGGCTCGTTCGGCGAGCACGCGCACGTCGATGAACGCGCGATGGACTCGGGTGATCTCGAGCGCGAAAAGGGCATCACGATCCTCGCGAAGAACACCGCGATCACCTACACCGGCGTCCACAGCGACGTTCCGATCACGATCAACGTGATCGACACCCCCGGCCACGCCGACTTCGGTGGCGAGGTCGAGCGCGGTCTGTCGATGGTCGATGGCGTCGTGCTGCTCGTCGACTCTTCGGAGGGCCCGCTCCCGCAGACTCGTTTCGTGCTGCGCAAGGCGCTGGAGGCAAAGCTTCCCGTCATCCTGCTGGTCAACAAGACTGACCGCCCCGACGCCCGTATCCCCGAGGTCGAGGAAGAAGCGCAGGACCTGCTGCTGGGCCTCGCGTCCGACCTGGTCGACGATGTGCCCGATCTTGATGTGGATGCGCTGCTTGACGTTCCCGTCGTGTACGCCTCCGGCCGCGCCGGCGCGGCATCGCTGAACCGTCCCGAGAACGGCACGCTGCCGGACAACGAGAACCTTGAGCCGCTGTTCGGTGCGATCCTCGAGCACATCCCGGCTCCGGCATACGATGACGAGGCTCCGCTGCAGGCATGGGTCACGAACCTTGACTCCAGCCCGTTCCTCGGCCGCCTGGCGCTGCTGCGGGTCTTCAACGGAACGCTGAAGAAGGGCCAGACGGTCGCCTGGGTCCGCGCAGACGGCACCCACCAGAACGCCCGCATCACCGAGCTGCTGAAGACGCGTGCTCTGGAGCGCTACCCCGCCGAGTCCGCCGCACCGGGCGACATCGTCGCGATCGCCGGCTTCGAGGACATCACGATCGGTGAGACCATCGCCGACCCGGACGATGTTCGTCCGCTGCCGCAGATTCACGTCGACGACCCCGCCATCTCGATGACGATCGGCACCAACACATCACCGCTGATGGGCAAGGTCAAGGGCCACAAGCTCACCGCCCGCATGGTGAAGGACCGCCTCGACCGCGAGCTCATCGGAAACGTCTCGCTCAAGGTCGTCGACGTCGGACGCCCGGATGCTTGGGAAGTTCAGGGCCGTGGTGAGCTGGCGCTCTCCATCCTCGTCGAGAACATGCGTCGCGAAGGCTTCGAGCTCACCGTCGGCAAGCCGCAGGTGGTCACCAAGCAGGTCGACGGCAAGGTTCACGAACCTTTCGAGCACCTCACCATCGACGCCCCTGAGGAGTACCTCGGCGCGATCACTCAGCTGCTCGCGGGTCGCAAGGGCCGCATGGACAACATGGTCAACCACGGCACCGGCTGGGTGCGCATGGAGTTCATCGTTCCTTCGCGCGGCCTGATCGGCTTCCGCACGGAGTTCATGACCACGACCCGCGGCACCGGTATCGCCAACGCGATCTCGCACGGCTACGACGCATGGGCGGGACACATCTCCACGCGTCAGAACGGCTCGATCGTCGCTGACCGCTCCGGCGTCGTCACCCCGTTCGCGATGATCGCTCTCCAGGAGCGGATGTCGTTCTTCGTTCAGCCCACGCAGGAAGTGTACGAAGGCATGGTCATCGGCGAGAACTCGCGCGCCGACGACATGGACGTGAACATCACCAAGGAGAAGAAGCTCACCAACATGCGTGCTGCGAGCTCGGACACCTTCGAGTCGATGACACCGCCGCGCCAGCTGACACTGGAGGAGAGCCTCGAGTTCGCCCGCGACGACGAATGCGTCGAGGTGACCCCGGACGCTATCCGCATCCGCAAGGTGGTTCTGGATGCAACCACCCGCGGACGTGAGACCTCGCGCCTGAAGCGCCAGGACGCCAACGCCTGAACCGCTTGATAGGAAAGAGCCTCGTCCGCCGGTTGAACCGGTCGGGCGAGGCTCTTCTTGTACCCGTCAGTCCAACAGCGCTCAGCGCAGTTCCGAGATGAGCACCGCGCTGGTGCCGGGGACGAGAGCATCGAAAACGTGCGGGATGTCTCCGGCATAGGTGAGGTAGTCGCCGGGATTGAGCAGCACTGGCGCGTCGGCGGGGCCGATCTGCGCCTGCCCTGAGGTCAGGATCACGTGCTCGGTGGTGCCGGAATGGTGCGGATCGGACCGGCGTGGTTCGCCGGGCTCGGCACGGATGAGGTAGATGTCCCGGCGTGCACCGGGCGGGCTCGCGGAGAGCAAGCTCGCGCTGTACGAGGCCGCCGCCGACGGGACGCTGGCGAGATCATCGGCGCGAATGAGGGTCGGGGCGTTGGCCTGCTGATCGACGAGCACGGCGAAGGGGACACCCAGTGCCACGCCTAGAGCCCACAGGGTCTCGACACTGGGGTTGCCCGAGCCGTTCTCCAGCTGCGACACGGTCGCTTTCGACACGCCGGCCTGCCTGGCCAGTTCAGACACCGACATTCCGATGGCTTCGCGCTCGCGGCGCAACGTGCGGGCGATGCGAGTTCCGAGATCCTCCATGCGTTCATCATGTCAAACGTTCGTTCACTTGACTATCCGATGTGCAGTGTTCAGAATGATACGCATGCGTTCAGTGAATCGAACGGCCGAGGTGCGGGCCGGCGGACGCCGCGAGGTCTGGCGCGAAGGCGTCGGGGTCGCGGTCGCCACCAGCGCCTACGGGATATCGTTCGGCGCGCTGGCCGTGGCATCCGGTCTTGACGTCTGGCAGACCTGCGTGCTGAGCCTGCTGATGTTCACCGGCGGGTCGCAGTTCGCCTTCATCGGGGTACTCAGCGCTGGTGGTGTCGCGGCCCTTCCTTCAGCGATCGCCTCGGCGGCGCTGCTCGGGGTGCGCAACATGGCATACGGCATGCGGATGTCGACCACGATCGGATCCGGCTTCTGGCGGCGTTCGGCGGCCGCTCACATCACGATCGACGAATCCACGGCCGTCGCCATCTCTCAGGATTCTGCTCCACTGCGTCGACTCGGGTTCTGGGTCACCGGCATCGGCGTCTTCGTCGGCTGGAACCTCACCACACTCATCGGCGCCCTCATCGGCGATGTTCTGGGCGACCCGAAAGCCTGGGGCCTGGATGCCGCGGCGGCCGCAGCCTTCCTCGCCCTGCTCTGGCCGAGGCTGAAACAGCGACAGGCCATTGTCGTCGGCGTAGCCGCGGCGGTTATCGCAGCCGTGCTCACCCCGGTGATCATGCCCGGACTTCCCGTGCTCGTTGCCGCTGTGGTTGCCATTGCGGTCGGGTGGTTCAACTGGTTCGACGGCTCACGCGCACCCCTGAAGCAGACCGGCGCAACGGATACCGCGATCGGCGAGACACCATGAGCGTATGGAGTGCCGTGCTGCTCGCGGCGTGCATCTGCGCGGCGTTCAAGGCATTCGGTTACTTGATTCCGCCGCATCTGCTGGAAGCCCCGCGCCCGGCGCGCATCTCGGACCTGCTGACGGTGTCTCTGCTGGCCGCTCTGGTAGCTGTTCAGACGCTCGGAGCGGGCCAGGCCGTGGTTGTGGATGCCCGGATCCCGGCCGTGCTGGTCGCTGCCGGGCTACTGTACCTGCGGCAGTCGTTCCTGGTCGTCGTCGTGGCCGCTGCCGCATCGGCAGCACTGCTGCGCCTGGTCGGCTGGGCAGTATGAGCAGAAGGGCCACAGCAGGCCCGCGTAGGATCTCAGGGTGCCCCACTGGATCTCTCGCGCTATCTCCTGGATCGCTGCTGCCCTCGCTGGTGCTGTTTACGGCACGGCGGGAACCATCGCGCACAGCCTCACGATGTGGGGCGTCATTCCCATCGGAATGATCGTCGGGGCCATTGGCTGCGGAGCACTACTGATCGCGACGCGCGCTCTGACCTTGGATCGCGCGGCGGCACTGGCCGCAGCCATCGGAATGTTGGGCATGCTGATGATCATCTCCGGTGTCGGGCCCGGCGGATCCGTCGTCGTGCCGAACACCCCGGCCGGTCAGATCTGGACACTTTTGGTGGCCGCTATCGCGCTGCTGGTGGTCGCCTGGCCGCGGGTGAAGAGCGCACCTGTGCGTACGCAGGTGCCTGGTGGTGAGAACGGGTCGTAGACTGGAGGGGTGACGTATGTGATCGCTCTTCCGTGCGTCGATGTCAAGGATCGCGCCTGCATCGACGAGTGCCCCGTTGACTGCATCTACGAGGGCGAGCGTGCGCTGTACATCCATCCCGATGAATGTGTCGACTGCGGCGCCTGCGAGCCGGTGTGCCCCGTCGAGGCGATTTACTACGAGGATGACCTGCCCGAAGAGTGGCAGGACTACTACAAAGCCAACGTCGAGTTCTTCGAAGAGATCGGCTCGCCCGGCGGCGCTGCCAAGGTCGGGGTCTACGCCTTCGACCACCCCGTGATCGCAGCGCTTCCTCCTCAGGGCGAGTAGATCCGGTGAGCGTCCGCGACCTCGCCGATTATCCGTGGGATGCAGTCGTTCCTTACCAGGAGCGTGCGGCGCGGCATCCGCACGGTCTGGTAGACCTCTCCATCGGTTCGCCCGTTGATCCCACCCCGGGTATCATCCGGCAGGCGCTCGCCGATGCCACCGATGCGCATGCCTATCCGCAGAATATCGGCACGCCCGCGCTGCGCGAGGCGATCGTCGAGTGGTATTCGCGTCGACGCGGTGTTCCGGATCTGAGCGTCGAGAACGTCTTGCCGACGATCGGGTCCAAAGAGCTCGTGGCGCTGCTGCCGACCCTGCTCGGGCTCGGCGAGGGCGACACTGTCGTGTACCCGCGCGTTGCCTATCCGACCTACGAGGTCGGCGCACGCGTCGTCGGCGCGACACCGATCGCCGAGGATGATCCGGCGCTGTGGCCGGACGGTACCAAGCTCATCTGGATCAACAGCCCGGGCAATCCGGACGGGCGCACCTGGACGGTGGATGAACTCGCCACCGCCGTGCGACGCGCTCGCGAACTCGGGGCGATCCTCGCCAGCGACGAGTGCTACGCCGAACTCGGCTGGGACGGGCCCTGGGCCCATGAACCCATTCCCTCCGTTCTTGATCCCCGGGTGACAGGCGGCACGCGTGCGGGTCTGCTCAGCGTGTACTCGTTGAGCAAGCAGTCCAACCTCGCCGGTTATCGTGCGGCATTCGTAGCCGGCTGCTCCCGGATCATCGCCGACCTACTCACTGCGCGCAAACACCTCGGACTCATGATGCCGGCGCCCGTCCAGCAGGCGATGATCACCGCCCTCGGTGATGAAGCGCACGTCGCCGAGCAGAAGGAGTTGTACCGGACCAGGCGCGAACTCCTGCTCCCGGCGCTCGAAGCTGCCGGATTCCGCATCGACGGCTCAGAAGCCGGTCTCTATCTCTGGGCGACGGCCGGCGAAGACGCCTGGGCATCCATGGGGAGACTGGCCGATCTCGGCATCCTGGCCGGTCCAGGGCCCTTCTACGGGCCGGATGCTGCGCAGCACATCCGACTCTCGCTGACCGCTCCGTCAGAGCGAGTGGCTGAGGCCGCACGCCGCTTGCGCGGGGAGCCGCTGTAGGTTCCCATGTCATATTCTTGAGGTCTCTTGGCGGATGTCACAGTAGGCCAATCAGGCGGCTAGGCTGTAGAGGCGATTCGGTCGAGACCCGACCAGGCGTCAAGCGCCGTGCATCGCCCTCGACGAAACAGACCAACAGGTCGCGTAAATACGTACAAGGAGGTCCGCGTGAGTGCAGCGGGAGATCAGCAGGCGAAGGCCACCCTCACCATTGGTGGAACCACCGCAGAATTCCCCGTACTGCGTGGTACTGCGGGTGCCGACAGCATCGACTTTTCGACGCTGACCCGGCAGACCGGCTACACGGGGCTGGACTACGGGTTCGTCAACACCGCATCCACGAAGTCGGCGATCACCTTCATCGACGGTGACCAGGGCATCCTCCGCTACCGGGGCTATCCCATCGACCAGATCGCGCAGAACTGCACCTATCTCGAGGTGGCTTGGCTGCTCATCTACGGCGAGCTGCCCACGCCTGACGAGCTGGCGAGCTTCGATGACCGCATTCGTCGGCACACGCTGCTGCATGAAGATCTCAAGCACTTCTTCTCGGCACTGCCGCACACCGCGCACCCGATGTCGGTGCTGTCTTCGGCCGTGGCCGCGCTTTCGACCTACTACGAGGGACAGACCGACCCGAACAACCCCGAGCATGTCGAGCTCAACATGGTGCGCATGCTCGCCAAGCTGCCCGTCATCGCGGCCTACGCGCACAAGAAGAGCATCGGGCAGGCATTCCTGTACCCGGACAACTCGCTGAGCTTCGTCGACAACTTCCTCAAGCTCAACTTCGGCGTCAACTCCGAGCCCTACGAGATCAATCCAGTGATGTCGAAGGCCCTTGAGCTGCTGCTCATTCTGCACGAAGACCACGAGCAGAACGCATCGACCTCGACTGTGCGCCTGGTGGGCTCCACCGGAGCGAATCAGTTCGCTTCGATCTCTGCCGGCATCCAGGCGCTCTCTGGACCGCTGCACGGTGGCGCCAACGAGGCTGTCCTCACGATGCTCGGAGAGATTCGCGATTCCGGTCAGGGCGTGAAGCGCTTCGTTGAGCGAGTGAAGAACAAAGAAGAGGGCGTCAAGCTCATGGGCTTCGGCCACCGGGTGTACAAGAACTACGACCCCCGCGCCAAGCTCGTCAAGGAAGCCGCCGATGAGGTGCTGCGCGAGCTCGGCGTCACCGACCCGCTGCTCGACCTGGCCAAGGAACTCGAAGAGATCGCACTGGCGGACGAGTACTTCCAGGAGCGTCGCCTGTACCCCAACGTCGACTTCTACACCGGCGTGATCTACAAGGCGATGGGCTTCCCGACGCGTATGTTCACCGTGCTGTTCGCGATCGGCCGCCTTCCCGGCTGGCTGGCGCAGTGGCGTGAGCTGCAGCTGGACCCGCAGACCAAGATCGGTCGTCCGCAGCAGCTGTACACCGGAGCGACTGAGCGTCAGTTCCCGACGCGCTGATCGGATGCTGAAAAGCCCCGGCCCCTTCCCGAAGGAAGTGGCCGGGGCTTTCGCATGGGGATCAGCGTCCCTGGGAACCGCCGCCCTGAGCGCGGCGCGGACGCCGTGAGTCGGCGTGCTGGCCGACCGCAGCGGGGCGCTGCTGGCCGGAGCGCTGGCCGCCACCGGAGCGCTGTCCCTGGGCTGTTGCGGGCTGTCCCTGGCTGTTCTGCCCCTGGGCGCCCTGCGGGCGACGGCGACGGTTGGCTGGGGAGCCTGCTGCGGGAGCACCACCCTGCTGCGGCTGGCGCGGCTTCTTCGGCTGCTGACGCTGCTGCTGCTGCTGCTGTTGCACCGGCACGGGCTTCACGTGCGGGGCGCGTTCGCCGACAAGCTCGTCGACGATGTCGGAGTTCACCTGCTCGAGTTCGGCGGTGATCTGGGCCTTGCGCAGCAGGTCCTTCACATCGCGGCGCTGCTCAGGAAGCACGACGGTGACGACGGTGCCGGCGGCACCGGCGCGGGCCGTGCGACCAGAGCGGTGCAGGTATGCCTTGTGCTCCATCGGCGGGTCGACGTGGACGACGAGGTCGACGTTGTCGACGTGCACGCCACGGGCCGCGACGTCGGTCGCGACAAGAACGCGCACGCCACCGTCTGCGGGGTCTGCAGAGAAGGCGCTGAGGTTGCGTTCACGCGCGTTCTGCGACAGGTTTCCGTGCAGGTCGACGGCAGGCACGCCGGCGGCAGTCAGCTGCTTGGCCAGCTTCTTCGCCTGGTGCTTGGTGCGGGTGAACAGGATGCGGCGGCCGGTGCCGGAGGCAAGGTCGCGCACGAGAGAGGTCTTGTGCTCGGTGGAGGTGGTCACCAGCACGCGGTGGGTCATCTCGCCGACCGGGACGCTGGATTCGTCGACCTCGTGGCTGATCGGGTTCGAGAGGAACCGGCGTGCCAGGGAGTCGATGCCACGATCCAGCGTCGCGCTGAAGAGCAGACGCTGACCGCCGGCGGGCGTTGCGGTGAGGATGCGGGTCACGCCGGGCAGGAACCCTAGGTCGGCCATGTGGTCTGCCTCGTCAAGGACTGCGACCTCGACGGCGTCGAGGGCGACGAGCTTCTGCTTCATGAGGTCTTCGAGGCGCCCGGGGCAGGCCACGATGATGTCGACTCCACCGCGCAGCGCCTGCTCCTGCGGGCGCTGGCTGACGCCGCCGAAGATCGTGGTGACGCGGAGCCCTGCTGCTGCGGCAAGCGGGGTGACGACTGCGGCGATCTGCGTGGCAAGCTCACGCGTCGGAGCAAGGATCAGGCCACGCGGATGCTGCGCGCGGGTCTTCTTGTTCGATGCGGAAAGGCGCGCAACGAGGGGAATGGAAAAGGCGATCGTCTTGCCGCTGCCGGTGCGACCGCGACCGAGGAGGTCACGGCCGGCGAGGGAATCGGGGAGCGTGTCGCGCTGGATGGCGAACGCCTCGGTCTTGCCATCGGCAGCAAGGACATCAGCCAGGCGTGCGGGCACGCCGAGTTCGAGAAAGGTAGGCATAGAAATACTCCGTGAACACGCGTCAGCGTGTCGAGTTCGTGTGATGGGCGACCGCGCACAGGAAGTGCGCAGAGGTTCGCCGTTCGAAACGCCAACTGGTGGAGGAGCTGTTCAGCTCGCTTCGGTCTGGGAAGACCCCGTGACGACGACGTAGCTGCCCGTTAATTGGACAACTGTTCAACAGTAGCAGGGCAGGTATGTCGCAACCTGCATGTGCACCGTGCGTGTCCTCAGGCGTGCAGCGTCTCGTTCAAGGTCACACCGGAACCCGCGCGACGCTTGACCTCGATGGTGCCGGTGAGTGAATTGCGCCAGAACAGCAGACCGTTCTGCCCGGAGAGCTCTGCCGCTTTCACGACGGGCTTGCCGCCGTCTGCGGTGTCGGGGCCGTCCGCCAGGACCACCTTGGAGCCTGCCGTGATGTAGACGCCAGCCTCGAGAATGCAGTCATCACCCAGCGCGATGCCCAGGCCCGCATTCGCGCCGAGGAGGGTGCGCTCTCCGATGGAGACGCGCACGCTCCCGCCGCCGGAGAGTGTGCCCATGATGGATGCGCCGCCGCCGATGTCGCTGCCCGCGCCGACGACGACGCCCTGGGAGATTCGCCCCTCGACCATCGAGGCACCGAGCGTGCCGGCGTTGAAATTCACGAAGCCCTCGTGCATCACGGTGGTTCCGGGCCAGAGGTACGCGCCCAGACGAACGCGGGCGGCATCCGCGATGCGCACGCCCTCGGGCTGGAGGTAATCGGTCAGACGCGGGAACTTGTCGAGTCCCTGCACCTGGATGCCGTGGCGGCGCAACTGCGGCTGCAACCGCGTGGCATCGGCCGGGAGCATGGGGCCGGCGTTGGTCCAGGCGACATTCGGCAGCTGAGTGAAGATGCCGTCGAGGTTCAGATCGTTGGGGCGCACCAGCAGGTGCGACAGGGCGTGCAGACGCAGGTAGGCATCGGCGGTGGACGCCGGGGCTTCGTCGAGGTCGATCTGCAGCGTGACGCTGTCGATAACGACGTTGCGACGCTCGTCTCCGCCGGTGTGGGAGGCGAGGTCTGCGAGGCCGGTGCAGGGGAGATCACCGGTGCCGAGCTGCTGATACCAGGCATCCAGCACCGTGCCGTCTTCAGCGATCGTCGAAAGGCCTGTGCCCCATACTGTGCGCCGCGTGCTCATCCATTAACGCTACCGGTATCGCCGAGCGCGTCTGTGCGAGGTCTTAGGCTGAGCATATGCTTCTCGATCTGACTGCGTCATCCGTCGATCTCACCCGCACGATCTGCGACATTGCCAGTGTCTCTGGTGAGGAGAAGGACCTGGCCGATCTGATCGAGGAATCCGTCCGAGCCTATGAGCACCTCGAAGTGATCCGGCACGGGAACACCGTCGTTGCGCGGACTAAGCTCTCGCGCGCGCAGCGCGTGGTGATCGCCGGTCACATCGACACCGTTCCCATCAACGGCAATGTGCCCACTCGCACCGTCGAGTACGACGGACACCCGTACCTGTGGGGTCGTGGCACCGTCGACATGAAGGGCGGCGTTGCCGTGCAGCTCAAGCTCGCCGCAGAGCTGACCGATCCCGTGGTCGACATCACCTGGATGTGGTACGACAACGAGGAGGTCGCGGCATCCCTGAATGGATTGAACCTGCTGTCCGCCGAGCGACCCGACCTGTTCGCAGCCGATTTCGCGATTCTGGGCGAGCCATCCAACGGCGAGGTCGAGGGTGGATGCAACGGCACGCTCCGCGCGATCGTGCGCACCCGCGGCGTGCGGGCGCACAGCGCCCGAGCGTGGATCGGTGAGAACGCCATCCACGCGGCCGCCCCGATCCTTGCGCGTCTGGCCGAGTACCGCGCGAAAGAGGTGCAGGTAGAAGGCCTGGCCTATCGCGAGAGCTTGAGCGCCGTGCGCATCGACGGCGGCATCGCCGGCAACGTCATCCCCGACCTGTGCGAGGTCGAGGTGAACTATCGGTTCGCGCCCAGCAAGACGGCAGCGGATGCCGAGACTCACGTCCGCGGCGTCTTCGAGGGCTTCCACGTCGAAATCATCGACGCCGCAGAGGGTGCTCGACCCGGACTCGACGCCCCGATCGCACAGCAGTTCATTAACGCTGTCGGTGCGCAGCCGCGTCCGAAATACGGGTGGACCGATGTGGCGCGCTTCAGCGCTCTCGGCATCCCCGCGGTCAACTACGGCCCGGGCGACCCTCACCTCGCCCACCATGACGAGGAACGTGTTCCGCTCGCGCAGATCGATGCGGTGGAGCAGGGGCTGCGCACGTGGCTCACGGCCCGCTGACCACGCTCGCGCGCCAGTGGGCGCGGATGCCGGTCATCGCGCGGATCGGCGCGATCTATGTGCTCGGTCGGCTCATCACCACCGGGCTGCTGTCCTGGGCGGCGCACCTGTCCGGGCCGATGTCTCGCTTCGGCGCCGACGCCGATCTCGGTCGCTTCGTCCTGGGCTGGGACGCGCAGTGGTACTGGCTGGTGGCATGGGAGGGGTACCCGTCGGTTCTGCCGCTCACCGAATCCGGGCAGGTCGCCGAGAACGCGTGGGCTTTCATGCCGGTGTACGCATATCTGGCGCAGGCAGTGGGCTTCCCGTTCGGTTCCTGGGGTGCCGGGGCATTCCTCATCTCCCTGGTCGCGGGGTTCTTCGCCTCGGTGATGCTGCACCGCCTGCTGCGGGAGCGGATCGGCTCCACCGCAGCGCTCTGGGCGGTCGCCTTCTTCGCCTGGGGTCCGCTGGCGGCGCTCTTCCACGTCGGCTACGCAGAATCGCTGTTCGTCCTCCTGCTGCTCATTGCGCTCGACCTCGTGGCGCGTCGTCGCTTCGCGTGGGTGTATCCGGTGATCGCCGTGATGGCGTTCACCCGTCCAGGCATCCTTGCCTTCGCGCTCTACCTGGGGCTCTACGGCATCCTGCGGTGGGTGCGTCGACGTACGGACCCGCTGCCGGCCGCGCACGTCGTGCACATCATCGCCCTGGGCGCGCTGGCCACAGCGACCGGTTTCGCCTGGCAGGGTTTCGCGGCGCTGGCGACGGGGGACGCGGGCGCATACCTGGCGACGGAACTGTCGTGGCGACGGAACTGGGGCGCCGGATCCGACGGCTTCATCCCCTTCGAGGGATGGGTGCAGGGCGCGCAGTTCTGGTTCGGCCAGTGGGGGATGCCGCAGTGGTGGGGACCGATCGCGCTGGTGGTGTTGCTGATCGTGGTGGCCGGCGCGCTGATCTTCGCACCGCAGGTGCGTCGCCTGGGACCGGATCTGCGGCTCTGGAGTGCGAGTTACCTGCTGTACCTGCTGGCGGTGTTCTTCCCGCAATCGAGCACGTTCCGTCTGCTGATGCCGCTGACGCCGCTGTGGGGAGCCGTCGCCGTGCCGCGGTCGCGCGGGTACCGGATCGGGGTGCTGGTGCTGTGCGTGGTGGGCCAGTGGCTGTGGATCTATCCCATGTACGCACTCGGAAACACCTTCTGGCAGGTGCCGTAACCGAGCGTTCATTACCGATTCTTCGTGCCCGTGAGCAGTGGCGGAAGCTTACCGATAAACTTGATGCATACCAATGATGGAAAAGGAGTCACGATGGCAGCGATGAAGCCGAGAACCGGAGACGGACCCATGGAGGCCGTGAAGGAGGGACGACTCATCATCGTGCGCGTTCCCCTCGAAGGTGGCGGCCGTCTGGTCGTCTCCGTGAACGATGCTGAAGCGAAGGAGCTGCACGACGTCCTCGCTGGCGTCGTGAGCTGACCTTCAACGAATCAGGGGCGGTGGATCTTCAGATCCACCGCCCCTTTCGTGTTCCTGGATCAGTCCGTGCTGCGGCTGATGAGCTGCAGCAGTCCCTCGCCGACCGTTGAGATCGCGGCGAGAACCGCAGGGGACTCCTGCGTCTCCTGCACGAGCGAGCGGTAAGCGCTGGTGACGGCATCCCGTTGCACGGGGTCTGCGGCTTTTCCGCCGGCGAGCACGCGGGGGACGAGGACGATACCGCCGGTGCGCACCAGGCGCAGACCGTGCTCGACGTACTCGATGACATTCTCGGGGTCAGCGTCGACGAGCACGATGTCGTAGGCGTCCTCGTTCATCCGGGGCAGGACATCGGAGGCACGGCCGGTGATGAAGCGTGCCTTGGTCGGCACGATCTTCGCTTCGCTGAAGCTGCGGCGGGCCGCGGCCAGGTGCTCGGGCTCATTGTCGATAGAGGTGAGGACCGCCTGCGGGGCTCCGCGCAGCAGCCAGAGCCCAGAGACACCGGCTCCGGTGCCGATCTCGACGATCGAGCGCGCGTTGGTGGCAGCTGCCAGAACGGCAAGCTGCGCGCCGACGGCCGCACTGACCGGGGCTGCTCCTAATTCGACCGCGTGAGCGCGTGCACGCGCGATGGCGGCGGGTTCGATGATGGCCTCGCGGACATAGCGTGCGTTGGCGTCGTTCTCGCTCATGACCTTCTCCTCAAGCCGCTTGCACAAGCGGCTGATTCCAGACTATTCGTATGCCATGGCTGAAGGGGTCAGGCGCGGCGGGTAGCCTGGGTACATGGACTTCGGGCTCACCTTTGAGAAGCTTCTGCTTATCGGTGTACTCGCTGCGATCATCATCGGTCCGGAGCGGCTCCCGAAGGCTGCGGAGACGTTCGCGCGCTTCGTTCGCAGGGCCGGCGAGTATCTGCGCGACACCAAGAGCAGAATGCGCGACGAGATCGGGCCGGAGATCGACGATGTGGATTGGCGCAAGCTCGATCCGCGTCAGTACGACCCACGCCGCATCATTCGCGACGCGCTGCTCGAAGAGCCGTCCGTGACTGCCGCCCCTGCCGCTGCCACAACAGCCGTTGCACCGGCGCCGACGAATGAGTATCCGCGCAAACCGGTGTTGCGTCCGATCTTCACGCGTGATGCACCGCCGCCATACGATGTCGAGGCGACCTAGTCAGATCTGCGACTTGAGCTGCGCGATATCGGCGTCGTCCAGGAGAGCGCGGGGGATAGCGGTGACCACTGACTGTCCGCGAAGCTGCAGGATGACGGCGTGCTTGCCGACGCGGACCGAACGAAACGTCTCGTAGCTCATCTCTGAGACGCCGCGCTTCGACATCATTCTGATCATCTTGTCGTCGAGTTGGATGCCGATCTTCGTGCCGGCCGGCATCGCCGATCCGATGGCACGCTGAACGGACGACCGTGTGAAGATGATCGACGCCGCAATCAGCGCGGCGATCGCGAACGGAGTCCAGGACAGCGTTGCAGAGCGTTCGTGCTCGGCGTCGCCGATCAGCACCAGCACGATGACGTTCACAATGAGTGCGGCGATCAGCGAGGCGTAGGCGATGACTGCCAGCGGACGGGTGAGCGTGTAGAGCGTGGCGTCCCGAGTCAGGTTGCGCAGGAGTTCCTGATCGACAAGGACAGTTCGGGGAGCGGCGTCAGATGTCACTCGGACAGTCTTTCATTTCTGAGGCGTGGTGCCGTGCTGCGCGTCTGGGGCGGGTCGAGATGTCACCGACATCGGCAGCGAACGTCCTGCGAGCCTGCGGCCCTGACGGGCGAGATCGACCGCCACGGCGCGGATCGCCTGGGCCGAAGCATCCTCGGGATCACCGATGACAACGGGCGTGCCCGCATCTCCGCCCATGCGCAGCGCGGGACTGAGGGGAATCGTCGCCAGCAACGGCACGGGTTGCTCGCCCTGCGAGAGCGCATCGGCCACTTCCTGCCCGCCGCCAGTGCCGAACAGGTCAAAGACCGTGCCGTCTTGCATCGTGAGCGCAGACATGTTCTCGATCACGCCGATGACGTGCTGTCCGGTTTGGCGGGCGACGAGTCCGCTGCGGATGGCGACATCGGATGCCGCCGTCTGCGGCGTTGTGACGACGAGCACCTCCGCGTGCGGAAGGATTTGGCCGATCGAGATCGCGATGTCGCCGGTGCCTGGGGGCATGTCGATGAGCAGCACGTCGAGGTCGCCGAAGAACACGTCGGTGAGGAACTGCTGCACAGTGCGGTGCAGCATCGGTCCGCGCCAGGCGACAGCGGCTTCACCGTCTCGGAGGAACATTCCGATCGAGATGGTCTTCACCCCGTGGGCGACAGGAGGCAGCATGAGATCGTCGATGCGGGTCGGCTGCGTCCCAACCGGAATGCCCAGCAGCCCCGGAATCGAGAAACCGTGCACATCGGCGTCCACCAGGCCGACGGCCAGCCCCTGTTCTGCCAGCGCGACAGCCAGATTCGCGGTCAGCGTCGACTTGCCCACGCCGCCCTTGCCGCTGGATACCAGGATCACCCGTGTCAGCGAATCCGGCCCGAAGGGCATCTGCCGTGCCGGACGCCCGTCGCGGAGCTTCTCGGTCAGCGCCTTGCGCTCAGCCGGCGTCATGACGCCGATGTGGATCGTGACGTCGGTGATTCCCGACACCGATGCCGCCGCACGGCGTACATCGCTCTCGATGCGATCAGCGGCGGGGCATCCGACGATTGTCAGCGCGATGGCGACGTCGGCCCGACTGCCGTCGACGGAAATCTCGCGCACCATGTCGAGGTCGCCGATCGGTTGACGAAGCTCTGGGTCGGAGACTGCTCCTACGGCGGCGCGAACACGCTCAGAAAGGCTCATCGCTGCGTCCGGGGCGTGCTCGGGGCGGAGCCGGCCTCATCGGCACGGTCATCGTCCATGTCGGTAAGCAACGACTTCAGTTCGGCGCGCAGAACATCGCGTGTCACGGCCTGCGCGTTTCGCTCTTCCAGCGCCATGCGCAGGGCGACGATCTCGCGGGCCAGGTATTCGGTGTCGGCGAGGTTTCGCTCAGCACGCTGACGGTCCTGCTCGATCTGCACGCGGTCACGGTCATCCTGCCTGTTCTGCGCGAGCAGGATGAGGGGAGCTGCGTACGAAGCCTGCAACGACAGCATCAGGGTGAGAGCGGTGAAGCCGAGGGCCGCGTCGTCGAAACGCACCGAGATCGGCATCAGGGTGTTCCAACTGATCCACGCCACGCAGAAAAGGGTGAGGATCAGCAGGAATGCGGGCGTGCCCATGGCACGGGCGACCCACTCGGTGAACCGGCCGAAGCGGTCGCGCGAGCTGGCTGGGCGCTGGCGCGACGTTCCGCGCCCCAGGGGCGCGTCGAGACCTGCACGCTCGGCCTTGGCCATCATCGTGCACCTCCCGCGTTCGTCGCATCGTCGACGTCCTGGGTGCGCCAGTCATCAGGCAGCAGGTAATCGAGCACGTCATCGATGCTCACCACGCCGACGAGCCTGTTTGCGGCATCCACCACGGGCAGAGAGACGAGGTCGTAGCTTGCCAGGAGTCGCGCCGTCTCCGCGGCGGATGCTGTCACCGAGATCGGCTCCATCGTCTCGTCCACGATCGCGCCGAGCCGCTCATGCGGCGGATAGCGCAGCATCCGCTGAAAATGAACGACGCCCAGCAGGCGGCCGGTCGGTGTCTCAAACGGCGGCAGCGTGACGAAGACCGCGGCGGCGAGAGCCGGATGCAGTTCATGGCGACGAATCAGCGCGAGCGCTTCGGCGACAGTGGCATCAGCGGAAAGGATGATCGGCTCGGTGGTCATGAGACCACCCGCGGTGTCCGGTTCGTAGCGCAGCAACGTGCGCACATCCTCGGCCTCTTCGGGTTCCATCAGACCGAGAAGCTGCTCGAGGCGTGTCTTCGGAAGCTGCGCCAGCAGATCAGCCGCGTCGTCCGGTTCCATGTGGTCGAGGATGTCAGCGGCCCGCTCATCGCCGAGCCCATCGAGAATGTGCACCTGCTCGTCTTCCGGCATCTCTTCGAGAGCGTCGGCCAGGCGGTCGTCGGAGAGTTCTTCGGCCACTTCGATCATGCGCCGCTGGGGCAAATCGAGCAGCGTTGTCGCAAGGTCGGCGGCGTGCAGTTCTGAGTATGAAGCAACGAGCTGCTCAGCCGACTGGGCTTCACCCGGTGCACGCTTCTCAGCCACTTCGTGCCAGGCCGCGAACGTGGTTGGTCCTTTGGCGAAGGGGGACGCGCTCGTCTTGGGCTTGCGGAGGAACAGCTGGCTGACATTCCATTCGCCGAGTCGGTTCGGTTCGATCGCAACATCTTCAATGACCGCGCGCCCGTTGCCGTCGACGAGTTCGACCCGACGACCGAGCATCTCTGCGAGAACCCGCACTTCGCCGGAGCGGGGCTGGAATCTGCGCACGTTGATGAGCCCGGTTGTGAGCACCTGACCGGTCTGGATCGAGGTGACGCGACCGATCGACATGAACACGTGCCGGCGTCCGGGAATCTCGATCACGAGGCCGATCACGCGCGGCGAGGCGGTACTTCGGTACACGATGACGACGTCTCGGACCTTGCCGAGCCGGTCGCCGACGGGATCGAAGACGGCGCAACCGGCCAGTCGCGCGACGAAAACCCGTTGTGTGCTCACGCTTCCAGCGTAGTCCGCGACCCGTTGTTCTCGGTCGGGGTGCGGGGATGCATGGAACAATGGGGGGCATGAGCATGCTGAACCGTCCGCCCAACGCCGTAGCCGTCGGTGACACCGTCGCGTCGGTCCGCGATTATGAGGCCGCGCAGAAGACGGTTTCTCAGCTGATCTCCGCCGAGATCCCCGCCCGCGATATTGCAATCGTGGGGCAGGGTGTGCGTACCGTGGAGCGGGTCACCGGCAAGCTCGGCTATGCGTCCGCAGCCCGCTCCGGTGCGGTCAACGGTGTGCTCATCGGCCTGCTGCTCTCGGCGATCCTCGTGATCGGCAACCCCGATGCGCCGATTCAGCTGTTCGTCGGCTTCCTGTTCATCGGCGTCGCGATCGGGATGCTCCTGAGCCTTGTCACCTACGCGATCGTGCGTCGTCGACGTGATTTCGCCAGCGTGACCCAGCTGGCCGCAGACCACTATGAGGTCACCGTGCTCCCGGCGTCGCTGGCGAAGGCACGCGAGGTCGTCGGAAAGCCGCATACGACGGTCGTGCGCCCGCCGGTCGACCTCAACGAGCCGCCGCGCTACGGGGAGCGCGTGGACCCGGCAGCAGCCGCAGCAACGGCAGCAGCCACAGCAGCCACAGCAGCCACAGAGGCTGCATCCGCGAAGGAACCAGCTCCGGGCGAGCATGTGATTCCGCCCCGGCCTGCCGATCCGGTACCGCGTTACGGTGAGCGAGCTGCGGAGATTCCGACTTCGGATGCACCGGCCACTGCGGAAGATGAACAGTCGCCGGAGACCGACGGCGAGAACCCCGACCGCGTCTGAGCCCGGATATGGACTTCCCGGTTGAGCTGCCCAGCGGGCCGGTGTCGGTATCCGCTGAGTGGGCTGAGGGATCCGATCGCGGTACCGTGATCGTCGCCCATGGTGCGGGAGCGGGAATGGAGCATCCGTTCCTCGTCGGATTCACTGACGCACTCAATACGCTTGGCTTCTCGACGTTACGTTTCACCTTTCCGTATCGCGAGCAGGGGCGACGGATGCCGGGTCCCGCCGCGCATGCGATCGCCACGTGGCATGCGGCAGCACGATTCGCGCGCACGCAGGACCCCGCTGCGCCACTGTGGGCCGCGGGAAAGTCCTACGGCGGGCGGATGGCGTCGATGGCCGTCGCCGAAGGCTTGCACGTCGACGCCCTGATCTACCTCGGATATCCGCTGCACGCCCCGGGCAAACCGGAGAAGCCGCGTGCCGAGCACCTGCCGGCGATCACCGTGCCGCAGCTGTTCATCGAAGGCACGAACGACGCATTCATCCAGCCGCTGTCGCAGTTCGAACAGGTGCTGTCCACATGTCACGACGCACGCGTGGAGTGGATCGAGGGCGGCGGTCACTCGTTCGAAGTCAGGGGTGCTCGCCGTCCGCCGGAGGTCATCGGTGCGTCATTGGCACAGTTCGCGGGAGACTTCCTCGAGTCAGTCGCTGCTGGCAGCGATACCAGACCGCCCGTAGCGCCGCCACGATCTTGATCGGCAGGATTTCGCCGAAACGATGCTCCTCGCCACGGATAAGTCGCTCACCCAGATCCGGTCGCAACTGCCACAGGTGTTCCCGAGCGACCTCGGCGTGGGGTGAGTTGGAGACGATCTTGATGGCGTCGGCCTGCTCGATCAGCCCGATCGCGTTCTCAATGTTCTGCAGGGTCGATGCGCTCGTGGTGTCCAACAGGATCTGGCCCGTGTATCCGAGCTCATCACGGGCGTAACGCTGCATCAGCTCGGCCTCGGGGATGGCGCCGGCCACGGCTCCGCCGCACAACACCAGCACGCTCTCTCCTCTCAGCGAAAGCGAACGGATGCCGGCGCGCACCCGGTACCGGTTGACGAAGTTGGCTCTGGGGGCGTGGTTGCGGAAGCCGAGCACGACGACAGCCTCAGATGCTCCCGTACGCGCCTGCGTACCCAGCATCCCGTGGCTCGATCGCCAGTGCACGACATCCGCCCACGCCGCCAGCGCCACATAAGCGATGGCGCCCGCGCGGAACAGCATCCGCCGGGAGAACATCAACCCTGCTGAATGCGTTCGATCCACGCCTCGACATCCGCGGCGCTGCGCGGGATGTCGGCCGACAGATTCACCGGGCCGTCTTCGGTGAGCAGGATGTCGTCCTCGATGCGCACGCCGATTCCACGCAGCTCTTCCGGCACAGTCAGATCGTCGATCTGGAAGTACAGACCGGGCTCGATCGTGAAGACCATGCCTGCCTCGAGAACACCGTCGTAGTACATCTCCCGACGCGCCTGAGCGCAGTCGTGCACGTCGATTCCGAGGTGGTGGCTGGTGCCGTGCACCATGTAGCGGCGGTGGTGGCCGCCGGCATCCGCATCGAGCGCTTCTTCGGCAGTGACCGGCAGCAGACCCCACTCGGCGACGCGCTCGGCGATGACACCCATCGCAGCCTCGTGAACCTCGCGGAACTTCACGCCCGGACGAGCCACAGCGAATGCGGCATCCGCAGCCTCGAGCACGGTCTCGTACACGCGGCGCTGCACATCGGAGAACTTACCGTTCACCGGGAGTGTGCGCGTGATGTCGGCTGTGTACAGGCTGTCGCGCTCGACGCCGGCATCCACGAGGATCAGATCTCCGGGAACGACCCTGCCGTCATTGCGTGTCCAGTGCAGGTAGCAAGCGTGCGGACCCGATGCCGAAATCGTGTCGTAGCCCTCGCCATTGCCGTCTTCGCGGGCGCGGCGGTGGAAGACACCCTCCACGACGCGTTCGCCGCGAGCATGTTTGGCAGCATCGGGCAGTGCATGGATGATGTCATCGAAACCGCGGCCGGTGATCTCGACGGCACGACGCATTTCTTCGATCTCGTATGCGTCCTTGACCAAACGCAGCTCCGATGCGAACCGTGCAAGATCGGCATCCTCGATCGTGACGTCGTCGGAGCCGGACGCGAGCTCGGCCAGGTGCGCCGTGGCGATGCCGAGGTCTGCGGCGACCGCGGCAAGCGACGGGCGTGGGCCGATCCAGAACTCACCGACCGTGGCATCCGCGAAGAACTCGGTCGTCGTGCGGTCGGCACGCTCACGGAAGTACAGGGTGACATCGTGCCCGGCATTGGCCGGCTCGAACACCAGCACGGAGTCCGGCTCGGTGTCTGCTGCCCACCCGGTCAGATGGGCGAAGATCGAGTGCGCGCGGAAGGGGTAGTCGGTGTCGTTGGAACGTTGCTTCAGCGAGCCCGCTTCAATCACCAGACGCTTGCCGGTGAACGCAGCGGAGATCTTGTCGCGCCGAGCCTGTGCGAATGCCGCCTGCTCGCGGGCAACGGGCATCGTCTCGGGGCGATCTGCCCAGCCGGTCGAGATCGTGTCGAGGAAACCGCGGGGGAAGGGCTGCTTGCGGTTGGTGACGGGGGCCTCAGCGATGGTGTCGCTCTCTCCAGTACTCATACCTCCAGTCTCTCACTCCCGCATAGGCTGGGGGACGTGAACAGCTTCAGCGTGGCTCCGCCGATCGTGATCCTCATCGACGTGGTCCTGGTAGCAGTGTTCTGCGTGATCGGAAGGCTCTCGCATGACTCCGGAATCGTCGGCGACATCCCGGGAACCCTGAACACGATGTGGCCGTTCCTCGCCGCTGTTCTCATCGCTCACGCCGTCGTGCTGCTGCTGCGCTGGCATCCCGAGCGGCTGCTGGTCGGACTGCTGGTCTGGGCGGTCACGGTAGTGGGCGGGCTGCTGCTGAGGGTGGCGAGCGGGCAGGGCACGGCACTGCCGTTCACGATCGTCGCAACACTCACGCTGGCCCTGTTCCTGCTCGGCTGGCGCGCGATCTACGCTCTGGTGCGCCGGGCGCGCCGCCGCTCCCGCGCATAACTCCTGAGATTTGCCGGTGCGGCGGCATCGTGCCCGCGTGAATACGCCGGATGCCCCGGCCCCCGCCGCTCTTTTTCAGGAGTTGTGCACGGGGAATGGTCGGGGCGCGCGGCTCAGCCGACCGGCTCCAGTTGCACAAGGAGTGCACGGTGGTCGCTGCCGGCGGCATCCAGCACGAGCGAACCGGTCGGATTCCAGTTCCGACTGGTCATGACGTGATCGATCGGAGCACCCACCAGCTCAGGGAATGATGCCGGCCAGGTCGCGGTGAACCCCGTTCCGGTGCGTACCGCGGCGTCGCGGCAGTATCCGATGTCGCCCCCATCGACTCCGAGGGCTGCCATATGGTCCAGCGTCGCGTTGAAGTCGCCCGCGAGGATGAAGTCCCCTTCGGGACACTGGTCGGCGATCCACTGCAGATCGGATTGCCAACGCTCCATAGCCTCCACGCGTGGAGCCACGGCATGCACCGCGACGATCGTGGGACCGGAACCATCCACCGGCATGATGACGACGCTGGGAACGGAGCTGGTGTTGTTCGTACCGTCCTGGGACGATGCGATCACCGAGTAATCGCCCAACTCGGGGGAGATGAGGATCGTGGTCTCCCACGCCTGGGGGCCGTTGGGAACATTGCCGAACTGCACGTGATGCACCCACATCGGCCGTCCCTGCTCACGCAGCATGATTGCGATCCGCTCGCCGACAGACTCCGCCGTTTCGGGCAGCGTGACCACGTCGACCTGCTGCGACAGGATCGTCTCGGCGATCTTCTCAGCCGAGACCGCTTCGCCCGCGGTGTTCCAGGTCAGCACGCGAACGCTGTCTGCAGTCTTCTCGGGCAGTTCGCCGGTGCCGAAGCCGCGGACCGCACCGATTCCGGCGGTCGCCCCGGCTCCCAGCAGCGCGATGATCAGAATGGATGCCGCGAACCCGCGCAGCGGCCGCGCAAACAGCAGCAGCAGTGAGACGACCGCAATCACCAGGAATACGACAACGACTGCGCCGCGGACGGCGACCAGCTGTGCGAATGGGTAGACCTGCTCAAGGTGGAAGAACTGCGGCCACACCACGATCGCTGTCGCAATGGCGAACAGCACCGTAATCAGGATCCCCAGCAGCCGAAACATCACCCCAAGCCTAAAGGCGCACACTGTGAATCGCCTGCCGCCGCGGGCCGCGCGCGCCGCAGTACTGTCGAGGTATGAGCAACGTGCATCGCTTTAGCGGACCGAACGATCTGCACCTGCATTCCAACCACTCAGACGGAACGGAGAACCCCGGTCAGGTGGTGCGGCAAGCTCACGCCCACGGCGTTCGCACGATGGCTCTGACCGACCATGACCGCACGACGGGGTGGGATGAGGCTGCGACGGCCGCGGCTGCTGTCGGCATGACTTTTCTGCCGGGGATGGAGCTGTCGGCGAAGTACGAATGGCGCAGCGTCCACGTGCTGGGATATCTATTCGACCCGGATGCTCCAGCGCTGCGTGCTGAGACCGACCGCATCCGAGACGACCGGCTGGGCCGCGCCGAGCGGATCGTTCGCAATATCGCGCGCGACTACGACCTCACCTGGGCCGATGTCGTCGCCCAGACGACGAAGGATGCCACACTGGGCCGCCCGCATATCGCTGATGCACTGGTGGCGCGTGGCATCGTCGCTGATCGCTCAGCCGCGTTCGAGGGCATCCTGCATCCACGTGAGGGGTATTACGAGCCGCACTACGCCCCTGATCCGTTGACTGCCGTCGGTCTGATCACCGAGGCTGGGGGAGTCGCCGTCATCGCGCATCCGGTCACGGCCGGACGCGACCGGATGATGCCGCTGTCGTACTTCGAGAAGCTGATCGCGGCGGGACTGGGCGGAGTCGAGATCGACCACCGTGAGAACACCGCTCAGGGCAAGCGCACTTTGCAGCGGCTGGCCGCCGAGCACGATCTGATCGTCACAGGCTCCAGCGACTACCACGGCACGGGAAAACCCAACCTGCCGGGTGAGAACACGACAAGCGATGAGATGGTTGCTCGCATCATCGAGCGGGCCACTGGCACGCCGCCCCGCTTCGCCTGAACCGCGCGATCCGCCGCTGCGCGATCCGCCGCTGTGCGCACCACGAAACAGCAGGCGCCGCACCGAATGGTGCAGCGCCTGCTGAATGATGGTGTCGGCGAAGTGCGCCGCTGGGCTCAGGCGCCAGCTGGCGCGGCACCGCCGGAGCGGCGACGGCGGCGGCGGCGCTGCGGGGCAGGCTTGCCGTCCTGGTGCTCGTGGCTCTTGTCACCGTCGTGGGTTCCGGCACCTTCGGCGTCACGGTCGGCCACAGGTGCGCCCTCCGCTGTCGGGGTCTTCGGAGCGTCCTCGACGAAGGTCGAGCCGACCTTGTCACCCGCACCGCGGCGGCGCCGGCGACGGCGCGTGCCGGGCTCGTCGGTTCCCTGCTCGGCAGCAACATCGGCGGCCTTCTCCGGACGCTTGCTCTGCGTCTTGACCGACTGGGTCTTCGGAGCGGTGGTCAACCGTCCCTTCGTGCCGGCCGGGATGTTCAGGTCCTCGTAGAGGTGCGGGCTCGACGAGTACGTCTCGACGGGCTCGGGCTGGCCGAACTCGAGGGCGCGGTTGATGAGGGCCCACTTGTGCAGGTCTTCCCAGTCCACGAACGTGACGGCGATGCCCTTCTTACCGGCCCGGCCCGTACGGCCGACACGGTGCAGGTACGTCTTGTCCTCGTCCGGGATGGTGTGGTTGATGACGTGGGTGACGTCGTCGACGTCGATGCCTCGGGCAGCGACGTCGGTGGCGACCAGGACGTCACGCTTGCCGGCCTTGAACGCGGCCATCGAGCGCTCGCGCTGTTCCTGCCCCATGTCTCCGTGCACGCCGCCGACGTTGAACCCGCGATCGCCGAGCTCGTCGACCAGTCGCTGAGCCGCACGCTTGGTGCGGGTGAAGATGACGGTCTTACCGCGACCCTCGGCCTGCAGGATGCGGGCGATGACCTCGTCCTTGTCGAGCGAGTGCGCGCGGTACACCAGGTGGTTGATGTTCGCCTGCGTCAAGCCTTCGTCGGGGTCACTGGCGCGGATGTGAATGGGGTTCGACATGAATCGGCGCGCCAGGGCGACGATCGGCCCGGGCATCGTCGCGGAGAACAGCTGCGTGTGCCGGATGGCGGGAATCTTCTGGAAGATCTTCTCGATGTCGGCGAGGAAGCCGAGGTCGAGCATCTTGTCGGCCTCATCGAGGACGACCTCGGTCGCGTTCGACAGGTCCAGCAGACGCTGACCTGCCAGGTCGATGAGTCGGCCCGGCGTGCCTACAACGATCTGCGCACCGGCCTTCAGCTGGTCGATCTGACCCTCGTATGCCTTGCCGCCGTAGATGGCGACCACGCTGGTCGAGCGACCGGTGGTGAGCAGGTCGATGTCTTCGTAGACCTGCACGGCGAGCTCACGGGTCGGTACAACGATGAGCGCCTTGACGCCCGGCTCGGGGTTCAACCCGAGACGCTGTACGACGGGGATGCCGAAACCGAAGGTCTTGCCGGTGCCAGTCTTGGCCTGGCCGATGATGTCCTGGCCGGGAAGGCCGAGGGGGATGGTCTGTTCCTGGATGGGGAATGCGTCGACGATGCCCTTTGCGGCCAACGAGTCGACGATGTCCTGATCGACACCCAGATCAGCGAATGTTGTCACGTGTTCTATTGCCTGTCCGGCGCTGTTCAGATGTGAAACAGACGCCTCGTTACGGATCCACGCCGTCTCTTGTGCCACAGGCGCGGCGCCCGGCTCCAATGGCAGGGCAACTTCAGACTACCTGAGGGGCGCAGAACACAGCGGATCATCGATGCGCGGGTAGTCTGAACGCGTGGTGAAATGGTTCTGGCAGACGGATAAGCCTCGACGCAATCTGACCATCCGCAGTCGCGGAGATCTCAGCGGCGCGACCCGAGTCGATTTCGCCGAGCTCGCGCCTGAGCTGAACCGGTTCCTCGGTCAGGCCGCCTACCTGCAGCTCGGATACTTCGAGACGCTCACCCGATTGATCCGCGCGACACCGGAGCTGGAGGAGAAAGGCGCACTGGCACGTGCCGCCGGCGCAGCCCTCAGCAAGCATCGCGGCATCGTCGAGGTCATCCGGCAGCAGGGCGAGGACCCGACCGAGATCATGCTTCCGTTCCAGGAGTACCTGGATGCCTTCCGTCGCAAGACCATCGGAGTACGTCCGAAGGAAACCCTTCTCGCCGTCTACATCACCGCCGGGATGCTGGACGATTTCTATTTGGCATTGGCCTCGAGCTACGGCGACACCGGGCAGCGCGTCGCCGATATCCTCAGCGAGGATGACGACACCGGCGAGATCGTAGCCATCCTCAAGCAGACGATCGACATCGACAACGAGTGGCGTTCGCTGCTGTCGATGTGGGCGCGCCGACTTGTCGGGGACACACTTCTGGTGGCGCGACAGGCGCTTCGCCCGGAGCGGCTCGCCGTGAACGAAGACCGGGTGGAACCGGTTTACACCGAACTCATGGGCGCGCACGCGCGACGCATGGATGCGATGGGCCTGGCCGCGTAGCATCCGCTGGACACAATGCCCAGCGCGATCAGATTCCGCGCAATCAGATCCCGAGCGCAGCCTTGGTCTCGGCATCCGACCGGACGCGCGCCGTGGTGAGAACGTATCCCGCAACGGCGGAGATTACGACCGCGCCGAGGATGCTCGTAAGCCACAGCCAGATGCTCTCAGCGCCGACGCCGGACCACTGCATCACCGTGTAGATGATGGCAGCGGCCGCGGTCGAGACAGCGGGGACCAGCGCGACGCCGCGAAGAGTGCGGCGGGGCAGCAGATAGTGCACGGCGATTCCGAGCGCGCACGCCGCGATGAGTGCGAGAAGGATGTACACGAGGTCAGGCGACGAAGCCGACGCGACGTGACTCCTCGGTGCCCAACTCGATGTAGGCGAGGTTTGCGGTCGGGACGATGTAGGAGTTGCCCTTGACGTCGACGAAACTCACATGAGCGGTGTTCTGCTCGAGCGCCGCGGACACCTGAGTGCGGACCTCATCCGCGTTGGCGGGGGTCTCGAAGTTCAGCTCGCGGCCGGTGTTGATGATGCCGATGCGGATTTCCACGCGTGCTCCTTGAAGGTTCGGGGACTGCGCCCAACTCTACCCCGGCTCGGCTGATGTCCGGGCCTCCCGATAGCGTGGAAGTCATGACCTCAGATGCTGCACAGCGCGCCGTGGTCGCGGCCCCGGTCGACACCTCCGGCGTCATCATCGGTGCACCCGGAACAGGAAAGACGCACACGTTGATCGACCGTGTCGCGCACCTGCTCACCGAAGATGACAGCGTCGGTGTGCTGGCGCCGGAAGAGGTGCTCGTTCTCACCCCGAACCGGCAGGCCGCCACACTGTTGCGCGACCGCATCGGTGTGCGCATCGGTCAGGCGACTCCGGGCCCGCTGGCGCGTTCGGTGGGGTCTTTCGCCTTTCAAATCGTGCGCGGGGCCATGGTGCGTGCCGGGGAGGAGCCCCCGGCGCTGCTGACGGGAGCCGACCAGGACCGCATCATCGCCGACCTTTTGGCGGGCGACGATGAGGATGAAGCATCGGGGGCGCCGTCGCGCTGGCCGGAAGCGCTCGGACCGAGTGTTCGCGCCTCAACCGGATTCCGCTCCGAACTGCGCGCGCTGCTCGCCGAGTGCCGGGAACTGGGTGTGCTGTCGGACGAGCTGCAGGCATCGGGGCGACCGGTCTGGCAGGCTGCCGGATCCTTCATCGAGGAGTACCGCGCGGTGCTTGCGTCGATGCGCACCGCCTACCGTGACAGCGCCGACCTCATCAGCGAGGCTGCCGCGATCCTCGAGACGGCGGATGCCGCAGACCTCGGCCCGCTTGCACCGCTTCGCGTGGTGCTGATGGATGACGCGCAGGAGATCACCCGCGGTGGCATCACCCTGGTGAGGGCACTGCGCGCGCGCGGCATCTCCGTTCTCGCCTTCGGCGACCCTGACATCTCCTCCGGGTCGTTCCGCGGGGCCAGCCCGCAGCTGTTCCATGAGCTCTCGGGAGTCCTTGCCCAGGTCTTCGTCCTGGACACGCCGCACCGGCAGATACCGGCTCTGACCGATCTGACCCGCCGGGTGACGCAGTCCATCGGTGTTGCTGGTCGTGTCGAGCACCGCCGCGCACCCGGACCCACCCCCGAGGTCGCCGACTCCCGTGTACAGGCATTTCTCGCGCCTTCACCCTATGAAGAGGTCGACCGCATCGCCGGCATTTTGCGGGATTGGCACCTGAGCGACGGCATCGCCTGGAGCGACATGGCCGTCATTGCACATGACACGCGACAGGTGACGGCGTTGGAGACAGAGCTTGCCGCTCGCGAGGTGCCCACTCGCGCCGCCGGTGTGCAGCGTCCACTCGGCAGCGAGGGCGTCGTCCGCGACATCGTCGGCATCGTCCGGCTTGCCGTGCAGCATCCTGACGACCGCGCGCCGGAGGCGCTGGTCGACGCCTTGTGCTCGCCATTCGGCGGGATGGATGCCGTTGGCCTGCGGCGCTTGCGCGCGCGGCTGAGACACCTGGAACTCGCCGATGGCGGCTCGACTCCGGCGTCGGAGCTGCTGCGCCAGGCGATGGCATTTCCCACGCATTTCACCTTTGTGGATGCTCCGGAAGCTCGAGCGGCAGCCCGTTTCGCCAAGACTCTTTCTCAGACGGCGGATGCCATCGCCGCCGGCGAAACGATCCATGAACTGCTCTGGCGAATCTGGGACGATGCGAGGGCGCAGAACGGCTCGAAGCTGCAGAAGTACTGGCGCGAGGCTGCGGGACAGCCCGGCGGCGGTGAGATCTCTCGCGCGCTGGACGCGTTGGTGGCGCTTTTCGATGCGGCCAAACGGTTCGTCGAGCGGACTCCCAATGAGCCGGCCGAGACGTTCGTGCGTGAGATTCTCGACAGCGAGGTTCCTGAAGACACTCTCTCCACCCCGGATCGACCGGGACTGGTTACCCTGCTGACGCCGGCGACGGCATTGGCGACCCAGTTCAATGCCGTGGTGGTCGCCGGCGTGCAGGATGGTGTGTGGCCGAATGTGCGTCTGCGCGGTGGGCTGCTGGAGACCTGGCGGCTGGCGGATGCTGTGCTCGCCACACGTGCGGGCGCTCCGGCGACCACGCCGGACAGCATCGATCGACGCCGTGCGGCACTCCACGACGAACTGCGGCTGTTCGTGCGCGCCCTGTCTCGTGCCCGCTCGCGGATCGTGGTGACCGCGGTCGACGACGACAGCACGAGCCCGAGCCCCTTTTTCTCGTTCCTGCCCGAACCTCCGCCGGTCTCTGCCCATCCCGCCGCCGAGCATCCGCTCACCCTCCGCGGCCTGGTCGCCAAACATCGCCGGACTCTGACCAGCTCGCCGGACGCTGACGCACGCGCGGCTGCGGCCGGGCAGCTGGCGGTGCTCGCCCGTGAAGGCATCCCCGGTGCAGATCCGCAGGACTGGTACGGAATCACTCCGATGTCGACGACCGCGCCGCTGCACGACCTGTCTGCGGAGGCCGCCCGTGTCTCGCCATCGAAGATGGAGTCGTTTGAAGAGTGCGAGCTGAACTGGGCGATCTCGGCGCTGGGCGGCGATACTGTGCTGCCGCCGGCCGCCGGGATGGGCACGATCATCCACGAGGCGATGGAGACGGTCCCGGATGGAGACCTGGAGAAGCTGCAGGCTGTTCTCGCGGAACGCTGGCCGGAACTCGAGTTCGATACCGAATGGATCGGACGCAAGGAGCGTCGCCGTGCCGACCTGTACATCGAGCGGTTGCACGCCTACCTCGGCGAAGTCGCATCCGAACGCGGTCGGGTGCTCGCCAGCGAGGTCGAGTTCCGATTCTCGGTGGACGTCGCCGAGCAAGCTGACCTTGAAGGCACGAGCGTTGACGCGGTGCCAGCGGTCCGTGTCGGCGACGAGATATCCGGTCCACATCGGGCGATCGTGCATGGTTTCATCGACCGCGTCGAGGCGTACCCGACCGGTGGGGGAGAGCATGCAGCGGCCCGCGGCCGTGGCTGGACCGATATGGGAGCGGGAGAAAACGGAGAGCGTATCGTCGTCGTGGATCTGAAGACCGGGAAGAACGAGCCGACCTCCGGCGTGAAAGTCGATGAGCATGCACAGCTCGCGGCGTATCAGATCGCTGTCGAGCAGGGGCTGGTCGAGGGTGCCAGCGCCGGGGCGCTCACCGGTGCGCGTCTGCTGCTGGTGGCCAACACGCTGTCGGGCAGCGATTACCGGATCGCCCATCAGCACACTCTGACCGGTGAACCGCGGACGAAGTTCTTGAGCAGGCTCGCCGCCGCCGCCAGGGGGATGTCAGGTGACAGCTTCACCGCGCATGTCGAAGCGCACTGCGCCGATATGCAGTGGCGGGTTCACCCCTGCCGTGTGCACACGGTCCCGGCGGTCAGCTCATGACCGGGTGGGGTGGCCAGGGGCCGGGGCTTTCCGCGCTCGATGTCGCCGCCGCTCTCGGCCAGCCGCCGCCCACGGCGGCGCAGCAGCGGGTCATCGAAGCACCGCCGACGCCAGCGCTGGTCGTCGCCGGTGCCGGTAGTGGCAAGACCGAGACGATGTCGGGCCGCGTTGTCTGGCTGGTCGCCAACGGACATGTGCGACGCGATGAGATCCTCGGGCTGACCTTCACACGCAAAGCTGCTGGAGAGCTCGCTGAACGCATTGCTGCGCGGCTGGCGGTGATCGACGAGTTCGGTCAACGCGGTCTTCTGCCGCATATTCCGCAGATCGTCGCCTCGGATGCGCTGCGACGAGTGAACGACGCCGCAACGGGCGCGCAGCGCGTGCTCCTGCGCACACACGTGCTCGATGAACTCGCCGCCCGATTCGACACCGGCTGGGACCCGACGTCCCTGCGCACGGCGGAAGACCTGATGATCCGGCCCCGGGTGTCTACATACAACGCGTTCGCCGATTCGATCGTGCGCGAGCACGCCGCCCGAATCGGGCGAGACTCGGACGTTGCCATGCTCAGCCAGGCTGGGTCCTGGATGCTGGCCCGCGAGGTGGTGCTGCGAGCGGAGCTTCCCGAACTGGAGGGCATCGACTACGCCCTCGGAACAGTCGTCGACGCCGTCCAGCGACTCGCCGGCGACACTCTCGATCATCGTGCCGACCTCGCACGCGCTGAGCGGATCGCCCTCGGGCAGGCACGGGCGTTCGAGCCGTACCGCAGCAACGGCGACATCGCTAAAGCAGCGGACAACCTGCTCGCTCTGCCGACGCTGGCCGCTCTGGTGCGCGACTACATCGCTGAGAAGCACCGCCGAGGCGTGCTCGATTTCGCCGACCAGGTCAGTGGTGCCTACGACATCGTCGAGTCATCGCCCGATGTTCGCGACGACCTGCGTGAGCAGCACCGCGTGGTGCTGTTGGACGAGTATCAGGACACTTCGGTGATCCAGACACACTTTCTCGCCGAACTGTTCCGCGATAGTGCGGTCATGGCAGTGGGGGACCCCCATCAGTCGATCTACGGCTGGCGCGGTGCCAGCGCCGACAACCTGTACGCGTTCTCGCGCACCTTCGCTCGGGATGCTCCGACCCAGAGTTACAGCCTCATGACCAGCTGGCGCAACGACAGCTCGATCCTCGCTATCGCCAACCGTGTTCTGCAGCCGCTGCGCCGCCCCGAACTCGACGTGCCCCCGCTGGAGCCTCGTCCGGGAGCCGGAGTCGGCGCTGTGGACGTGCGCTATCCGCTCACGGTGCACGATGAAGCAGCCGAAGTGGCCGAGTGGTTCGCCGAACGCCGCGCGGCACATGCTGACCTGGCGAATCCGCACACGGGTGCGATCCTGTTCCGATCAAAACGGCACATGCAGACATTCGCCGAGGCGCTCGCCGCCCGGGGCATTCCGCACCGCATCCTCGGACTCGGCGGATTGCTGGCAACTCCCGAAGTTGTTGATGTCGTCGCGGCGTTGCGCGTGATGCACGATCCGAACGCGGGCTCAGCGCTCATCCGCCTGCTGGTCGGGCCCCGCTTCGGGGTGGGCGTTGCCGATATGCGTGCGCTCTACGACCTGGCATCCGAGCTCTCGCGACGGGACAGCTCACTGCTGCCGCTTCCGGACGAGCTGCGCGCCCGCATTCGCGCGTCACGCGGAGCGGATGAGGCCGTCTCGATCGTCGATGCGGTCGACGTGGTGCGCGGACTCCGTGACGACTATCGGCTTCTCGAAAACATCACGCCGGAGGGGCGCGGGCGCATCCGCGCGGCCGGCGAGATGCTGGAGCGGCTGCGTCGGGCTTCGGCACAGCCCATTCCCGAGCTCATCCGACTCATCGAGACGGAGCTGCGTCTGGATATCGAACTGGCCGCTAACGAGACCAGGGGGCCCGCGCGGGTTGCGGCGACCCAGCTTCGAGCATTCGTCGATGAAGTGCGTGCCTTCCTCTCCGCCGACGACAGAGGCACGATCTCGAGCCTGTTGGCCTGGCTGGAGAAAGCCGAGAGCACCGATGAGCTGATGCCGCGGCCTGAGCCGCCGGAGCCGGGAGTGGTGCAGCTGCTGACTGTGCACGGCTCCAAGGGCTTGGAATGGGATGCGGTCGCGGTTGTGCGCATGGTCGAGGGCGAGCTTCCTTCCCGACCCACGGACACCTCGGGATGGTTCGGTTTCGGCGTGCTGCCGTTCGCGCTGCGCGGTGACAGCGCGGCGCTGCCGACGTTCAGCTGGAACCCGCCCATCGATGACGAGCCGGATCCGGCGAAGCGGTTGAAGGCGGGAGTGGCGTCACTGACGAGTAAGAGCAAGACCGCTCCGGGCGCGCTCACCGTCTTCAAGGATTCCTACCGCGACTATCAGCAGCAGGAGGAACGCCGGCTCGCCTACGTCGCCGTCACGCGGGCACGGACCGATCTGTTGCTGACCGGATCGCACTGGGCGGGGCAGAAGAGTCCACGTGCGGCCGGGGCGTATCTCTGCGAAGCGATCGAGGCGCTCGGGCTAGACCCGATCACGGTGGTCGATGACGCAGACAATCCCTACGCCGGAGAGGGCAAAACCAGCGTGTGGCCGATGGACCCGCTCGGCGGGCGCCGCACTGCAGTCGAAGAAGCAGCTGCGCTGGTGCGCGCTGTGGTTGATGAGCCAGCGCCGACCGTGCAATTGGAACGGCTGCTCGCGGAGCGGGCGGAGCGTCAGCGTGGCCTCCGAATGGCTCCGCCCACCCGCGTTCCGGCGTCGAAGTTCAAGGACTATGTCACCGACTTCGACGGCACTGTGCTCGCTCTGGCCAGGCCCATGCCCGAGCGGCCGTACCGGCAGACGCGATTGGGGACGCTGTTTCACGCCTGGGTCGAACACCGATCCGGTCTTGTGGGAACAGGCCCCAGCCCCGACAGCGCGCTGTGGGATTCCGATGACGAGCAGCCCGATCCCTGGAGCGTTTCGGCTGCAGATGAAGTCGATCTCGAGCGGCTGCGAGAGATCTTCGAGAGCAGCGAATGGGCACCGTTGCGACCCATCGCCGTCGAGATCGAGATCAACTTCGCGCTCGGCGCAGGGATCGACCCTGATTCTGCCGCTGGCGCAGAGCGAGAGTCATCGGGGCGAAGCGACGGTCATATCGTCATTTGCAAACTCGACGCGGTCTACCGTCGCGAAGACCGGGGCGGGCGTATCGAGATTGTCGATTGGAAAACGGGCAAGGCCCCGCGCACGAAAACCGAGAAGGATGAGCGGATGCTGCAGCTGGCGCTGTACCGGCTCGCCTACCACCGGCGCTTCGGTGTACCGCTGGAGGAGATCGACGTCGCGCTGTACTACGTTGCCGACGATCTGGTGATCCGCGGCGATCGTGTCTACTCCGAGGAAGAACTCGTCCAGCGTTGGAGGGCAGCGCGGGCCGCGCGCTGAGCTTCGCCAGCCGGATCGGCTCCGCTTTCGGAACCTCGGGCGTCGCCATCTGCAGACAAGCCAGGCTTTTCGCCGGGTGCGCGCGGCACGAGGTCCGAATCGACGACGTTGGACAGGTCCTCGGTGGCGTCGTGCTCGACGATCTCAGCGGCATCCTCACCCAGCATCAGATCTTCCGGGCTGTATGCGTCCGTCTGCATCGAGGTGTTGAATCCCGAGGCAGCCGTCGCCGGCACGTGATCGAGCGCATCCAACGCAGAGTCCACACCCTCGCTGCGCGATGCGATGACAGAGAGATCACGCTCGCGCAGCCCCTCCGACAGTGCTTCGAGCAGGTCCGCCGCATCATCCATGATGTCCTGGCGGCGCAGATTATCCCCATGCACGAGCCAGCGGGCGAACTCCAGCTCGGCCAGCAGCCGGGCGCGCACAGCCAACGCCGCATCCGGTGCGCGATCGGACGCCGCGGTATAGGCCGCATGCACATCGTCCGCAGCCTCGGGGGCCGAAGAGAGCCAGGTCAGATCCACCGCAGGATCTCCCACTGACAGGCCATGCCAATCTAGGATGCCGACGACTTCAGGGCCCTGCTCTGGGTCATCCTCGAAGAGGAATGATGTGGCGTGCGTACCGCCGAGCGTCACTGCCGATTCGAATCGCCACAGGTCATCGTCGCCGACCGCTTCACGCCAGCGCACGGTGAGGCGTGCGGGCACGCGTCCGGTCGCGGACGCGCGATCCACCAGCTGGCGGATGTCTGCGCGTGCTTCCTCGGCGCTGCGGGTGGAAAGCCCGGCGCTGCGCACCACGGAAGCTGGCAGGGCATGCACAGCGGCGATTGAGGCGCCGATCGATTGCGCGGCGCCGCGACCTGCTGGCACATGGGCCGCCTCGATCTGGAAGCCGGGCAGCAGGCTGGTGACGAGCGCGCGGCCCTCGGCGAGCTGCGTCTCGCCGAGGAACTCCGGCACGCGGAACGGCAGCATCGAGCGCGCTCCCGCGGTCAATGCGCGCAGCGCGATCGACTCGGCGGCGAGCTCACGCGCAGTCTCGTCATCGTCGCCGACACGGATGGCGACTTCGCTGCCATCGGAGAGTGTTGCCACTGCCGAATCGAAACGTCCATCGCCGCCTGCGGTCAAAGAGCGCGCACCGACGACCTCCGCACCGGACAGTGCAGCGGTGACCGCCGCGGCTAGAGTGAAGGGAGACCGTGCCATGCCCCCAGGGTAGGTCGGCCAGGGGGCGGATTCGCCTACGCCACGCCTGCGAGAGAGGGAGTCGATGACAGTTCGTACCGTGTTCGATCGTGCAGGACACATTCGCGACGAGCCGGGCATCCTCGACTCGCTTCGTGCATCTGATGACGCGCAGGTCGTTGTCGTCCGAGAAGGACGCGCGCGGGTCGAGGATGACGCACTGCTCACCGTCGCACCCTCCGAGGTCGGTGAGGCCGAGTGGGGCCTGTTGGGAAGACGCGAAGACGGAACGATCGTGCTGGTCGCGGCCGCCGCTTCGCTGACCGACTCTATCGACGCGGCTCCCGCAGAGACCTGGATGGGCCTGCGCGATATCGGGGGACTGCTCGACGCCGAGAACACGGAGATGCTGGTTGCAGCTGTAATGCTCGCGTCCTGGCTGCGTGACGCTCGGTTCTGCACCATGTGCGGCTCCGAGAGCGAGCTGCGCCAAGGCGGTTGGTCACGTCGATGCGCGCAGTGCGCGCTCGACCTTTTTCCTCGTACCGACCCAGCAGTGATCGTCGCGGTGGAGAGCGAAGACGGCGAGCGGCTGTTGCTGGGCGCCAACGCGAACTGGCACGGGCGGATGTACTCCTGTTTCGCCGGATTCGTCGAAGCTGGCGAGTCACTGGAATCGACCGTTCATCGGGAGATCGAAGAGGAAGCTGGGGTGCTGTTGCACAGCGTGCGGTATATCTCCTCGCAGCCGTGGCCGTATCCGCGTTCGCTGATGATCGGATTTCGGGCGACAGCATCTGAGGAGCGGGACGCGCGAGCAGACGGCGAGGAGATCATCGACGTTCGCTGGTTCACCCGCGAAGAGATCGCCAGTGCGCTGGCCGGCGATGGTCCGGTGGGGCTGCCCGGCCCGGCATCCATCGCGCGAGCGTTGATCGTGGACTGGTACGAGTCGAAGTGAGCGCGCTGGACGGCCTCGACGAACATCAGCGCGAGGCAGCATCTGTGCTGCGTGGGCCCGTGGCGGTCCTCGCCGGCGCTGGCACCGGTAAGACCCGGGTCATCACGCATCGGATTGCACACGGGGTGGACACCGGAGCGTACTCGCCCAACCGTGTGCTCGCGCTCACCTTCACCTCGAAGGCCGCCGGGGAGCTGCGGGGACGCCTGCGGGCCCTCGGCGTGCAGGGCGTCGTCGCGCGCACGTTCCACGCGGCTGCCCTTTCACAACTCAATTTTTTCTGGCCTACGCTCGCGGGTTCTCCCGCGCCGAGCATCATCGATAACAAGGTTCGCGTGCTGGCACAAGCGGGGGAGCAGTTGCGGATCCGACTGGATACCGCGACCCTGCGGGACGTGGCCAGCGAGATCGAGTGGCGCAAGGTCTCGATGCTCTCCATCGAGCAGCACGCGGCCCTGGGACGATCGGTGGGTCGGGTGAACACCGAGCAGCTCGCCGAGCTGCAGCAGGCCTTTGAGATGCTGAAGGACGATCGTCGCCAGCTCGACTTCGAGGACGTGCTGCTGGCGTGTGCTGGGATGCTCGAGGCCGAGCCGCGCGTCGCGGCGTCTGTGCATGAGCAGTACCGGCACTTCACCGTCGATGAGTTCCAGGACGTTTCGCCACTGCAGAATCGTCTGCTGGAGCTCTGGCTGGGGGAGCGCCGCGACCTGTGCGTGGTTGGCGACGCCAGCCAGACCATCTACTCCTTTGCCGGCGCCGATCAGAAGTACCTGCTCGAGTTCGGTCGCACCTACCCGGATGCCACGGTGGTGCGCCTGGAGACGAACTACCGTTCCCAGCCGCCGATCCTTGCCGCCGCCAACGCGCTGATGAAGGGCCGCCCCGGTGCGCTCGAGCTCGTGGCGGCACGGGAGTCGCTGACCGCGGACCCGCCCACGATCACCGCATACGACAGTGAGACCGACGAAGCCGCCGGGGTCGCGAAGGCGGTTGCCGCGCGCTTGAAGTTGGGTGCGGCTGCCTCGGAGATCGCGGTGCTGTACCGGGCGCATTCGCAGTCTGCTGTCATCCAGCAGGCGCTGGCACAAGCCGGAATCGCGTCCACAGTGCTGGGCGGGAAGCGCTTCTTCGATCTGCCGGAGGTTCGTCAGGCGGTGCTGGCGCTGCGCGGAGCATCCGTTGCTCCGACCGAGCGCGGGTTCCTGCCTAACGTGCGTCGGGTGATGCGCGAGATGGGACTCAGCGACGAACCGCCGGCAGCCGGAGGTGCCCAACGCGATGGCTGGGAAGCCCGGCGGGCGATTCTTCGCCTGGCCGAGGAAGCCCCGGCCGAGACCACGCTGCGCTCGTTCAGCGACACGCTGATGGCGCGGGCTAAAGATCAGCATGAGCCAGCGATGGAGACGGTCACGCTGTCGACGCTCCATGCGGCAAAAGGCTTGGAATGGCCGCACGTGCATGTGGTGGGGTGGGCGGAAGGTGCGCTGCCGATCGGCTACGCCACCAGTTTCGAGTCCATTGACGAGGAACGGCGGCTGGCCTACGTGGGCATCACGCGCGCTGCGCGAACGCTTGATCTCTCATGGTCGCGTGCGGCCGGTCACCGGGAGCGGCAGCAATCGCGGTTCGTTCAGGAGATTGGAACGACTGCTCGCGGCACCGGCATTCTGCGTGAAATGTCACCGCGTGCCACACGCGGCGTCCGTCGGGGCTGATCCGCACGCTCTTCGTGCGTTTCGCATTCCCCGACTCGGTGAGGATTCGGGCCACGAGCACGGCAGCTTCGGCAGCGCGTGCGCCGGTGATGGGAACGGATGTCGCGGCGACCAGTTGCGCATGCATCGCCGGCCAAGCGGGGTCGCGGTCTCGTTCGTGCGCGTCGCGGCAAGCCAAGCAGGCCGTGCGACCGGGAACGATCAGCGGCCCGATCGTGGTGCCGCCCGGTTCGAACGCCACCGGCACATGCGGCAGATCATCGCGCAGATAGGGGACCAGCTGGTGTGCGGATGCTGCGCCATGCACCAGAACGATCCCCACCGCACCGACCGCTGCCCGTTCAGCAGTGACGAACCCCTCCTCTGCCAGCGCGCTCTCCAGTCGCACAGGCACGCGTGAATCCGCGACGTTGAGGTTTTCGATCCATACCGGTGGCGGGCTGGGGCTGTCGGTGCACAGCACAGGACGCAGCTGGCGCAGTAGTTCGCGCGCGGCCTCTCTCGGCGCGCCGTTCGCATGGGCGATCACATCGAATGTGCGTCGGCGGAAGCCTGTGCGCATCGCCTGCAGCAGCGGTTCGATCCAGGGCTCGGACAGCGCAATCAGCACGCGGCCTTCGAGACCGAATTGCACGGTATCGGCATCGCGCCACAGCAGCGGGTACGCCGGATCGAGGCGTGTCAGCGTCGGCGGCGTGATCGGGGGCATGACCCGATTCTGCTCACTCCGAGGCCGCCGCGGGACGACAAAGCGTGATCAGTGGACAACTCTGCGCATCGCCTGATTGTGCAGATCGAGTGGATGCTGCGGCGATCCGGCCGGTCAGACCGGAGTCTCGCCACCCTGGTTGCCGCTGCCGTCGGTGAAATCCTCGCCGTCGAGCAGACGGGCCAGAGCCTCATCGAACTCGTCGGCCGCCGGCTCTTCGCCCCGGGCACGCGCCTGGAGGCGTTCGATCAGCGCGGTGGGGTCGTCGATGTCCGCTGCTGTCGGCTGCAGATCCGGGTAGTCCCAGAGAGAGTCGCGTGCGGCCATGCCGACGGCATCCGTCACCTTGCGCCACATGTCGGCCGCCTCGCGCATGCGACGCGGACGCAGTTTCAGCCCAACCAGCGCTCCCAGAGCATCCTCGGCCGGCCCACCGACCGCCCGTCGACGTCGAGCGGCCTCAGCCAGACGCGCACCGTCCGGGAGACGTGAGGTCGCCTCATTCGTGACGACATCCACCCAGCCATCGATCAGCGCGATGATGTTCTCCAACCGGGTCAGTGACTCGCGCTGCGCCTCGGTCTGAGCTGGGAGCAGTTCGCCGCCCTCGATCGCTGCGCGCAGCTCTTCAGGGTTGGAGGGATCCAGCCTGCTGGCGACGTCCTCGAGTGCTTCGACATCGACGGTCACACCGCGGGCGAAGTCGGTGATCTGCGACATCACATGCAGGTGCAACCATTTCGCGTGCCGGTACAGCCGCGCGTAGGCGAGCTCTCGTGTTGCGAGGTACAGCGAGATCTGGTCTTCTGGAATCTCGAGTCCGGTGCCGAAATCGGCGATGTTCTGCGGAATCACGGCAGCAGTTCCAGCCGGAAGAACCGGGATGCCCACATCACCACCGGAGACGACCTCGAGCGACAGGTTGCCGAGCACCTGCCCGAATTGGGCGGCGAACACGGATGCGCCGAGACCGCGCATGAGCTTTCCCGCACCCTGGATCGCATCGCGCATGTCTTCGGGGACCTGGGTGTCCAGTGCTCCGGTGAGTGCATCTGCGATGCTGGTCGAGACGGGACCGGCAATCTCTTTCCAGACCGGAAGCGTCTTCTCGACCCACTCGCCGCGCGTCATCGCCTGCGGAGCCTCGGACAGTTCCGAAATGGTCGTCGCCTCACCGAGCCACAGATTCGCGAGCGCGAATGCGTCGACAACGGACGAGCGAGATCCGTCGGTGATCCCCTGCCCTTCCTGGTTGGCGATGTGCAGTGCCTGTCGCAGAGTGTTCTCCCACGGGTCACCGTTGAACGCGCCCTGCAACTGCTGCATGAGAGCAGCCATCATCGAAGGATCGAGGTTGATACCGTCGGGGCCGCCCAACGCGTTCTGCAACGCGCTGAGATCGAAGTCTCCGCCACCCTCGCCGGACATCATCTTTCGGAGGAACTCCTGGAAGTCCTCGGGGTTCGGTTCGTTGTCTGCCATGTCGGTCGCCTCTCAGCACGTCGCTAGCCGTGCCATCTACGCTAGTTGCAGGCGTCCCTTAGCGGCCCCATCACAGGAAGATCGCTGTACGCCGGTCGCGAACGACGGAGGAACCACTTGTCTCAATCCCGCACACCCCGGGTCGGACTCGGCGTCTGGGCGCTCATCGTCGCGCTCATCGCGCTCGTCGTGCTGACGTTCCTGCCGACGCCTTATGTGATCCAGCGGCCGGGCCCCGTCTACGACACGCTGGGAACCGCGACCAGCAGTGACGGCGAGCAGGTGCCGCTCATCGCGATCGACGGCGCGGAGACATTCGAGACCAGTGGCAGTCTGAACCTCACGACAATCGAGGTGGTCGGCAACAGGGAGCGCACACCGTCCTGGTTCGAACTCGCTCTGGCCTGGATGGACTCCTCACGCGCGGTCGTGCCCATCGACGCGATCTTCCCGGAGGGTCTCACCAGCGAGCAGCGCAATGAGAACAATGCGCTGATGATGGTCGATTCGCAGCACGAGGCGACTGCGGCAGCGCTGCATCATCTGGGCTACGACACCGGTGCTGCCGTGCAGATCTACTCAGTGATCGAAGAATCACCATCTGAGGGCTTACTACTCGAAGACGACGTGATCACGGCGCTGGACGGTGCTCAGATCCAGGATGCCGAAGAGCTGCGCGCTGGCATCCAGGAGGCGAAGGGCAACCCGGTGCAACTGACCGTACTGCGCGATGGAGCGCAGAAGCAGGTTGAGATCACACCCGAGCTGGGCACCTCGAACGGGGTCGACACCTGGCTTGTCGGCATCCAGCTGATGACCACATACGATTTCCCGTTCGACGTGACGATTCAGCTCGACAACGTGGGCGGTTCCAGCGCCGGACTGATGTTCGCGCTCGGGATCATTGACGAGCTCACCTCCGGTGAGATGACCGGCGGCCAAGACATCGCCGGTACCGGCACGATCGACGCCGCGGGTCAGGTCGGACCGATCGGGGGAATTCGCCAGAAGCTGTACGGTGCCCGTGATGCCGGTGCGGACTATTTCTTGGCGCCGGAATCGAACTGCGCTGAGGTCGTCGGTCATGTTCCGGACGGGTTGCAGGTGATTCGCACATCGACGCTGGAGGAGTCTGTGAGCGCGGTCGAGGTGATCGCCGCCGGCGGCGATGTCGAAACGCTGCCGACGTGCACTACATCGTGACCGCTCTGACACCGTAAGCACAGCCGACACATACGTGAGGGCACTTAGGATAGATAGGTGACCACGACCTCGGCGCCGAATCCGGCCACGCCCAGTACCTCTCGACGAATACTCACCATTTCGTTGGTGATCATCGCGGCGATCATCGCTGCGTTCTTCGTCTTCGCCTCGCTCTACACCGACTTCCTCTGGTTCAACCAGCTGCAGTTCGCCAACGTGCTGACGACGCAGTGGCTGGCCACGGCGGTGATGTTCGTGGTGGGCTTCCTCGGAATGGCTGTACCGCTGTTCGTCGTGATTCAGCTGGCCTATCGTCTGCGTCCGGTATATGTGCGGTTGAGCTCGCAGCTGGACCGGTACCAGGAGGTCATCGAGCCGCTGCGCCGACTGGCCATGTGGGGCATGCCGATCTTCTTCGGTCTCTTCGCCGGCTTTGCCGCATCGAGTAACTGGCAGACGGTGTGGCTGTGGATCAACGGCGGCAGCACTGGTGTCACTGATCCGCAGTTCGGCATGGACACCGGCTTCTACCTCTTCGCGATGCCGTTCTACTCGATCCTGCTGGCCTTCGTCTCGGCTGTTGTGCTGCTGAGCCTGATCATCACCGCGCTGGTGTCGTACCTCTACGGTTCGCTGCGCATCGGTCAGGGCGAGCTGCGTATTTCCAAGCCCGCTCGCATCCAGTTGGCGATCCTCGCCGGGCTCTATCTGCTCGTTCAGGCAGCCAGCCTGTGGCTCGACCGGTACAAGACCCTGGTCGCTGAAGAGGACCGCATCACCGGAGCTGCCTACACGGCGGTCAACGCCACGATCCCGGGTATGGCGATTCTCGCGATTCTCGCGATCCTCGTCGCAATCCTCTTCTTCGTCACCGCGATCATCGGTCGCTGGCGCTTCCCGCTGGTGGCCACCGGCCTGCTGATCGTCGCATCGCTCGTCGTGGGCATGGGCTACCCGTGGGTTGTCGACACCTTCCAGGTGCGCCCGAACCAGAACAGCTTCCAGGCCGAGTTCTACCAGCGAAACATCGACGGCACGAAAGCGGCCTACGACATCGCCGACCTCGAGGTCACGCCGTTCAAGGCTGCTATCGATGCCGAAGCCGGCCAGCTTCGTGAGGACGCTGAGACCACGGCATCCATCCGCATCCTCGACCCGAGCATCATCAGCCCGACGGTGCAGCAGCTCGAGCAGTTCCGTGGCTACTACCAGTTCAAGGACACCCTCGACGTCGACCGTTACGAGATCGACGGTGAGACACAGGACACCGTGGTCGCCGTGCGCGAGCTCGATGTCGACCGTCTGGGCGACAGCAACAACTGGAACAACCGCACCGCGGTCTACACCCACGGCTACGGCCTGGTGGTCGCCGCGGGTAACCAGCGCACCAGCGAGGGTGAGCCGGTGTTCCTTGAGCGCGGCATCCCGACCTCTGGATTCCTGAGCAAGGGCGAAGAGTTCGAGCCCCGCGTGTACTTCGGTGAGGACTCGCCGCTGTACTCGATCGTCGGAGCGCCGGAAGGCACCGATCACGTCGAGATCGATTATCCGCGCGGTGAAGACGGCGCCAATGAGACCAAGACGACCTTTGAGGGTGACGGCGGTCCAGAAGTGGGCAGCACGTTCAACAAGCTACTGTTCGCGCTGAAGTTCCAGGAGGCGGAGATCCTGTTCTCCGACCTGGTCAACAGCGATTCGCAGATCCTCTACGACCGCAACCCGGTCGACCGTGTGCAGAGCGCTGCTCCGTACCTGGAGCTCGACAGCGATCCGTACCCGAGCGTCGTCGATGGCCGGATCGTCTGGATCGTTGATGGCTACACGACCAGCTCGACGTACCCGTACTCGACGAGCGTCAGCCTGTCGGATGCGATCGCCGATTCGAACTCGCAGGCGCAGACGTTCGCGCTCGACGACATCAACTACATCCGTAACTCGGTCAAGGCCACGGTCGACGCCTACGACGGCTCGGTGACGCTGTACGCCTGGGATGACGAAGACCCGATTCTCAAGGCCTGGCAGAAGGTGTACCCCTCGACGGTGCAGCCCATCAGCGAGATGTCAGCTGATTTGATGAGCCACGTGCGGTACCCGACCGACCTGTTCAAGGTGCAGCGCGAGATCCTCGAGGTCTACCACGTCGATACTGCGGGCTCCTTCGCCCAGCAGGACAACCGTTGGCAGACGCCCAATGACCCGCGTAACGCCAACCAGCTGCAGCCGCCGTACTACCTGTCGATGCAGATGCCCGGCCAGGATTCGCCGCGCTTCTCGATGTTCTCGACGTTCATCCCGGCATCCGCTCAGGGGACGACCAGTCGTAACGTGCTGATGGGCTACCTGGCGGTCGATTCGGATGCCGGAGCGACTGCGGGGGAGAAGGCAGAAGGTTACGGCCAGCTCCGGATGCTGGAGATCGATGCTGATACGACGGTGCCGGGCCCCGGTCAGGTGCAGAACACGTTCAACTCCGATCCGGATGTCGTGCGAGAGCTGAACCTGCTGCAGCAGGGTGAGTCGCAGGTGAAGTACGGAAACCTGCTGACCCTTCCTGTCGGTGGTGGTCTGCTCTACGTGCAGCCGGTGTACGTGCAGTCGTCTGAGGCGGCTGGCACGCAGTTGCCGCTGCTGCAGAAGGTGCTGGTCACGTTCGGCGACAGCATCGCGTTCGAAGACACGCTCACTGCGGCTCTCGATGAGATCTTCGGCGGCGACTCCGGTGCGAGCGCTGGCGATGAAGAAGTGGAGCCGGCTGACCCGGATGGTGGCACTACGCCGCCAGATGAAGGCACGACGCCTCCTGCAGAGGGTGGCGAGGAGCCGCCCGCTGAGGGTGGCGAGGAGCCCGTTAGTGGCGACGCTCGTGAAGAGGCGCTCGCGGATGCGAAGCAGGCTCTCGCAGACCGTGACGCAGCTTTGAAGTCCGGCGACCTCACCGAGTTCGCCGAGGCAGACAAGCGCCTCACCGCCGCGATCACCACGCTGCTGGAGCTCGAAGCAGCCGAGTAGCCCCCGCGGGCTGCAAACAGAAGAAAGTCCTGACTGAAACTTCGGTTTCCGTCGGGACTTTCTTCTTCCCCTGCCGGCTGTATGCCGGCGCGGTCACTTCCCCCGTGGAAAGCAGAAGGCCCCTGATCTGGATTACTCCCGATCAGGGGCCTTCGTGTCGCGTTGGTTGCGGGGGCAGGATTTGAACCTACGACCTCCGGGCTATGAGGCCAGCGACCTACTGAGCTGCGCCACCCCGAGGCAAGTCCGTGGTTTAAACCGACAAGGTTTAATTAACTTATCGCTGCTACGACGGCGTATTTACCTCTCCTTCCCTTTGTTTGCAAAGGATCCAGCTCGGGCTGTTTGCTGGCAGGCTGAGCTCAATCTGCCGCGGATAACTCCTCAAACCGATGCCTCCGTCACACCCAACTTCGCATCTATGGGTAAGGCTGGAGCCACAAAGAGAAAAGTTTGTGTCCACTTTTGTGTCCAACTTTTTGTGTCCACATTTACCCAAAAACCGCTGTCTAGCCGCGCTCAAACTGTCTCGTTGAAGAGTTGCGTGCACCCTCTCGAGTCAGAACTTGATGCAAGTCGGCTGTACGTGTCGTGTCGTGTCGTGTCACGTCGTGGTGCGGTCTAATGGTGACGCCAGAGCTGACATGTAGTGAAGTGCTTTCGTGACGTTGGGGACTGTTTAGTTCATGTCCTCGACAGGCTATTACTGATGCGGCATGATTCAGAGAGAAAAATACGGAAGCCCACCTGCCAATCGGCGGGTAGGTTTCTTTTTGTTGAGATTGATCGCTGAGTCTGCAGTCGAACGTCAGATACTACTTTCCGAATTCGGCCCTCAAATGCAGGATGAAGCGCCCTGGGTTTTGACGGAGGCTCTGATGTGCCCTGGCTTTAAAGGAGTCGACCTGTTGGAATCTTGGTAACAGCGCAACCGAGAAAAGAGGTAAACCATGACTCGCTACCTGGAACCCTTCCGGCGCAAAGCCCTAGATCTCATCGCTGAGAGCAAGCCCGTGAAACATGTCGCCGAAGATCTGGGCATCAGCCAGCAAACGATCTATAACTGGCGCAGACAGCAGCTCATCGATACAAGCGCTCACCCAGGAATCACCAGCGCCGAGAACGCTGAACTTGCCAGTGCAAAGCGTCGCATTCGTGAGCTTGAAGAAGAAGTACGAATCCTGGTTCGTGCACGTGAACTTTTGAAGGAACCCCACACCCCAAAAGAATGTACGCGGCCATCGCAGTGATGGCCGCGGAAAGCTTGCCTGTACAGAAGTCATGCAGACTCCTCGGGGTATCTGAATCTGGATATTACGCCTGGAAGACTCGTGTCCCATCGAACCGGCAGATCCGCCATGCGTGGCTTCTCGAACAGATTCAGGCTGTTCATGAAGCGGCACGTGGCGTGTATGGTGCTCGCAGAGTATGGGCCGAACTCACCATGGGGTTAGGGCTACAGGTCGGACGATCCCAAGTGGAACTGGTGATGTCACGCGCCGGGCTGCCGGGTATTCCTGGCCCCAGACACTCTCGGCAATCCCGCAGTAACGCCCCACTTCCGGGGGATCTCGTACGGCGCGAGTTCGGTCAAGATCACCCCAATATGTTGTGGGTCACCGACCTCACAGAACACCGCACGCGCGAAGGGAAGATCTACTGCGCGGTCGTACTGGATACGTTCAGCCGAAAAGTCGTGGGCTGGGCGATTGACAGTTCCCCGGATGCAGCTCTCATGACGAATGCACTGCATATGGCGATCGAGACTCGAAAACCCCAACCAGGGACGGTAATACACTCGGACCACGGCACCGTTTTCCGGAGCTGGGTATTTACCCAGCGGGTTCAGACGGCAGGGCTGTTGCCGTCGATGGGTGCGATTGGATCGTGTTACGACAACAGCATGATCGAATCGTTCTGGGGGCGTATGCAAACGGAGCTGCTGGACCGTCAGGTGTGGCAGACCAGGCTCGAGCTTGCAAACGCGATCTTCGAGTATCTCGAAATGTTCCATAACCGGAAACGGCGTCATTCCCGACTCGGGATGCGGTCACCCGTCGAGTACGAGAAACTGTATGAACAAGCAAAGATGCTGCGGTCAGGAATCTAACTGCACGACTCCATGCAACCCAGGGCACATCAGGCGCATTCGCCCCAAAATGTTGGGTCGAATGCGCCAGTTGCACTGCGCAGCAACCATCACGCCGTTTGCCGGGACCGTTGGCGGCGGTAAACGTATGCAGGCTGGCGTGCTCGGACGTGCTTCGGTGATCATCCGCAGGGCACGCCAACGGAATTCAGCCTCGTAATTCTTAGTCATGGTGTTCCTATCCTGTTAAAGATCGGAACTTTAGCCAGGCCAAATCAACCCTCGGCTACCGCAGTTTGTCACGCTGATCCACTGCGAGCGACCTCTCTTGTCTGCAACACGTCCCGCCGCGCACCATGTCGCTCAATCGACGAGCTATTCATAGCGACGATCGACACTCGTCGGCTACTCCTCGCCCCAAGCAACAAACTCGTCGCCCCGCTTGGGGAAGGGAGCAACGTGCTTCACTAGCTCTTCAGCATCAGCATGTTCGATAATGCTCATAGTTCTATCAGCATCGACTGCCACAGATCGCTCGTATAGCAATTCCAACGCGCTGATCTGATCGACTCTCAAATACGGACGGTGGGAGTGCAACCACAAACTCGCGTTGGCATGCGGGTCACCGTCTCCTAGGAACTGATCGCTATCAAACTCAACGAAGCTCATGATCATCTCCGTAGCAATGAAGTCCTGAAGGCTCGAGGCCAGATACTCGCCCATCTCGTCATCATGAAGAATCAGAACAACGGGTCCTACGCGATCGCCGGCTGCTTCTCGTTCAAAACAATATAGATCTCCGCCTGGCGTGCGCCCAAAGGGCAAGTACCCTTGCGCGGGATCGATCTTCCGATAATCTTCGGGATCGCACATCGCATCAAGCTCTTCACGGATGCCGTCACATGTGAGTGGCTCAAAATCACAGTCGAAGAAGAGAATCGGCACCCGTTCTCGCAGCAGCGGCGCTTGAGTCGAAGCCCAGTCTGGGCCGAAGGTACCCCAGTCGAGCATCCCATCGTCTGCAAGCCGCAAATATAGCTCAGGCCACGCAAGACCATATTCAGCAGCAAGCTCTATCAGGGCATTCGATCCGGGCATTCTCGAAATCCTACCACCGGAGGATGCGTTCCATACGCGTTTGGTGACGCGACACCGACTTAGCGTGCCCGCTGACTCCTCGGACAGAAGTGAGAGCCGCGGTTCATGAAGCTCTCGCGCACGATCGGCGTGCCGCAACGGTCGCACGGTGTGCCTTGCCGCCCATAAACGTGAAGGGATCGGGAAAAGTAACCCGGCTACCGCAGTTAGCTACGCTGTCGCGCGGAACATGTCCGGAGAAGTCCGATCTCCCAACGTTACCCGCAGGAGATCAGTCGGCTGCATCCTCGGCGTTGAAAGTCTCCTCCCGCACTGTGAGCACCGAGGGCGGCATGCCCTCATCCCACCCTGCCTCGTCCGCATACGCGTCGATATCGACGGACTTACCCGAGACTGGCAGGAAGAATTGCGGGGGAATCAGCCATGCCGGGCCGTCTGCCTCCGTCAAGGCTTCGGCGGTCCATTCATACCAGGGCGCAGTAGGATCACCGAGGGGAGTCGGGTCGTTCGCAGGATCATAGAAGACACCCGATCTCTCGATGCTCCCTGAAGTGACGGGTCTGCTGAAGGTGCCTCAGATACGTCATGCATTCAGTCCCGTAAGCCGGCCCTACAGCGGCCCCACGGCTGGCCTTGTCGGCCAAAAACGTGAAGAGATCGGGAAAAGTAGCCATGATCGCTCTTGGCGTTCTTCGAAACGTGAAGGGCTGGAAATACTACGCGAGCAATTCTCGTGGGGATACGCCGTGAAGGTTCTGAGCGTCGAGGTCTGCACCGGCAGAGACTAAGGCGCGTACCGAGGCCTCTTCGCTGTCCGACGCCACCATTGCAGCGCGCCACAGCGACGTATTGCCCCATTTGTCACGAGTGTCAACAGCTACACCGTGCTTCAGAAGTAGATTGATGATCTCTCGACGTTCGTTTATGACTGCTAGATGAAGAGCCGTGAACCCTTGCCGGTCCTGTAGTTCAGCATCGCAACCAAGCAGGATGAGGGACTCGACGAGCTCTGGCGGCGCATCGACGGCAGCAATCATCAAGAATGTGCGCCCTTCTTGATCCGCGACGTCAAGCCCCGATGCATTGAGAAACGCCGAAATTTCTTCGACATCCTGCCGGGCAAGCAGCTGATAAACCTTCTTTGCATCCAATGATGTCATGCTGCCAATGCTAGCCACCCACATAGGCGACCTGTGAAGTAAGCGCCACTTTCTAGTCCCAGGTCGCCTGCTGCCTGCGTCATCGTCGCAAGGCCTGGGGCTGACGCAGATTCCTGCAGACCAAATTCTCCAAACGCCATGCGCGTGCGAATATTGAACGCCGTCTCGGCACGCGTCGCGTGCACACCTTCAGGTAGCGGCGCTGCTACCTGAAGGTCAACAAGGTCTGGGAAACCCAACCTCTGGTCAGCTGTCGCTGTGTTCTTTGTGCGCCCATACGTCGCAGCTAGTGGGGCAGAAAGCCCGTCAAGAAACGCGCGAACCGGTGAATCGTCCACGTTGATGATCGTCTGCGAGAAGCCTGGACATATCCAGCATTGTCCGAACCCGCACTTGCATCCGTGGAGCCGTGTCAATATCGGCGAATGAAATCTCTCGGGCGTGTAGTTGAGTCACCCACCGTATACTTGCGCCGCGATAATTAGAGGTTCCGAGGTTAAAATAACCGCTCGTTCTGTGCGCAACTATCTGAGCCGGACATTGCACCTAATGCGTGCACTTCACGCTACGTTTCTTCGCGACAACGATTCGCATAAAGTCGAGTAATAGTGTGTAACTGTGAGGAACGAGGGCTCTGGCTTATCGGGTTCGAGTGCCTTTGGCCGTTAGCTTGATGAGTCGTTCGTTGTTATTCTCGCTCAGCGACCGCTGTCGTCGGGACGCGGCCTGGAGCTGGAGAGCGAAAAGTTTGTGTCCACTTTTGTGTCCGTGCCGACCAATCGTACTGGACAAAGCAAAAGGCCCCTGACCAGAAAATACCTGATCAGGGGCCAATCTCAGTTGCGGGGGCAGGATTTGAACCTACGACCTCCGGGTTATGAGCCCGGCGAGCTACCGAACTGCTCCACCCCGCGGCACGTCTTATAGCTTAGCACGCGTTTTCTGCCTCGCTCGCCGCCGCCGGGTACGCGAAGATGGGGGCATGTCTGAGATTTCCGCAGTCGCCGTTTCCGTGTGTCAGTTCAGTCCCACCGCCTCGCGCGCAGACAATCGTGAGCGCATTGCGGCGCTGACGGCGGATGCCGCGAGCCGAGGCGCGCGCCTGGTGGTCTTTCCGGAGTACGCCAGCTATTTCACCGACCCGATGGATGACTCGTTCTCCGCGAACGCGGAAGCTCTCGATGGTGAGTTCGTCCGGCATCTGCAGGCGACAGCATCCGTGCACGGCATCACGATCATCGCGGGACTCGTGGAATCAGCGGGGGAGCGCGTACGCAACGCACTTGTCGCGGTCGACGCGACAGGTCTCAGAGCCGTGTACCGCAAGCAGCACCTCTACGACGCCTTCGGACAGACCGAGTCGGACTGGATCGAAGCTGGTGAGATCACCGAGCCGCAGACGCTCGATATCGACGGCCTCCGCATAGCGATGATGACCTGCTACGACCTGCGATTCCCTGAGGTCGCGCGCACGCTGGTGGATGCCGGGGCGGACGTCATCGTGGTGCCCGCCGAATGGGTACGAGGACCGCTGAAAGAGCACCACTGGACCACGCTGCTCGCAGCGCGCGCAATCGAGAACACCGTGTATGTCGTCGCCGCGGATCACCCGGCCCCGATCGGCGTCGGGCACTCGCAGATCATCGACCCGCTGGGCGTTGTGGTCGCCGGGGTCGGTAGTGCGGAGGGCATCGCGACCGCCCACCTCGACCAGCAGACCATCGTCCGGGTGCGCGAGATCAACCCAGCCTTGAGGCTGCGTCGTTACACCGTCGCACCCCGCTGAGGTCGCACCCCGCTGAGTGAGACTGAGGAGCTCAGAACTCCGCGGCCGCCAGTCGGGCTGCCGCTTCTTCGAGCACCTCGACCCGTTTGCAGGCCGCGAAGCGGACGAGGCCGGCATAATCGCCCTGGTGCTCGGTGCTGACGAACGCGCTCATCGGAATAGCGACGACTCCGGACTTCTCGGGCATAGCCCGGCAGAATGCCGCAGTGTCTGCACCGCCGAGGGTGGTGGCATCCGCGACGGTGAAATAGCCGCCCTGAGGGGCGAACACCTCGAAGCCGGCGCTGCGCAGCCCTGCGCCGAGGATCTCGTGTTTGCGGGCGAGAGCGGCGACGGCATCCGAGAAGAAAGAATTAGGCAACCGCAGACCCACCGCGATCGCCGGCTGGAATGCGGATCCGTTCGCGTACGTCAGATACTGCTTGACCGTCAGCACCGCGGTGATCAGGTCGGCCGGCCCATGCATCCAGCCGATCTTCCACCCCGTCGCCGAGAAGGTCTTGCCGGCAGAAGAGATCGTGAGCGTCCGCTCGGCAGCGCCGGGAAGCGTCACCAGCGGGACATGCGGAGCGCCGAAAACCAGGTGCTCGTACACCTCATCGGTCACGATGATCGCGTCATGCTGATGCGCGAGGCGGATCACCTCGGCCTTCACCTCGGGAGTGAACACCGTACCGGTCGGATTGTGCGGGTCGTTGACGAGAATGATGCGGGTGCGGTCGGTGACGGATGCCGCCAGCACCTCGAGATCCGGCTGAAAGTCGCCTCGGCGCAGCGGAACGGTGCGCAGCCGGGCCCCGGCGAGGGCCACAGCCGCGGCATAGGAGTCGTAATACGGTTCGAAGACGACGACCTCGTCGTCCGGCGAATCGATCAGCGCCAGCAGTGTTGCCGTCAGTGCTTCTGTCGCCCCCGCGGTCACGATCACCTCGGTTGCCGGGTCGATCTCGAGCCCGTAGAACCGATGCTGGTGCTCGCTGATCGCTGCCAGGAGGTCGGGAAAGCCGCGGCCGGGCGGGTACTGATTGACGCCGGCAGAAATGGCGGCGCGTGCGGCTTCCAGAACTTCGGCAGGACCGTCCTCATCCGGAAAGCCCTGACCGAGGTTGATCGAACCGGTTCTCACCGCTGCCGCAGACATCTCTGCGAAGATGGTGGGCGCAACGACGCCATCGGGGGAAAGCAGACCGGCTCCAGCCGCAGTGCGCCGCCAGGCGCCAGCAATAGCACTCATGTAACCCAGGCTAAGGCCATAGCGGACACTCATCGCGACCATAACGAACGCACAGGTACACGCGGCACTCTGAGAAGGCGTTGTTGAAGGAGCAGACTATGAACGAAGACAACATTCCCAACGAGTCCACGTCGCCCGAGCAGCCTGCGCCGCAGGTACCGGGCAGCACGGGCTCCGGACACGAGATCCCCACCGCTTTCACGTCGCCGATCGCGCCGTACGCGCAGCCGACGATGTCGTCGATGCCGTCGTCGAATCCGCAGGGCGCAGCCTTCGGCATTCCGAGTGCGGCCTACCCGTATGGCACCGGCCACGAAAGCACCGTCCCGATCGCGCCGATCGAGAACCATGCTGCGCCGCAGAAGAAGTCGTTCGGCGCTGGCAAGGTCGCAGCCCTCATCGTGGCGGCCTCGCTCGTCGGTGGCGCAGCGGGGCTGGGCACGAGTTACCTCGGCAACACGCTGTGGGCGCAACCGGCCGGGACTGCGGCGAGCGGCCCGGAGAGCATCACCGTGAACAACCCCGGATCGGTCAACGAGACCACGGCGATTGCCACGAAGGTGCTGCCATCGGTCGTCACGATCGAAGCGGCCGGTCAGAGCGAGTCCGGCAGCGGATCGGGCGTCATCCTCAGCGAGGACGGTTACGTGCTGACCAACACCCACGTTGTGACCTTGGGCGGTGCGTCCGGAGATGCCGCAATCCGCGTCACGACCTCAGACGGACACCTGTACGACGCGTCGATCGTCGGTACCGACCCGATCTACGATCTCGCGGTGATCAAGCTCGAGGATGCTGAAGACCTGTCTCCGATCGCTTTCACTGATTCGTCCGAAATCAACGTCGGCTCCACCGCCGTTGCGGTGGGGGCACCGCTCGGGCTGTCGAACTCGGTCACCACCGGTATCGTCAGCGCGTTGAACCGCAGCATCCAGATCGCGTCGTCGGCACTGCCTGAATCGGCGGATCAGGATGCCCCGGAAGAAGAGTCCGGCCAGGACAGCCCGTTCCAATTCGATCTGCCCGGTACGACGCAGCGCGGAGCGACGCAGAACATCTCGATCTCGGTGATCCAGACCGATGCCGCGATCAACCCCGGAAACTCCGGTGGTGCCCTGGTCGACAGCGAGGGCAAGCTCATCGGCATCAACGTCGCGATCGCCACAGCCGGCGGGTCTGGCGGCGAAGCCGGATCGATCGGTGTCGGCTTCGCCATACCGTCGAACATTGCACAGCGCGTGGCCGACGAGATCATCGAGAACGGCGCGGCCACGCACGGTCTGCTGGGTGCGACCGTGCAGGATGCGTCCTCTGTCGAGGACGCGGACGTTGCGGGTGCCTATATCGTTGACGTCTCGCCCGACGGCGGGGCTGCGGCGGCCGGCCTGAAGAAGGGCGACATCGTCACGAAGTTCAACGGCTTCCCGGTCAGCGGTGCCACTGATCTGACCGCGCAGGTGCGTGGTGCGGCGGCTGGCAGTGAGGCGACCGTCAGCTACGTCCGTAACGGCAAGTCGTTCGAGGCGGATGTGACGCTCGGAGAGCTCGTGCTCTGAGCGTGCTCAGAGGCTCAGAACAGCCGCCAAATTCTCAGAGAAGGACGCCATCCCGCGATAGGCTCGCGGGGTGGCGTCCTTCTCTTTCGGCTCCGGCAATGTCGCGAAGCTCTTACGCATTCCGTTGTATGCCGTCGGGCGCATAGGCACGCTTCTGGTGCCACGTGGAGACCGTTGGGTGTTCGGCTGCGGTGCCGGCATCGGCGACGGTGCCCTGGCTCTGTGGCGGACCGCGAGCGCGGAGGGTCATCGTGCCGTGTGGCTGACTTCGAGCGATCGTGAGCGTGCGGATGCCGCTCGCCTGGGGATCCGCACGGTTGGGAAGTCGTCGCTGCGTGGCTGGTGGGAGACCGCACGGGCAGGAGTCCTCGTGGTCACGCACGGTCTCGGCGATGTGAACAGATACGCCGTGGCGGGCGGGTTCGTCGTGCAGCTGTGGCACGGGATTCCGCTCAAGCGCATCGGACTCGATTCGCCTGCGACGACCCAGGTCCCGAATGTTCCGGGGGCGGCGCTGCTGCGTCGACTCATCGGTGTGCTGTACCGGGGCGCCGCTCAGCGCATTCGTGTTCTGCCCGCGGCATCCGATCGCTCGCGCGGACGACTGGAATCGGCGTTCGCGCTGGGAGACGACCGTGTCGTCGTCACCGGCGAGCCGCGCGTCGATGTGCTCTCGGCCGGCGATGCGCACGAGCGGCGGGCGACGGCGTCTGCCCTGTTGACAGAGGCGGCCGGCGCACTCCCGAAGGGAGCGCGGACGGCGCTGTATGCGCCGACCTGGCGAGACGGTGCAGCAGATCCGGCAGTGCCATCCGCTGACGAATGGGTGCGCCTCATCGCCGTGTTGGAGAGCCAGAACACCGTGCTCTTCGTGCGATCGCATCCACTCGGCGCGGGCGCGTATCAACCGCCGCTTCCCAGCGGCCGGGTGCGGATGCTCGGCTCCGACGTGCTCGCGGATGTCACCCCGGCGCTCCCGGCTATCGACGTGCTCATCACCGACTACTCGTCCTTGGCGTACGACGTCGGCCTGCTCGCGATGCCGGTGCTCTACCTGGCTCCGGATGCCGCCCAGTATGCTCGCACCCGCGGGTTCTACGGCCGCTACGAGGATGTGGCCGGGACTGACGCTGCGACGACCTGGACCGAACTGCGCGATCGTTTGGAAGCGCTGCTGAGCGATCCAGGCGTGTTCACGGAGCGGTCCGAACAATCCAGTACGCTCAGCGCACAGGTACATGCGTATCGCGATGGAGAAAACACCCGTCGCGTGTACGAAGTAATCCGCGCGCGGGGGATCCCCGCGCCGAAAGGAGCACGATGACCACCGCCCGCATCGATGAACAGACCGAGAGTCTGGTCATCGCCGGCACGGGGCCGAAGCCGGCCACGGCGACCCTCGAGGGGGCTCGTGCGTGCGTCACGGCAAAGGTCACCGGTGGTGGCAAGACCTGGAAGGCGACGTTCCCGTTACGGGCGTCGCGTTGGGGCGGGGCAGAGCTGCCGCTTCCCACCGGAGACTATGTGTTGCACGTCGACGGCGCCGATCTTGATGAGCTCGCGATCAGTCCGCAGGTGCTGACGAGGCTGCGGGTCGCGCAGTACGGCGCGCATGTCGATATCGCCGCCCCGCTCGACCCGTTCCACCAGACGCCCGAGGGTCAACGCGAGCTGGAAGAGCGATACGTCGCTCAGCCCGGTGGCGATGAGAACGCGATTTTCTTCGAGAGCTTCTACGGTCAGAGCGTCGGCTGCAATCCGCGCGGAATTGATCGTGAGATCGCGAGGCGAGCACCGGGTGTGACTCGGTACTGGAGCGTCGTAGACCTCTCGGTCGCTGTACCTGAAGGCGCGGTCGCGGTGGTCGAAGGTAGCCCCGAATGGTGGCGGGCCCGCGGGGCTGCGCGTCTACTCGTGGTCAACGACTGGCTGCGGCGACGGTTCGCGCGTAAAGAGGGCCAGCGGGTCCTGCAGACCTGGCACGGTACGCCCCTCAAACGGCTGGCGCTTCATCGCCCCGGGTTCGCACCGCGCCGGATGGCCGCAATCGTCAAGGAGTCTCGTCGATGGGATGTGCTGCTCGCGCAGAACACCTATTCCGAGCGCATTCTCAAGAAGGCATATGCGTTTTTCGGCAAGCCGGTCTGGACTGACGGGTACCCGCGAAACGACATGCTCGTGACCTCCGATGGCGCAGACATGCGGGCGGCGCTCGGCATCGGCGCGGACGAGCACGTGCTGCTGTACGCGCCGACATGGCGCGACGATCGTTCTGAGATCGTGGACTTCATTGATCTGCAGCGTCTGGCCGAGCAGACGGATTCTGTTGTGCTGGTGCGCGGGCATTCGCGGACACTGCGCCCGGGGCGCGATCAGGCCGGCGCGCGCGTGATCGATGTGACCGGGTACCCGGAGACGGCACAACTACTCCTTGCGGCAGACGCGCTCATCACCGACTACTCATCGGTGATGTTCGACTACAGCGTTACCGGTAAGCCGATGTACTTCATGGTCCCTGACCTGGAGCACTACCGCGGTGAACTGCGCGGCTTCTACTTCGAACTCGCCGAGCGGGCGCCGGGTCCGCTGGTGACGACGCAGGACGAACTCGTCGATGCGCTCAAGGACGACACGGTGCCGGGACGTTTCGCCGAGCGCTATCGCGCCTGGCAGAAGCAGTTCAACACCCGCGACGATGGTCGTGCCGCCGAGCGTGTCGTCTCCCGCATGCTCGACCTCGGCTACATCACGGCCTGACCGCGCGTCGCGCGGCTGGGCCAGTCACTGGGCGGCGCTAGGGCAGCGGGGTGTTCTGCGTGCCGAGGCGCGATGCATCCACCGTGTCACGCGCGCCGCGCAGCACACCGGTGAGAAAACCGATGCCCCAGGAGAGGTGCATCGTCGGAAGCACAGCGAGAGTCCAGATGCGCTCGCGCAGACTGCGCTCGCCGCCAGGGCGCAGCGCCATGGCGAGTACCAGCAGCACGTACAGAGCCAGCGGAAGATAGACGATGGATGCCAGCAACGACAGGATGCCGGACACAACGCCGGTGAGCTGCAGCACTGCGACGACCAACGCCAGTGCAACGTTCAGTACCAGCGCCGGAGGCGCGAAGAACCGCAGTCCGTTGCTGCGGCCGAAGCGACGCACGAGCTCACCACGCCACGCACCGGTCGCCCGGAACTGGCGAGCCAGGCGCCACCAGCTTTCGCGCGGCCAGTAGGTCACCGAGAGCTTCGGGTCGAGCCACACTTTATGGCCGGCCTGGCGAATGCGCAGGTTCAGCTCCCAGTCCTCACCGCGGCGGATTGACTCGTCAAAGAGTCCCACCTCGTCGAGTACCGAGCGACGCATGACGCCAAGATAAGCGGATTCGGCTTCGCCCTCGTGTGCGGTGCCGTGGTAGGCGCCACCGCCCAGACCGACGGCGGAGTTGTAGGCTCGCGCCACCGATTTCTGGAACGGGGTGCGCCCGTCCGCACGCATGACACCGCCGACATTCGCTGCTCCCGTGCGCTCCAGCGTCGCGAGCGCCTCGCGGGCGTACCCGGGGGACAGCTCGGAATGGGCATCCACCCGCACGATCGTCGAATATCTGCTCGCCCTGATCGCTGCGTTGAGCCCAACGGGAATGTGCGCCGCGGCGTTATCGACCAAACGGATGCGATCGTCTGACTCGGCCAGTCGCTGCGCGAGCGCTGTTGTGCCATCGGTTGACGGACCGAGCGCCAAAACGAGTTCGGTCGGGCCCTCCAGATCCTGGCTCAGCACAGATCTGACGGCATGTTCGAGGTAGCTGCGCTCGTTCAGGACCGGCATGACAAACGACACACCGGTCACAGGTGTTGCCGAATCGTTCTCTACCACCCCCCGATCATGTCACGGAGACCCCACCATGCCTGCGTAGGCTGGACATGTGGGTGCTGTAAGAGATCTTCAGAAGTCCTTTCGCCTGCTGCGAAAGGCGCTAGCGTCACGGTCCGCCGTGCAGCGCGTTCGTCGTACCCTCGCGTCGCGCCCGCGGCATCCGGCAGGTCATTTCAAAATCGCGGTCTACTTCGCCGATGGCGCGGTGAACATGTACCAGATGCGTCAGTGGTACCGCCCGCTGGCTCAGCTCGCGCAGAAATGGCCCGTCGTCGTCTTGGCCCGCAACGCCACAGGCGCCGAGAAGCTGCTCGAAGAGGACGCGCCGCCGGTGGCATTCGTGCCGACCGTGCGTGACCTGGAGCGGTTCATCCGCAAACAGGACATTCGCATCGTGCTGTATGTGAATCAGAACATGCGCAACTTCCAGATGTTCCGCTACGGCCGGCGCTGGCATGTGTTCATCAACCACGGCGAGTCCGACAAGATGTACATGACCACGAACCAGTACAAGGCGTACGACTATGCGTTGGTTGCCGGTCAAGCTGCTCGTGATCGACTGTCGCGCACTCTCTGGGACTTCGACATCGACCGTCGCACGATCGAGATCGGCCGTCCCCAGGCAGATCACTACTCAGGAGTGCTTCCCTACACGCCGGATGAGCGCACCGTGGTGCTGTATGCGCCCACGTGGGAGGGCGACCGCCCGAGCGCGTACTACGGTTCCATCGCCAGTCACGGCGAAACACTCGTGAACGCTCTGTTGTCAACCGGATCGCATCGCGTGATCTACCGCCCGCACCCGCGCAGCGGAGTGGTCGACGCCGCCTATGGTGCGGCGCACCGCCGCATCATCGCAGCGATTGCGGCCGCTAATGCCCGTGATCCGCGGGCGCATCACGTGCACGACGACGGTCCCGAGCTCGGCTGGCAGCTCGCTGCCGCAGACGTAGCGATCGTCGATATCTCGGCGATGGTCTACGACCGGCTCGCAGCCGGGAAACCACTCATGATCACCCGCCCGCTGGATGTGCGTGCATCGATCGATACGGCCGGTTACCTTTCCGATTGCGAGTGGCTGACGGTGGATGCCGCGGCCGACATCGTCGCGGAAGTCGAACGCGTGCGAGCCGATGAAGAAGCGATCCTGAAGCTGCGGATGTGGGTTCAGCACTACTTCGGAGACACGTCCGCAGGAGTCGCGACTGAAAAGTTCCACGGCGCCATTGAGCAGCTCATGCAGAAATGGGATCAGTGGCACCAGGCCGAGATCGGTGTGGTCACGGTCGACGAGGACGATGACGACGAGGAAGAGAAAGAAGAAGAAATCGGCGCGTGAAGCGCGCTGCATTCCTCCTGTCTCAGCTTCGGCTAAGGATGCGCTCCTATCGTCGTCGGATGGGCTTTGTCTATGACGGGCGTAAAGCATTTCGCCTGCTGAAACGCGCACTGAACACCCGATCGGCGGCACGACGGGTGCGCCGGATGCTGGAGCACCATAACCCCGCCACGTTTCAGATCGCGGTCTATTTCGCCGATACCGACGTGAACATGTACCAGATCCGGCAGTGGTATCAGCCGCTGGCGGATATCGCTCGTCGCTGGCCGGTCGTCGTCTTGGCGCGCTCGCCGCTGGGCGCGCAGGCACTCATCGACGATGGGAAGCTGCCGGTCGCCTTCGTGCCGAAGATCCGTGACCTCGAGCGTTACATCGCCACGCAGGACATCAGGTTGGTGTTTTACGTGAACCAGAACACTCGCAACTTCCAGATGTTCCGCTACGGTCGGCGCTGGCACGTGTTCATCAACCATGGCGAGTCCGACAAGGTCTACATGGTCAGCAACCAGTTCAAGGCGTACGATTACGCGCTGATCGCGGGCCAGGCAGCGCATGATCGTCTATCGCGCACGCTGTGGGGCTACGACGTCGACAACAGGACCATCAGGATCGGACGCCCGCAGGCCGACTACTACCTCGCTCAGACTCCGTATCCGAGCGATGACCGCCAGGTCGTGTTGTATGCGCCCACCTGGGAAGGGGATCGCGCATCGATGAGCTACGGCTCGGTGATCACCCACGGAGAATGCTTGGTCGCTGAGCTGCTGCGCACGGGGGAGCATCGCCTGATCTACCGCCCGCATCCGCGTACCGGCGTGAACGATGCTGCCTATAAAGCCGCGAACGAGCGGATTATCGCGGCCATTGCCGCGGCGAATGGGAAGGATCCGTCTGCCCATCATCTGTACGACGACGGGCCGGATCTCGGCTGGCAGCTCGCCGCTGCCGACGTCGCGATCCTCGACATCTCGGCCATGATCTACGATCGCCTAGCGACCGGAAAACCGCTGCTGGTCACCCGCCCTGTTGACGAGCGCGCAACGGTCGACACGAGTGGGTATCTCGCTCAGTGCGAATGGCTGACAGCGGATGCCGCGGCCGACATCGTCGCAGAGGTTCAGCGAGTCGGCTCCGATGAGGTGGCGATGAACCGTCTGCGCACCTGGGTGCAGCACTATTTCGGCGACACCACGCAGGGGGTCGCGACGGCGAAGTTCCATGCCGCGGTTGAGCGGCTGATGGCGGAGTTGGACGAATATCTCCGCGCAGAGATCGGCGCGGCCGCCGCTGACGAGGACGACGATGACGAAGAAGCCAAAGAAGAGGAGCTCAACGGCTGAGCTCTAGAGTTGCTGCCATGGACTATCCGCGCACCGAAGCTGCTTCCGGACGGTTCGAGGTGCTCGAGCAATCGGCATCGACGAACCACGACATGCGCGAGCACGCGTCGGAAGCCTCGGGCTGGCCGCACCTTTCCGTGCTGCTGACCAAGAACCAGACGGCGGGCCGCGGGCGACTCGATCGCACCTGGATTGCTCCGCCGAATGCGGCGTTGGCGATCTCGGTGCTGCTGCGGGATCTGCCGGCATCGGCTGAGACGCTCGGCTGGATTCCGCTGGCTGCGGGCGTCGCGATGGCGGATGCGGTGACCGCGCAGCTGGCGGCGCACACCGTCGGCGTGAAGTGGCCCAACGACGTGCTCGTGGAGGGGCAGAAGATCTGCGGCATTCTGGCCGAGTCAACCGGGACCGCGGTCATCGTCGGTGCGGGCATCAACACCAGGATGACCGCTGAACAGCTGCCGGTGCCGACAGCGACGTCGTTCGCCGTGCTGGGGGCGAGCGTTGATGAGGATCTGCTGGCGGCTGATTTCGTGCGTCATCTGGGGGAGTTGCTGCGCGCGCTCGTCGCGGCCGATGACGCCGAGCTGAACGGTCTGCATAAAGCTGCGACTGAGCGCTGTCTCACGATCGGTCGGGCAGTGGATGTCCTGCTGCCGGGCGGCGATGTGCTGCAGGGGAAGGCGACGCGTCTGGCGTCTGATGGTCGCCTCGTGATCGTGGCCGACGGTGTCGAGCACCTGATTGCCGCGGGCGACGTGGTGCACGCGCGCTTGAGCTGAATGCATCGAATCGGACACGCGATCGGACACGCCGACTGCCGACACACGATGTCGGCGGTCACGGGCACAATGGATGCATGACTCAACCAGTGACTCTCGGCGGTAGGCCCCTGATGCCACCGCCCGGCGCGCCGGCTGAAGAGCTGCTCATCGTCCGCTTCCGCGGTCACGCCCGGCGACTGTTCTGGTCGGCGATTCTGCTGATCGCCGTGTTCGGCGCAACCGCCTACTTCTTCGAGAATTTGCCGGACGGATTCGAGAACTGGATGCTGTTCGCCGGTGCGGGAGCGCTGATCATCGTGGGCGTTCTGATTCCCTACGTGATCTGGGCCTCGCGTCAGTACACCGTCACTACCCGGCGGGTGATCGTCAGCCACGGTATCGGTGCGCGTCAGCGTCGAGAGATGTCGCACGTGCGCGGGTACACGATCGGGGTGCGTCGTGGCATCCTGCAGCGCATGTGGGGCGCGGGCACCATCACACTGTCAAACGGCGTCGACACACCGCTGCGCCTGGCAAACATTCCCAATGTCACCCTCGTGCACGAGGCACTCGCTGACCAGATCGAGGTCAACCAGATCCTGGCGCATCGCGATGCTCAGGCGATGTCCGATCCGGACTCCGCGCGGTAGCACCTGTCCGCATCATCTGGTGCGCAGCCTGGTCTGCATGCGGAACAATGGGAACTGACGAACGGAGACTCAATGACCCTGCGTGTTGGCGTGATCGGCGGCGGACAGCTGGCTCGAATGATGATCGCTCCCGCGGTCGAACTCGGCCTCGACATTCGCGTTCTCGCCGAAGCCGAGGGCATGTCCGCGCAGCTTGCCGCCTCCGCGGTGGGGGACTACCGCGATCTTGAGACGGTGCGTGCTTTCGCCAGCACGGTCGATGTCGTCACCTTCGACCACGAGCACGTGCCGCAAGCCGTGCTGCGGGCACTCGTCGACGATGGCGTTGCCGTGCACCCGGGGCCCGATGCGTTGCAATTCGCCCAGGACAAGCTCGTCATGCGTGAGAAGCTGGCCGAACTGGGGGTGCCGCAGCCGGATTGGGCCGCGGTGTCTGACAGCGCAGCGTTGCAGGCGTTCATCGATGATCACGGCGGCAAAGCCGTGGTGAAGACTCCGCGTGGTGGTTACGACGGCAAGGGCGTGCGCGTGGTGCGTAACGCGGACGAGGCCGCCGACTGGTTCCTCGACAGCGGAGATGCCCTGCTCGTGGAAGAGCTGGTGTCGTTCAGTCGCGAACTCGCGCAGCAGATCGCTCGGCGTCCGAGCGGACAGATGGTCGCATATCCCGTGGTGGAAACCGTGCAGCGAGACGGCGTCTGCGCCGAGGTGTTTGCTCCCGCACCGGGCGCTGGCGAGCGGCTGTCTCAGATGGCAGAGAGCATCGGACGGCAGATCGCAGAGGGCCTGGGCGTCACCGGTATGCTCGCCGTTGAACTTTTCGAGACCGACGACGAGCGCATTCTCGTCAACGAGCTGGCGATGCGGCCGCACAACAGCGGGCACTGGAGCCAAGACGGCGCCGTGACCGGGCAATTCGAGCAGCATCTGCGCGCCGTAGCCGATCTGCCGCTCGGAGACCCGACGCCACGCGCTGACTGGTCTGTGATGGTGAACATTCTCGGTGGACCAGCTCAAGGCGCCTTCGAGGACTGCTTTGATGCGGCCATGACGGAGCATCCGGACGCGAAGATCCACATCTACGGCAAGGCCGCCCGTCCCGGTCGCAAGGTCGGACACGTGAACACGACCGGCGACGACCTCGACGACGCCGTCTACACGGCTCGCGCCGCCGCCACCCACTTCGCCTAACCCCACCCACCCCCACTCACCAGCTTGCGAGTGGGCAATTGTGGCTCGATTTTCACGTCACGAGGAGCCACAACTACCCACTCGCAACGGGTAGAGGGCGCGTTGTTCAGGGGATCCTGGGGAACCAGACCGTAGCCTGGGGGAGTGACTGAGCCACTGCACTCCTCCGCTGTACCCGTTGTCGGCGTCGTGATGGGGTCTGACTCCGACTGGCGGATAATGAGCGACGCTTCACAGGCGCTGACCGAGTTCGGCATCGCCCACGAGGTTGAGGTCGTGTCCGCACACCGCACACCCGACAAACTCATGCAGTATGCGCGCGAGGCGCGTGGTCGCGGCATCCGGGTGATCATCGCCGGCGCTGGCGGCGCCGCCCATCTCCCCGGCATGCTGGCGTCGATGACGCCCCTTCCTGTCGTGGGTGTTCCGGTTCCGCTGGCCTACCTCGACGGGATGGACTCGCTGCTGTCGATCGTGCAGATGCCCGCGGGCATCCCAGTCGCCACGGTGTCTATCGGCGGCGCGCGCAATGCCGGCATTCTCGCCGCGCGCATTCTCGGAGCATCGGATGCCCGGATCGCCGATCGCGTCGAAGACTATGCCCGCACGCTCGAAGCTCAGGTGGCCGAGAAGAACGAACGGCTGAAGGACTCCCTGTGACACTCGCCGCGCCACGCGCGATGGGTCGTTCCGGGCATCCGCTGATCGAGACGCGCCCGCTCCGCAATCCGGATGCGTCCGATGCCGCCTTCATGGGGCGACGGGGCTGGTGGCTGATCGCGGTGAACGTGTTGGTACCGGGATCCGCGCAGATTCTCGCCGGCGGCAACCGCAAACTCGGGCGCATCGGACTGGCTGCCACGCTGTGGAGCTGGTTTCTCATCGTGCTTGCCGTGGTGGCGGCGATCTTCTGGCGCTCAGCGCTTATCACCGTCGCCACGAACTGGTTCGTCCTGACCGCGCTGCAGGTACTTCTGATCGCTTATGCGCTGCTGTGGGTTGTGCTCACCATCGATACGGTGCGGCTGGTGCGGCTGGTGAAAGTGCCGCCGATCTCGCGCTTCATGATTCCGATCACCGCGTTCATCATGGTGGGACTGCTCGGCGGTGGTGCCGGATATGCGGCCACTCTCGCTGGTTCCAGCCGTGGCGCGATCAACGACATCTTCGCGCAGAGCGGGCCGAGCGTTGAGCCCAGTAACGGGTATTACAACATTCTGCTGCTGGGCGCCGACAGCGGTGATGGTCGCGACTCTATGCGCTTCGACAGCCTCTCCGTGGTTTCCGTGAACGCCACAACCGGAGCGGTCACGATCGTCGGCATCCCGCGCGAACTCCCGCATGCGCCGTTCAGCGAGGGCAGCCCGATGCATGCGCTGTATCCGGACGGTTTCCATGGCCAAGAATCTTCGACCTGCGGCTGGAACGGGTGGATGAATCACGTCCGCTATGCGGCCGAGGTCTGTCGCGATGACGAGGGAACGGGGCTCTACCCTGACGCTGCCGCCCACGGATCGGCACCGGGGATCGAGGCGACCAAGGACGCAGCCGAGGGAATCCTCGGAATCGAGATTCCGTACTACATCTTCATCGACATGAACGGGTTCGCGAACATGATCGACGCGCTCGGCGGTGTAGAGATCAATGTCACCAAGCGTCTTCCCAAGGGCGGACCGCCCGAGGGCTGGACCGGCAACGACGTCAACGAATGGGCGATCGGCTGGATCGAGCCCGGCCAGCAACTCATGAACGGTGATACCGCCCAGTGGTACGCGCGTTCGCGCTACACGACCGACGACTGGGATCGGATGGAGCGTCAGCGGGAGCTGCAGGTGGCGATGCTCAATCAGTTCACGCCGCAGAATATCCTCACGCGATTCAACGAGATCGCAGCCGCCGGAACCGTTCTTGTCGACACCGATCTGCCGAGGGACAAGCTCTCGGAGTTCTTCGACCTGATGGTGAAAGCGAAGGATCAGGAAGTCACGTCGATCGAACTCGTGCCGAAGCACGGCGTCGACGAGTTCAACCCCGACTACCCCTATATCCGCGACCTCGTCCAGCAGACGCTGCATCCGCCGACACCGACTCCGGCACCGGAGCCGTAAGCCGGCACACCAATGGCCCGCTGCTGGACACCCCACGTCTGTGGTGTCCAACAGCGGGCCTTCCGGTGCGTACCGGACTGCACCGGACGACGACAGTCGGAGGGGGAGGGACCGCCGCCGCCCGGCGAGCGACCACCGCGGAGAGCGGTTGACCTAGGCGCGCTTGCGGCGTGCGATGCCCGCCACAGTGAGCGCAGTTCCCGCAGCAAGCGCGGCAGCGCCTCCGGCGAGAATCCACGGCGATGCTCCGCCGCCGGTGAGAGCGAGCTCCATGCCGCCCCCAGTTAGCGGCAGTTCCGTGCCGCCCCCAGTCAGCGGCAGTTCCGTGCCGGATGCTGCGACCTGAGGGTCGTGATCGCAGCTCACAGCGGCGTCATGCCCCTGCGAAACTGTGATCAACGCCGTATACGAGCGCGTTCCATCGAAGGCCAGTGCATACGAGCCGTGACCATCTGCCGGTGGCCGGAATGAAAGCACCATTCCACCGTCCGCGTTCGCGACGTTGCCCGAGTAGGAAGCCGCAGCAGCGTTAAAGCCGGACACCCCGATCGCGACCTGCTCGCCGTCAGCGAAATACCCCGAACCGAACACGACCGTCGAAACCTCGCACACGTCGATGACCGGAGAGTCAACGGCGACGCCTGGAGGATCGACGTACGATCCGGATGCGAACGGCGCGACCTCGGTCGGCGCAGCAGAGGCGACAGCGGGTGCACAAAGCACCAGCGCGCCAGCGGTCAGGCTGATGACAGCCAGTTTTTTCAGCATGATTCTCCCCCAGAGAGATACACGCGGAATCACACCCGAACACACCCCTGCGTTCGACTGCGTGGGCCCTTCTTGCCCCCACGGCAAGATGGTAGAGCCCAATATTCCCCAGTGATGCTGACACTAGCTCATTCAGAGTCGATTTGTCACTAACCGCAGACCAATTCGGTTCGGCCAATGTTCGGATCCTCGATCAGCGGCGTGTGCTGCACGCGTGTGAGGCGGTCACCGGCACCCGGGCCGTCGAAGGAAACCGTGATCGTGGTCGATTCGCCCGGGGCCAGCAGAACATCGTGCTGAACGACGCTGCGTGTATCGAGCATGGTCGTCTGCACACTGTCTTCATCGCCATCGCGATCGACTGCTCGCACGTTCGCGCCTTCCGGGCCATAGACGGCGATGAGTGTGCGTACGTCGCCGGGATCCACGCCGTAGTGGCCGCCTGCTGTCACATACTCTGGCAGCGATTCGGCGGCATCCACCGGGGCGGTGTTACGCCAGGTGACCGTGACCTGGGTGATCGGTTCGCCGCGGCAGACGCCGACCGCGGTGCTGATCTCAGCGCGGGTGTAGAAGTCCATCTTGCCGCCGGTGGCGTCATTGAAGAGCACTCCCACATAGGGCCCGCGTTCCCCATCGACGGGCAGCGCACCGCCGAGCGTGGATGCGGCGAGGCGCTTTTCCTCGTCGGGATGCGCACTCCAGATGCGGATCCGATCGGCATCAGCGGAAGCTGCCAGCGCGCTGATGAGCTGCTGCGGCTCTCCGCTGGTCAATGCGGCGGAGAACAGGGCGTTGGCAGCCCCGGCGAAAACCGCATCCTGTTCGACCGGATCGGGGAAGGTCGCGTAGATCTCCGACAACAGAATCGGCACGATCGTCTCTGACGTCGCCGTGAACGGGCCGAAGGTGAGATCGCCGGTGGCTGCGACCAGATGCTTGGCCACGATCGCGTCGATGGCGATCACTCCGTCGACGACATCACCGAATCGCTGCTCCCAGCGCAGCGCGAGGGTCGCGCCGGCCTCGGTGAAATCCGGGATGCTGGTGATGTTCTGCATGTACCGGCCCGGCCGGTCTTCGAACAGCGCAACGGTGGAATCGCTCAGCGGCAGCGGCTCATCCAGCGGAGGGAAATCTCTCGTGGATGCCTGGCGCACGATGCTGATGCTGCCGTTGTCTGCCCGCAGCAGGGCGAGTGAGCCGACGATACCGCCACTCGAGCGAAGTTCGGCGTTGTTCTGCATTGCGACGACGTACGTGCGAGGACCGTCGACGCCGAGCATCGGTGGCAGGAGAACAGAGGCACCGTGCAGCGCACCGACGACGGTGGCGGCCTCAGCGACGACATCGCGCATCTTGTGGACCGCGTCGGCGAGCGGCTCGAGCGTGGCATCGGCATCGATGTGCTGTGCACGCAGGTCAGCTTCGCTGAGCGTCGCGCTGGCTGCGGCAAGAGGATTCTGAACCTCAGCGAACGGCGCCAGATCGAGCGTTGATCCGGTGAACCCGAAGCTGGCCAGATCCATGTCGGCTGCGACCTCGAGAACCGGCGCCACCGCGTCGGCAGCCACATCGTCCGCGATGTGCGCGACTTCACGCACAGCTGTGAAGTTGGCACCCAGCCAGGGAATGAACTCGAATCCGCGCCAGATGAAGTCAGAGGTGAGGCTGTGCGCGTTCGCGGCGTGTTCTGCAACGCGTGGGGCGATGCGCTCGGCTTTGGTGAGGTCGCCCTCGGCGATCGCGGTGCGCATCTGAGAGGCCGAAGTCTCGACGCCCTGCAATTCGCTGACCGCGCTCGCGCCGCGGATCACGACCCATCCGACGGCGAACACACTGAGCGCCGCAATGACGCCGATGGTCCATCCCACCCAACGTCGTCGTACTGGTAGCCGTCCGTCGCTCACCTGAGCATTCAAGCACGACCGGCGTCGGTGGCGGGTTTTCTCATGCGCCACCGTTACTCTTTGGATATGGGAGCCCAGTTGCGCCTCGTTCTCGACCAGATTGCGCAGGTCGTCGATTCTGATCAGGCCGGAGCCGCCCGCGATCTCGCCGTGGGGCTCATCGCCACAGCTCCCGCCGGATGCACTGTGGAAGCGATCGTCCCCGCTGGCGGAACAATCGAGATCGCAGGACTCGCCGGGGTACGGGCACTGCCGCTGGCTCGTCGTGAGCTTGCCGGATCCTGGCAACTGGGAATCGCTCCGGGCGTCGGCGGCGGTCTCATTCATGCCCCGACGCTGATGGCACCGCTGATCAAGCATGACCGCCTACACAACCACGATCAGACCGCGGTGACTGTCTGGGATCTGAACGCCTGGGAAGCTCCGCAGACCATGTCCAAGACGGCCGTGGCGTGGCAACGCGGGATGCTTCGTCGAGCAGTCAGGCACGCCGATGTGGTTGTTGTGCCCTCACATGCGATGGTCGACCGGATCGGCGCTCTGGCGAAGCTCGGGGACCGCGTTCGAGTGATCGCGGGCGCGCCGCCGGAAAATTTTGCTGCCGTGCGCGACGTTGCCGCGCGACGCAAAGAACTGTTGCTGCCCGAGAAGTATGTCGTCCTCACCGGCACAGCCGAGGAACTCGAGCACGGGTTCCGTGCCGCTGCCGCCGCTGATCTGCATGCCGTGGTTCTTGACGCGCCGGAGGGTTCGGAACCGCGTCTGGTCGAGCATGCTTCAGCGGCCGGTCTTCCGGAGCAGCGTGCGCACGTGCGCGGTGTGCTTTCGCGGCAAGACCGTGCGGTCGTGCTGGGCGGGGCATCCGCATTCGTTGCCGCGAGCACGCTTTCGGCATGGCCCTGGCGTGCGATGGAAGCGATGGCGATGAGCGTGCCGATCGTCGCGGTCGACACTGAGGTGCACCGCGACGCGATTTCTGAGGGTGGCGCGTTGGTCGCGGCGACGGATGTGACCGAGGCCGTGATGGATGCTGTCGGCGCCGGCGCGAAGCGCCTCGGGGTGCTGGCGGGGGATAGGGCACGGGCCTTCTCCTGGGCGAGTTCGGCCGAGCGCGTATGGTCGCTGCACGCTGACCTGTGACGTCGAATTTGGGCGACATGCCGGGGTCTGCGCGCATTCGTCGTGTCGGACGCGGATAATCTCATAACTTCCGTCACACTGGTCACATGTCTCGACGCGCCCTTCGCTCTCGAAACGTGCTCCGGATCACCCGCTTCCTCACCGTCCTCGTCGCTGTCACCGCCGTCGTGGTCGGCACTGTGGCGCCGGTGTCGGTTGCGACAGCATCCGCTTCACAGAGCACGCCGACCAGTCTCTCCCGCACGTCGGTCGACGCGACCCAGCTCCGGGTCGTCAAAACGACCCTCGACGGGTTCACGCCGGGCAACCTCATCAGCGATGCCGTGTTCACGAACAAGAACACGATGACCGAGGCGCAGATCCAGAGCTTCTTCAAAGGCAAAGTGGCGAACTGCCGCTCCGGGTACACCTGCCTGAAGGACTTCAAGATCAACTCGGTGACGCGTCCTGCTGACGCGTACTGCAAGGGCTACAAGGGGCAGAACAACGAGAGTGCGGCCCGCATCATCTACCGCGTCTCGCAGAGCTGCAACATCAATCCGCATGTGCTGATCGTGATGCTCCAGAAGGAGCAGGGGCTGATCACCCACACCTGGCCCAGCCAGTGGCGCTATGACATGGCGCTCGGACAGGGATGCCCGGACACCGCGCCTTGCGATCCGAACTTTGTCGGCTTCTTCCACCAGATCTACGGCGCGGCCCGCCAGATGCAGATCTACATGGAGGGCAAGTGGTTCCAGTGGTATGCGCCGGGCAAGACCTGGAACATCCAGTACCACCCGAATCGCGCCTGCGGAACGTCGCCGGTCTATATCGCCAACAAGGCGACCGCTGCGCTGTACTACTACACGCCCTACCAGCCCAACGCCGCGGCTTTGAAGGCCGGACGCGGCACCGGTGACTCGTGCTCGAGCTACGGCAACCGCAACTTCTACAACTTTTTCACCGACTGGTTCGGCTCGACGCAGACCATCACGAAGCCCAAGCCGAAACCGACTCCGAAGCCGGAAACCCCGAAGCCGAATCCGGCGACCAAGGTCACGTCGATGGATACGAACCCGTTGGCGATCGCGCTCGGGTCAAACGGCACGGCATGGGCATACCCCTACGCAAAGGGTAAATGGGGTGCGAAGACGCAGATCGCGACCGGTCTGAACGGCATCAAGAAGCTCATCGGCATCGCTGACCTCGATGGCGATGGTCATCGCGACCTGCTTGCTGTGACCAAGTCCGGACAGTTCTCCGTGCTCTACGGAAACGGATCGACCACTTACGGCAAGCCGGTTTCTCTCTCCGGCGTCGGAAACGGTGCGCGTCTCACGACCGGCGCCGGCGATTTCGACGGCGATGGCGTTCCCGACTTCTTCACCACGAACTCTGCGCACGATCTCTTGCTCTGGCGCGGGAACGGCTTCGGATCATTCCACGCTCCGATCAAGGTCGGCCGCGGCTGGGGCGCGATGAACATGATCAGCGGCGGCGCTGATCTGTCGGGTGACGGCAAAGTTGATCTCGTCGCACGCGACAAGAACGGCCGGCTATGGCTGTACCTGGGCAACGGCTCGGGTGGATGGAGCGGCAGCTTCCAGATCGGCCACGGCTGGGGATCCTTCGGCGACATCATCAACATCGGCGATTTCACTGGCGATGGCAAGGGCGATCTGATCGGCATCGCAGCCAACGGCGACAGCCTGCTCTACCGGGGCGCTGGCGGTGGCAAGCTGGGCGCATCCTCCAAGGTCGGAAACGGGTGGGGCTCGCTCGCCATCGCACCAGGCGGCAGCGCGGTGAAATCCGAGCGCGTTCTTCCCAGCGGAGTCGGCAACCTCGACGGCGCGGGAGGCAACGACGTCATCGCCGTGTCAGGAGCGAGCCAGCTTCTTCTGTACCCCGGCACCGGTCGAGGCGGCTGGGGCGCCAAGAAAGTACTTGGAACTGGTGGGTGGAAGGCAGAAGACCGGATGTTCCCGGTCGGAGACTTCAACGGCGATGGCATCGTCGATCTTGCCCGCGTCGACGGAAGCGGGAACTTCCGACTGCTACGCGGAAAATGGGGAGGCACCTTCCAACAGTCGATCGTGATCGGCCAGGGGTGGTCATCCATGACGATCATCGCCGCCGGGATCGATTATGACGGGGATCACCATCCCGACGTCCTCGCGAAGGCGAAGAACGGCGATCTACTGCTGTACCGGGGCAATGGAAGTGGTGGCTGGATCGGTGGTTCGACCAAAATCGGCCACGATTGGTCGAAGATCAATGGGGGCTTCTACGCCGGGGACTTCAACGGCGACGGCAATGGCGATGTCATCGCGCGTGCAACAGACGGCACGCTGTGGATCTATCCCACCAACGGCGCTGGCGGGTGGGGCGCTGCCCGGCAGATCGGTCATGGCTGGAGCAACATGACTGGCATCTTCAGCCCTGGTGACTTCGATGGAGACGGCAAGGTTGATGTGCTGGCGCGCACGAAGGACGGTCTGCTCTATCTCTACCGAGGAAACGGTTCCGGCGGCTGGTTGTCCAGCGCCCAGATCGGCAATGGGTGGAACGGCATCCGTTCGATGGGGTGATTGCGTTGACAGTTCGCTGTCGGCGTCGTCACGGCATCGTGGCGTAAGCTAATCGAGTTTGTGATGACGGCTGTCATCCCCGAGTGAGCAGGGCCAGTGACTGATACCCGAGATCTTTTCGCCGACGTCCCGCGTTCCGAGTTCGAAACCCCCGGCAAGAGCCGCGGGCTGATCGATATCGTGCGCTGGCGCTATTTGCTGAGCCTGCTCGTGCGCACGGGTGTGACGACACGCTACCGAAACTCCGTGCTGGGGTGGACCTGGTCGTACGTGCGACCGGCCGCCCAGTTCCTGGTGTTCTGGGTCGTCCTCGGCATCTTCATGAACCTTGACCGCAACATCCCGAACTACGCGGTCTACCTGTTCTCCGGCATCGTCGTGATCAACCTGTTCTCGGAGGGGTTCAAGAACGCGACGACGTCGATCGTCGGCAATGCGCCCTTGGTGCGCAAGGTCTTCCTGCCCCGCCAGCTGTTCGCTGTCTCCGCGGTCATCGTCTCGTTCGTGCACTTCCTGCCGCAGGTCGGTCTCCTTCTGATCGTGTGCCTGCTCATGGGTTGGGTCATGCACTTCTCGGTGCTGGCGATCCTGGCGATGCTCGCGGCCATGATCATCGTGATGCTGTTCTCGCTGGGACTCGGGCTGCTGTTCGGCGCGATCAACGTCCGCTACCGCGATGCGGAAAACATCGTCGAGCTGATGCTGCTGCTCGCCACCTGGACGTCGCCCGTGTTGTACTCCTGGACGATGGTGCAGGATGCTGTCGTCGGCAAGCTGCACTGGCCGTCGTGGCTGGTGGATATCTACATGCTGAACCCGATCACGCAGAGTGTGGAGCTGTTCCACTACGCCTTCTGGCGTCCTGCCACCGAGGGCATCGTCGCCGCAGCGGATTACTCCGGGTTCCAGATGATGGATCTGCCTCCCGGCCTGGCCTGGAACACCCTGTGGACGTTCCTCATCGCGCTGGGAACACTTCTGCTCGGCCAGCTGGTGTTCCGTCGCCTCGAAGGAAGATTTGCACAGGACCTATGAGCGAGCAGATGACGACCAAGCCCAGCATCATCATCGATGGTGTCAAGAAGCGCTTCACACTGAACCACGCCTTCTCGCTGAAGGACACGGTGGTCTCGTGGATCAAGCGACGCCAGCTCACCAGCCAGTTCGAAGCTCTCAAGGGCGTCGACCTGGTGATCGGCCAGGGGGAGTCTGTGGCCATCCTGGGTCTGAACGGCTCGGGGAAATCGACGCTCCTCAAACTGGTCTCCGGCGTCATGGAGCCGGATGACGGTCAGGTTCTCACCCGTGGTCGCGTCGCCGGTCTGATCGAAGTCGGTGCAGGGTTTCACCCTGAGCTCTCCGGACGCGAGAACGTGTTCTTGAACGCTGCGATCCTCGGCATGCAGAAGCATGAGATCGAGGCGCGCTATGACGAGATCGTCGCGTTCAGCGAGATCGAGCAGTTCATCGATCAGGAGGTCAAGCACTACTCCTCGGGTATGTTCATGCGCCTGGCCTTCTCGGTCGCGATCCATGTCGAGCTCGATGTGCTGCTCGTGGATGAGATCCTCTCCGTTGGCGATGCACCCTTCCGCGAGAAATGCCGCCTGAAGTTCGAAGAGCTCATCGATCGAGGCAAGACTCTGGTGGTCGTCAGTCACGACATGGAGATGGTGCGCGACCTGTGCGGTCGAGGCGTGGTGATCAATAAGGGCGAGGTCATCTACGACGGCGAGATTGAAGGCGCCATCAAACTGGTGGACAAATGATCCTCGAGTGGCTCGGCGCCGCCCCCGTAATTCTGGTGGCGGTCCTCGTCGTTTTTCTGCCTGGCATGCTGTCATTGGCGGCGGCGGGAATGCGGGGCCTCGCGCTGGTGGCGTTCGCCCCGGTGATGACGACCGCAGTCGCCTCTCTTGCGGCTATCGCGCTCAGCCTCTTGGGCATCGCCTGGTCGGCGTGGAGTTTTGCGATCGTCATCGTGCTCATCACAGCCATCGCCTGGTTCGTAGGAAGGCTGCTTCCGCTTCGCGGTCAGCAGACGCAGGCATCTACACCGCATGCCTGGATGCTTCCGACAGGGCTGGCGATCGGCATGCTGATCAGCTTCAGCCGCATCGCGTTCTACATCTCTGACCCGGCCGCGATCTCACAGACCAACGACGCCGTGTTCCACCTGAACGCGCTGCGGTACGTCCAAGAAACCGGTTCCGCGTCGGCGTTTGATCTGAATGCCTTCATTGGCGCCTCGGGCTTCTATCCGGCCGCGTGGCATGCGCTGGCCTCACAGGTGGCGCTCGTCACCGGCGCCGGCATCCCGGTGGTCGTCAACGCTGTGACTATTGTGATCGCGGCTGTGGTGTGGCCTCTGGGCATGGCGTGGCTCGCCCGAACTGTCAGCGGATCTACGACTGTCGCTGCTTACGCTGCGGTTCTCTCCAGCGCGATGCAGCTGTTCCCGCTGCTGCTCGTCCAATGGGGCGTGCTCTACCCCAACGCTCTTTCAGTGGCGCTCATTCCAGCATCCGTCGCTGTCGTCGTGTCGTTGCCATCGTGGTCGCGCGCAGCCAGACCCGCTGGCTCGATCGCGCAGGCAGGCATCTTCATCGCGATCGCACTGTGCGCGCTGGTGTTCGCGCAGACCTCGTCAGTGCTCGTTTTCGGGCTGATCAGCATGATCTGGTTCAGCTGGTGGATGTTGGCGCAAACGAACCGGTCCATGCTTGTGCGCTGGATCGCCGTGATCGCAGGATGGCTGATACTTGCCGCTGTCTGGGTCGCCTTCTCACGGAGCACAGGAGGATCGCACTGGCCACCTTTCCGGGGCAAATTCGAGGTCTGGTTCGACATCGTCTTCAACAGTCAGTTGCGCATCCCTGCCGCCTGGGGGATCAGCGTGTTGATGCTCATCGGGCTGGTGGTAGTGGCGCTCCGCGCACGCCAGCGATGGCTGGTTGCTGCATGGCTGGCACTATCCGCGCTCTACGTGCTCGCAGCAACTTTCGGAATCGCCATTGTGCGGGATGGGCTTCTGGGGCCCTGGTATGCCGACCCGTACCGCATCGCGGCGCTCGCGCCCATCGCGGTGATACCGCTGGCAGCCGTCGGCTTCGATGCGATCGTGCGCGCAGTCATCGGACGTGTGCGCAACAAGAAATCTTCGGCTACGGCAATCATTGCTGCGAGCTTGGCGATCCTCTCCCTGGCCACTGTCGTCGTCGTTGCGGTCCGTCCCGTCGGGATGCCCGATGTGATCATGAACAAGTTCGAGGAAGAGTCGCTCTACCGAGAATCCGCAACGAGCTATCTCAGCTTCGACGAACGCAAGCTGCTGGAGTCACTTGACCGGTTCGTCGATGATGATGCCACGGTGATCGGGAACCCGAGTACGGGACTTGCCTTCGGATACTTCCTCAGCGGGGTCGACGTCTTCCCGCGTACGTGGTCACCGCCGATGACGGCTCAGTGGCAGCAAATCGCCACAGGCCTGCGTGACGTTGCCGCAGACCCCGCGATCTGCGAGGCACTGGCGGCGTACTCGAACCCGGAGTACGTTCTTGATTTCGGCCTCGGCGAGACCTATGCGGGTCGCTACGAGGTGCCGGGCATGACTGGTTTTGCAGGCCAGGAAGGCTTCGAACTCATCACCGAGGTCGGTGATGCGTCGCTATGGCGCATCACCGCATGCAGTCACTGACCTTTCATGCTGTTGCGCTCGTCGGCTTCGGCCTCGAGCAGCGCGATCTTGCGCGCCAGCAGGGTGAGCTGGCGCTGCAGCACGGCATTGCGGCGGAACTGCGTGTAGACGAACGCGAGAAAGACGATGACAAGACTGTAGAGCACGAGGTCCGTGCCTCGTCCGACGCCGATCAGCTGTGCGAGCCAGGTGATCCACTGCGGGAACAGTACTGACAGCACTGCGCCGAGGACGAAGAATCCCATCAACAGTCGCCGGATTGCAAGATGGCTGTCTGCGCCGGTGCGACGCATCATGAACACGGCGAGCACGATAATCGCCGCGATGAGCAGAATCTGGATCCACATGATCACTTCACCACCAGGTCGACGAGGATGTTGACGGCATTGAGCACGCTCTGCCCCTTGGCTTTGGAATAGTCGGTGTAGAGCAGTTCGACCGGATATTCGCGCCAGGGGAGCTTCGTGCGCCCCAACTCCAGCACGATCTCAGTCGCGTGTGCCATTCGATCCTGCTTCAACTCGATGAGCCCCGCTGCATCGCTTCGCATGACCCGCAGTCCGTTGTGTGCATCGGTGAGCTTCAGGCTGGTCGTCATATTCGACACCCAGACTGCGGTCTTCAGCACGATTCGCTTGACGAGTCCTGGATCGGTGCGGTCGTCGAGGAAGCGTGACCCGAAGATGATGGCGAGGTCCTCATCACGGGCGAGCGCGACCATCGCGAGGGCATCCTCGATGCGGTGCTGGCCGTCTGCGTCGAAAGTCACGATGTATTCGCAAGACGGATGCGAGAGCGCGTAGGTGATTCCGGTCTGCAGCGAGGCCCCCTGGCCGAGATTGACCGGATGCTGTACGACCGCCGCTCCGGCACGCCGAGCGACCTCGGCCGAGCCGTCAGTCGAACCGTCATCGACGCAGACGACATGAACGAAGTGCTCGAGCAGATTCTCGATGACACCGCCGACGACAGAAGCCTCGTTGTACAACGGGATGACGACCCAAGCATTCGGATCCGGGGCGGAGGATGCCGGGTAGCGCAAAGACATGAAACCATTGTGTCAGGTGTCGGCCTCATGCTTGCTCGGAAGCCCGACCGATCAGATCTGGAGACTCATGCGCGAACGACGCCCGACAGTGGCGATCACGACCCGGCTCTACCTGCCGGAAGTGACGGCGGCGAGCTTCCGGATGCACGCACTCGCCGACTCACTGTGTTCGGATCACGATGTGACCGTGTTAACCAGCCGGCCGCCGACCGGGATCGCTGACTCAGGCATGCTCCACGACTCGCCGGTGACAGTGCGCAGAGCTCCGGTGCTGCGTGATCGCACGGGGGCGATCCGTGGCTACGTGCAGTACATGTCGTTCGACATTCCTGCCTTCTTCCGCGTGCTGGCCACCCGCGCTGACGTCATCGTCGCCGAAGCGCCGCCCACGACAGGCCTGATCTGTCTCGTGGCAAGCTGGTTCAAGCGCAAGCCGCTGGTGTACTACCCGGGAGATGTCTGGACCGATGGGGTGATCGCGATGGGCGCCGCGAAGCCGGTGATCGCCGTGATGCGATGGCTGGAGACGCGGGTCCTGCGCGGCGCGCGGAGCATCCTGTCGGTGTCCGCCGAGGTGACCGAGCGACTGACAGCGCTGGGCGCAGATCCGTCTCGGATCCTTGAGGTCGGCAATGGGATCGACACCCGGGTCTTCAACGCCGCTGTCGAACCGCAGCGAACCGAGCGGCCGTACTTCGTGTACACGGGCACGATGTCGGAATGGCAGCAGCCTGACATCTTCATTCGCGCGCTCGCGAACCTCGAATTCGATGTCGACATCCGCTTCTTCGGCCAGGGGGCGGCTGAAGCACAGCTGCGGGAGTTGGCAGCACAGATTGCTCCGGGGCGCGTGCACTTCGGTGGCGTTGTCAGCCCAGCCGAGTCCGCGAGCTGGATTCGCGGTGCGGACGGGGCGCTGGTGAGCATCGTTCCCGGTATCGGTTACGACTTCGCCCGGCCAACCAAGACGTATGCCGCCGGAGCGTGCGGAACTCCCGTGCTCTTCGCCGGGGCGGAGACAGGCGGACAGGTCGTGCGAGACGGCGACCTGGGCGAAGCCGTTGGGTTTGAAGCGCAAGAGGTGGCTGCAGCGATGACGCGTCTGCACCAGCAAGCGCAGAATGGCCGAACCGATCAGCGTCGCCACGCGCGTTCTGAATGGATCACGCAGCACTATTCGCTGGCAGCAGCGGGCGAGAGAGCCGCTGACGGTGTGCGAAGCGCCCTGATCGCGACAGCCCGCACCGACTGAGCGGTGATTCAGAGACCCAGCGATAGACTGGGTGACCGTCGAACATCCGCGATGTGCGGTGTCGGCACAAGGAGCGCCCTGTGACCAACTCTTCCCGCGTGCGGATCGTCGAATCCGCTGACGTCTCGCCTGACGCATCGATTGGCGACGGATCCTCGATCTGGCACCTTGCGCAGGTTCGCGAGCAGGCACAGCTGGGCAAGAACTGCATTATCGGTCGCGGCGCGTACGTCGGCACCGGTGTGGTCATGGGCGATAACTGCAAGGTTCAGAACTACGCGCTCGTGTACGAACCGGCGAAGCTGGGCGACGGCGTTTTCATCGGGCCGGCCGTGGTGCTGACCAACGACACCTACCCGCGGGCCATCAACGCTGACGGTTCGCAGAAGAGCGCGCACGACTGGGAGCCGGTCGGCGTGACGATCAACCGCGGCGCCGCGATCGGTGCGCGTGCGACATGCGTCGCCCCGGTTACGATCGGCGAGTGGGCCACAGTCGCCGCGGGCGCGGTCGTGGTGAAAGATGTCCCAGCGTTCGCTCTTGTCGCCGGTGTTCCGGCGCGGCGCATCGGTTGGGTGAGTGAAGCCGGTGTGCCATTGACCGCCGGTGACGCAGACGGGGTGTGGGTGTGCCCGACCAGCGGCGCACGCTACATCGAGACTGACGGAATTTTGATCAAGGAGATCCTGTGAGCGAGTTCATTCCCCCGGCGAAGCCGATCATCGGCGACGACGAGCGTGCGGCTGTCGACCGCGTCATGCGCAGCGGCATGGTCGCGCAGGGCCCCGAGGTCGCGGCCTTCGAGCAGGAGTTCTCGGAACACTTCGTACCCGGGCGGGTATCGGTCGCCGTGAACTCCGGCACAGCCGGGCTGCACCTCGGTCTGCTGGCCGCTGGCGTCGGCGCCGGCGATGAGGTCATTGTTCCCTCGTTCACGTTCGCGGCGACGGGGAACTCGGTAGCGCTGACCGGCGCCACCCCCGTGTTCGTCGACATTGAACCGGAGACGTTCTCCCTCGACCCTGAAGCTGTGGCTGCGGCCATTACGCCGAAGACTCGGGGGATCATGCCGGTGCATTTGTATGGTCACCCGGCGCGGATGCGTGAGCTGGAAGTTCTCGCGGCTGCTCGTGGCGTTGATCTGTATGAGGATGCAGCTCAAGCTCATGGCGCATCGTTGGACGGGCGTCCAGTGGGCTCATTCGGGAAGTTCGCAATGTTCAGTCTGTACCCGACGAAGAACATGACCAGCGGTGAGGGCGGCATGATCACCGCTGCTAATGAAGAGATCGCCCGTCGTGCCCGTCTACTGCGAAACCAGGGCATGGAGCGTCAGTACGAGAACGAGATCATCGGGTTCAACGCGCGGATGACGGACATTCACGCGGCAATCGGGCGTGTGCAACTGACCAAGGTCAATGCGTGGACGAAGACCCGCCAGCAGAACGCAGCCTTCCTCGACGCGAACCTGCAGGGCGTTGTCGTGCCGCGGGTTGTCGACGGCGCCGTGCACGTTTATCACCAGTACACGATCCGTGTCCCCGAAGACCGCGACGGTTTCGTCGCTGCGCTCAAGAGCGAGCACAACGTCGGCGCCGGTGTCTACTACCCGATTCCCAACCACCGCCTACCGTCACTGGCACCGTATGCGCCGGGCCTGGAGCTGCCCGAGACGGAGCGGGCCGCTCGACAGGTCGCGTCGTTGCCGGTGCATCCGTCGCTCAGCCAGTCCGATCTGGAGCGCATTGTCGCTGCCGTCAACACCGTGGCGAAGGCGGGCGCCTGATGGCTCTGCGCGCAGGTCTCCTCGGCGTCGGGATGATGGGACGTCACCACGCTCGGGTGCTGCGCGAGGTTGATGGCATCGACCTCGTCGCGATCGCCGACCCGGGCGGCGACCCGCACGGGGTCGCCGGTGACCTGGAGGTGCTGCCCGATATCGAAGCGCTGATCGCTGCCGGTATTGACATCGCCGTGGTGGCTGTCCCGACGCGTTTCCACGAGGATGCAGCGTTGAAACTCGCTGCTGCCGGTGTGCACACGCTCGTGGAGAAGCCGATCGCCCATACGCTCGAGGCCGGCCAGCGCATGGTCGACGCCTTCGCCGCGGCAGGCCTCGTCGGTGCCGTCGGGCACATCGAGCGCTTCAACCCTGCACTGCAGGAGCTGCGCCGCCGGATCGAGGCGGGGGAGCTCGGAGCGGTTTACCAGGTAGCGACGCGTCGGCAGGGGCCGTTCCCGTCGCGCATTGCCGACGTCGGAGTCGCCAAAGACCTGGCGTCGCACGATGTCGATCTCACAGCCTGGGTCGTGCAGAGCGACTACGAGCGCATCTTCGCGCAGACCGCGTTCAAGAGCGGGCGCGAGCACGAAGACATGATCACGATCACCGGGCGCACGGCATCCGGTGTCATCGTAAACAACATCGTCAACTGGCTCAGCCCTATGAAGGAACGACTCACCGTCGTCACGGGGGAGAAGGGCGCGTTCGTCGCCGACACCTCCACCGGGGATCTCACCTTCTACGCCAACGGAACGATCCCACTGGAGTGGGAGTCCGTTTCCAGTTTCCGTGGTGTCTCTGAAGGGGACGTCACCCGGTACGCGTTCGCCAAGCGCGAGCCGCTGCGGGTCGAACACGAGGCGTTCCGTGATGCGGTGCTCGGCAAAGACACCGATATCGTCACGATGGCGCAGGGCCAGCGTACGCTCGCTGTCGTCGAAGGCGCACTCGAATCCGCGCGTACCGGAGATGCGGTTGCGCTCTGACTCCGAGCCGACGACGACTGCGGCGCGCTACGAGCCTCGCGACGGCTTAGCGCCCCGGGTTGCCTTCGTCGTCTACAACGACGTCCACCGCGATGCCCGCGTCATGAGGATTGCGAAGGCGTCCGCGGATGCCGGGGCGCGGGTGCGCGTGTTCGCATTCGGTGGTGCTCGGGTGAGCCGGTACCCGACCGGTGTGACGGGCCACGAAGACGGCTTCGAGATCGAACGTGTACCGATTCGATCGATAGGCCACATGCTGGTCGATGCTGGCCGAGTCGCGCGGCGAGTACTCCGCCGGTCGGCCCCGATCGGCGACGCATCGGAGCCATCTGGTGCTTTCGCATCGGTATCGCCCGTTCCGGTATCGCCCGTCTCGGCTCCCGAAGGTGCCGCTGCTGCGTTGCCGGCGACGCCGAGGGGCATCAAGGGATGGGCCGTCAAGCAGTGGCTCCGCGCCGATCGCACCGTGCGCCAGTTCTCCTTCTGGCACAGCGCGGGCCGCGCTGTGCGTGCCTGGAAACCTGACCTCGTGCATGTACACGACGCGAACACACTCCCCATCGCCACCCGCGCGGCACGCTCGCTCCAGATTCCGTTCGTCTATGACTCGCACGAGTTGTGGACGCATCGTAACGTGAGCGCCGATCGACCGTTGGCGAAACGGCTCGAAGGCCCGATGGAACGGCGCGGTGCGCGTCGAGCGGCCGGGGTGATCACCGTCTCACCGAGCATCGCCGAATGGCTGCAGCAACGTTATTCGCTGCGTGAGCGCCCGATTCTCGTGCGCAACATTCCTCCGCTCGGTGACCGGAAAATCGAACGGTCAGGTGGGCGCCTGCATGAGCTTGCAGGACTGGCGCACGACGTTCGCGTCATCGTGTACTGCGGTGGTATTACGTTCAACCGTGGTATCGAGCGTGTGATCGAGGCCATCCAGTGTCTACCCGACGACGTCCACTTTGTGCTGCTCGGTGAAGGCTCCGAGGTCTACGTAGCAGGACTGCGCAGCCTCGTGGATCGGGCGGGAGGGCACGGGCGAGTCCACTTCGTCGGAGCCGTTGCGCAATCCGAGGTTTCTCAGGCTCTCGCCGACGCCGATGTATCGATAGCACTGACTCAGCCGACCGTGTTGTCGTACGAGTATTCGCTGCCGAACAAACTGTTCGAGTCGATTCATGCAGGGATACCGATACTCGTCTCAAACACCCGCGATGCCGCGGCGCTGGTGAACGAATACGACCTCGGTGGCGTCATCGCTCCGGATGCATCCCCGGAAGCGCTCGCTGCCGCGCTCCTGGACGTGGCGACCTCGGCCGACCGGCATCGCGCGGCAGCGCTTGATGCTGCTCGCGACCTCACTTGGCAGCAAGAATCCGCTCGGCTTGTCGCACTTCACCGGCGGGTCTTGTCAGCGGACACGCGAAACGTGAGGACATCGTGAGTGCGGAGCCGAGTGCGCTTCGCCGGGCGGCTTGGCGTGCTCTTGGCGCTCTGCCTGAAGGCATCCAGCTGCGTGTGAATCCGCGGAAGTATGGCTTCGCTCCTGGCGATCGACCAAAGCCTCCGGTTGCCCCGGAGACACCGGTGCGCTTGTACGTGGCTCCAGTGAACTCGGCGGGCCAAGGGTACGCGTGGGCTCGCGCCGCGGAGCGGCTACCCGGCGTTGGTGCCGTCGACATGCAGCATCGTTCGGAGACCGGCTTCGGATTCGATGTTGACTACGAAGTGCCGACGACAGTATTCGTTCGGTCGGAAGCCTGGCAGCGCGCGCACTTCCGCGCCGTTTCGCGATCATTCACGCACGTGATGATGGAGTCGGTATGGCCGTTGTTCACATCGAGGTTCGACGGTGACGTCGAGCGCGAAGTCGCAGCGCTGCACGATGCCGGGGTCAGCGTCGCGGTGGTGGCCCACGGAAGTGACATCCGCCTGCCCGACCGGCATGCGGCTATCGATGAGTGGTCGCCCTTCCACGACGGGGTCTGGGCTTCGACGCCGAAGCTGCAGGAGCGCGCCGAGCAGAAGCATGAGGTGCTGAGACGTCTGGGCGTCCCGGTATTCGTATCTACGCCGGACCTGCTCGGCGACTGGCCAACGGCAACGGTGCTGCCTCTGGCAGTCGACACGGAGCGTTGGCGCAGCGACACCGTGCCACTCGAACGCGAGGTACCAGTGGTGGTGCACGCTCCGAGCAGGGCTGTTGTCAAGGGGACTGACCTGATCCGACCCCTGATGCGCTCGCTCGCTGACCGCGGTCTTATCGAATATCGAGAGTTCACGGGGGTAGCCTCCAGCGATATGCCGGCTCTGATTGGAGACGCCGATATCGTTCTGGAGCAGTTCCGCATCGGAACCTATTCGGTGGCTGCCGTCGAGGCGATGGCATCGGGCCGAGTGGTCATCGGCCACGTGCACGACCAGGTGCGCGAGCATGTCGTGGATCGTCACGGGGTCGAGTTGCCCGTCGTTCAGGCAACGCCGAAGACTTTGGAGTCCGTGGTGCTCGACATGCTCGAACGCCGTGAGTACTACCGGTCGGTCGCTGCCGCTGGCGCTGACTTCGCCCGAAAGGTGCACGACGGTCGTGTGTCTGCCGAGACTCTTCGCGGATTCCTGCTCGGATGACCGCCGGCAAGCATCTTCAGCCAGTCCTGGGCGGGGCTATGCGAGGATTGGATTTTGATCGCACGCTGACCCGGTGCCGTGCCGTCTACGCCAGGGCAGTAGATGCCGCTGTGCATTGCGATCATCCATGAGAAAGAAGCGACAGTGAAGGCAAACCTGCAGACATTCCGGCGGATCCTTCCGCTGCTGCCCGCTAAGGCACGTGCGTTCCTGTGGATCTATGTGGTGTTCTCCAGCGCACTCGCGGGGCTTGACATCGCTGCTCTCATGCTCCTCGCGGTCTCGCTCTCCGGAATGGTGAGCAACCAGCCGATCCAGCTTCCGGTGATCGGCACCATCGACCCCAGCGCCTTCATCTGGGTGCTGCTCGTGGTGTGCGGGCTCATCATCCTCAAATCCGTCATCGCTGTTTGGCTTCAGTGGGTGGCCACTCGGCGGTTCGCGTCGTACGAGCTCGAGATCGGCGATCGGTTGTTCGCCGCCTACATCAAGGCGCCCTGGACCGAGCGGCTGCGCCGTAATACGTCGCAGCTGATCAGGCTCGCCGATGTCGGCATCGCGAGCGTCGTTGGCGGATTCATGTTGCCAGTGCTCTCACTTCCCACCATGATCACAACGCTTATCGCTGTGGTGGCCGTGCTCGTCATCGCGCAGCCAGTGACCGCCGCAATCACGCTCGTTTATCTCGGTCTCATCGCGTGCATCCTGTATTTCCTCGTTGCACGCAAATCAATCGAGGCGGGGCGGGTCAACCGCACCTACTCGTTCAAGGTTGCGGGGCTCATGACTGACATGGTCAACGCGCTCAAGGAGATCACCCTTCGAAACAGCGCACCGACCGTGGCGGCGGCCGTGCATGACAACCGCATCCACACGACACGCGCTCGCTCCAACCTCAGCTTTCTCGGGCAGCTGCCCAAGTTCGTATTCGACGCCGCGCTCGTCGGAGGCTTCCTGCTGGTCGGCGGTGCCGCGTACCTCACCAGCGGTGGCAACATGGCAGCCGCATTCTCGTCTGTGGCGCTCTTCGGAGTCGCCGGCTACCGGCTCGTGCCGTCGCTCACTGGCTTCCAATCCGTGATGACCCAGACGCACGCCAACGTTCCGATTGTGAACGATGTGATTCGCGACATCGAGAAATCCGTTGAGTACGTCCACTACGCAGACACCGTCGGCAGGCGCCCCATCGAAGGGGAGCCGCGTGAACTCGTGCTCCAAGACGTGCGCTTTACTTACCCGCAGCGTGAGAACCCGGCGCTCGAGAAGATCGATCTCGTACTTCCCATGGGAACGACGCTCGGGATCGCGGGTTCGTCAGGCGCCGGGAAGACGACGCTGGTCGATCTCATCCTCGGGCTGCTGGTTCCCTCCGAGGGCAGCATTCGTCTAGACGGCGTAGACCTCGAGGAGGTCCTCATGGACTGGCGCTCGCGGGTCGGCTATGTCCCACAGGATGTGTCCTTGTTCGACGGCACTGTGGCACAGAACGTGGCGCTTACCTGGGCCGACGATGTCGACCGTGAAAAGGTGCGCGAAGCCCTCGAGCGTGCGCAACTGTGGGACACGATCTCACAGCGCCCTGGCGGCATCGATTCGCGCATCGGAGACCGCGGCATGGCGCTCTCAGGCGGACAACGGCAACGGCTCGGCATCGCACGCGCTTTGTACGGTGATCCGCTCGTGCTCGTGATGGACGAGGCTACCAGCGCCCTCGACACCAAGACCGAGTCCGACGTCGCCTTCGCTATCCGCAACCTGCGCGGACAGGTGACGATCGTCTCTGTTGCTCACCGGCTCTCGACTATTCGCGACAGTGATCAGGTCGTCTTCATGCGCGAGGGCACGATCGTCGCGCGCGGCACGTTCGACCAGGTTGTCGCCGAGGTCCCCGATTTCGCGACACAGGCGGCGTTGGCCGGCCTGGTCAAGTAGGGCGCGGGTATGTTGCCCTCCGGACTCGCGGCGGTTGCCGGGCGAGCAACCCGGTTCGTGCCGGAGGGTCTGCTTGTCCGAGTCCTGCCGAGAAAGCTGCGATACGACCCCGGTGAGACTCCGATCGCGCACCCGCCAAACACGTCCGTACGACTGTTCATCGGTCCGGTCAACTTCGCGGGGCAGGGATGGCAGTGGGCGCGCGCAGCTGAACGTCTGTCGGGCGTCGGGGCAGTGAGCATGGCCTACCGAATAGGGACCGAGTTCGGATTCCCGGTCGACCAGACAGTTCCCGCACCCGCCTACGTGCTCTCGCGGAGCTGGCAGCGCCGTCAACATGACGCGGTGTCGAGTGGTTTCAGCCATGTTCTCGTCGAGGCCGGGCGCAATCTGTTCGGCCGGGTCTACGATCAGACCGTCGAATCACAGGTGCGCGAGCTCATCGATCGTGGCATCAAGGTCGCGATGATCGCGCACGGCAGCGAGGTGCGATTGCCGAGCCGCCATGCAGCGGCGCACTCCGATTCGCCGTTCGCCGACTCGGAGTGGGACCAGGTGCCGATCTTCGAGAAGCAAGCAACCGAGAATATCGCGCTGCTCGAGCGCCTTGATCTGCCCGTCTTCGTCTCGACACTCGGTCTGCTCGAAGATTTGCCGACCGCGCACTGGCTGCCCGTGGTCGTCACCCCGGATGCGTGGTCCGGGGGCGCGGCCCCGCTTCAGCAGGGGCTCCCTGTGGTAGCGCACGCGCCGAGCAGTGGGCGCATCAAAGGTTCTGACCTCGTCGATCCAGCGCTGAGCCGACTCGAGGCGGAGGGTGTCATCGAGTACCTTCGAGTCACTGGTATCCCGGCCGCGGAGATGCCGGGCATCTACCGGCGTGCTGACATCGTGCTCGATCAGTTCCGAATCGGTGACTACGGCGTCGCCGCCTGCGAGGCGATGGCGGCCGGCCGTGTTGTCGTGGGTCATGTCGATCGCGCCGTTCGCCGTTCGGTGCTTGCGCGCACCGGGCTGGAGCTTCCGATCGTGCAGTCGACGGGCGCCGATATCGAGCAGGTGGTGCGCGATCTCATCGCTGATCCTGACAACGCACGACGCAGTGCCGAACTCGGGCCCGCATACGTGCGCGCCGTGCATGACGGCCGACGCTCAGCAGCGGCGCTCAGCGGCTTCCTCGGGGTCGGCTGAGTGGCATCCGGCAGAACAACCGCGCGCGACAGTTCTCCCAGCGGCGGTTTGGACGCGAGGCATGGGCCTGGGAGAATTCACTTCATGCCCAGCGTGCCAACGGTGGACGTCGTGATCGCCGTACACGATCCGTCCAGACCGCTTATTCGTGCCGTGCAATCCGTACTGCACGACGGCGTCGACGGTGTTCGCGTCATCGTCGTCTGCCATGGCCTGTCCATTTCGGCATTCGCCGACGCACGAGCCATGTTCGCGGCGTCTCCGGTCGAATGGATCGAATTCTCCGACGGTGTACGGTCGCCAACCGGACCGTTCACGCGCGGTCTTCGCGCAGCGACAGCGGACTATGTCACGATCATGGGATCCGACGACTTCGTCCAGCCGGGAGCGGTCGCGACCGCGGTCGCCCACCTTGGCGCTGATGCTCCTGATGCGCTCGTGCTCCCGCTCCAGCACCAGTCAGGCGAGATACTCCGAAATCCGCTCACCCGACGAGGACACGTCCGCTCGCTCGATGGGGTTCGAGATCGACTCGCATACCGCACAGCGCCGCTTGCGTACCTGCGGCGCGGCATCCTCGACGAACTTGATCTCGAACTCACTGCGGATGTGCCGGCGGGCGAGGATATCGAGTTCTCCGCGAAGCTTTGGTACTCGGGTGCGCGCATTGATTTCCATCCTTCCGACCCGGCATACGTGATTGGAGCGGATGCCGAGACACGCGTCACCGCGGCGCCGCGTGGCGCCCGCGTGGAGCTTACGGCGTTGCGGTTGCTCTTGACCAGGGAATGGCTCACCACGGCTTCCGCGTCGGTACGCAGGAGTCTGATGATCAAAGTGCTGCGTATCCATGTGCTCGGTCCCGTGCTGCGACGGGCAGCCAGCAACACACTCACGACGGACGACCTCCATGCATATGCGGAGGTCGTGCGCACCGCACTGAGAATCGCGCCGCGTTCGTCGCGTCCATTCTCTCGTGCGGACCGAGATGTCCTCGACGGGCTGGCGACAACGCCGCTCAATTCCGCAGCGGCCCTCGCAGCGGCGACGGCGCACACCTCCGCCGGTCGCATTGCCCGGTTGATCCCGCGCAACCCATTCGCCGTTGTGGATCGTGAGAGCTCTTTCCGCCGCTTCCTGCGCTACCGGAGTTGGCCGTGAGTACGTCTTGCGAAATCCGGACGCCCACTCACCGAAACGGACTCACCCGTGACTGAAAATACGCCTGCCCGCCAGCGCTTGCTGATCCTCTCGTTCTCACCGATCGCGGGCGATGCACGGGTACTCAAGCAAGTCGCCGAGTTCGCGGACCGCTATGAGGTGATCACCTGCGGGTACGGCGCGACTCCCGATGGGGTGGCCCGCCATATACGAATCCCGGATGAGGAGCGGATAAACGATCTCAACGGCAGGCTGATCACCCTTCGCTGGTACTCGCGAGCGTATTGGCGACTGTCCGCCGTGCGGTGGGCGCGTTCTGCACTTGCGGGATTGGACGTCGATGTGGTCATCGCCAACGACGTCGAGGCCGTTCCGGTCGCCCTGAGGGTTCGTCCGCGTTTGGGCGTGCACGCCGATCTCCACGAGTACTCACCTCGTTTGCATGAGGAGATACCGGTCTGGCTGAAGCGGATCAAGCCGTATTATGACTGGCTGTGCCGACGCTATGTCGCCAAGGCGTCGTCCTGGTCGACTGTCAGCACAGGGCTCGCTCGTGAGTACGCTCGGGAGTTTGGCTTCGAACCTGTGATCGTGACTAACGCCGCGCCCTACGCTGCACTCGTTCCGCAACAGGTCGACACGCCGATCAAGCTCGTGCACAGCGGTGCTTGCCTCAAGAATCGCAATCTGATGGCGCTGGTTGATGGCGTCGATGCCGCCGGCGGCGCCGCCACCTTGGATCTCTACCTCACGCCGAATGATCCCGGACATCTCGAGGAGCTGCGTCGGCGCGCTGCGCAGTCGGCTTGGGTGGAGGTGCGCGAACCTGTGCGGTATCAGGAGCTCGTGCAGACGCTGAATGGCTACGATGTCGGCGTCCACCTGCTTCCTCCGGTCAACTTCAACAATCAGTGGGCGCTGCCGAACAAAATTTTCGACTATGTGCAGGCTCGCCTCGGCGTAATCGTCGGACCTTCGGCCGAGATGGCCGCTGTCGTCAACGCGAACGGTATCGGCGCAGTCGCTGAAGACTTCAGCGCCCCTGCGCTGCGCGACGTTCTCATCGACATTGACGTGGAGACCGTTGTGGAGTGGAAGCAACGCTCGGATGCGGGTGCCAGGGCGCTGTCTGCGGAAACGCAGGTCGATATCTGGGCGGAGTGCGTGGACCGGTTGATGGCGGGGGAGGCAGACCGATGACGAATGCGGATAACCGACGACGGCTTCTGATCCTGTCGTTCTCACCGATCGCGTCGGACGCGCGGGTGCTCAAGCAGGTGCGGCTCTTCTCCGACGATTATGCGGTGACCACCTGCGGGTACGGACCGGCGCCACTGGGCGTGGTCGAGCATCTTGCGATCCCGGACGAGCTGGCCATCTGGCGTTACGATCGCCTGCTCGTCGCCTTGCGTCGCTATCGGCGTGCGTACTGGCAGAACCCAGCCATCGTCGCAGCTAAGAATCTGTTGGCTGGGCAGGAGTTCGATGCGGTGCTGGCGGATGACGTCGATGCAGTCGGCCTCGCGCTGGCGATACCATCCGGCGGCGTACATGCCGACCTACACGAGTACTCGCCGCGACAGAAGGAGGATCTGCTGCGCTGGCGGGTGTTCGTTGCTCCGTTCATGCGCTGGATGTGTCGGAGTTTTGTGAGCCGCGCGAAGAGCACCACGACAGTCGGGCATGGCATCGCGCGGGAGTACCGGCGCAGGTTCGGGTTCGAGGCTGCTGTCGTGACAAACGCGGCGCCGTTCGTTGAACGGAGTCCGCAGCCCGTACACGAGCCGATCCGGCTGGTCCACAGCGGTGCCGCGCTTCACGATCGCAACATCATGATGATCGTCGACGCCGTGGATGCCGCATCGGGTGGCTGCACACTCGACCTGTATCTGACCCCGAACGATCCCGCATACCTGGATGCGCTCAGGGCGCGCCAGAACTCGCGGATCACCGTGCATGAGCCCGTTCCCTACGACGACCTCAACGAGACGCTCAGCGGCTATGACGTGGGTGTGCATGTGCTGCCGCCCGTGAACTTCAATAACCGGTGGGCGCTGCCGAACAAGTTCTTCGACTACGTCCAGGCGCGGCTCGGACTGATCATCGGACCGTCACCAGAGATGGCGCGCGTGGTGCATGAACGCGGGTTGGGTGCCGTTGCTTCTGACTTCACAACGGAGGCGCTCACGCGGGAAATCGAGAGACTGGACGCAGCCCACGTGGCGCAGTACAAATCGGCTTCGGGTGCGGCCGCCCGTGAGCTGTCCGCAGAAGGACAGGTGATCGGCTGGCGCACCGCGATTGATGGGATCGCGGTGCGCTGATCGCTCAGCGGACGGCGTTCTGCAACTCGGCGATGACGCGCTCGGCTGCGTGACCATCGCCATAGGGCGCTGCGCTGGTCGGCTGCGGCGCTGGACGAGTGACGGCGGTCGCGATCTCCTCAGCCGTGTTCGCGAGCACGTTCCAGCCGAGGTCGATGGTCTCCACCCATTCGGTTTCGGGGCGAACGGTCGTGCACGGAACACGGAGTAGGAACGCCTCTTTCTGCAACCCGCCCGAGTCGGTGACGACGCCCCGGCTCGCGAGCACCGCCGAGATCAGCTCGGGATAAGCGAGTGGGGCGTGCGCGATTAGCGACCCCTGGGTCAGCTCGATGCCGTGCGCGGCAGCCTTCGCGACCACGCGCGGGTGCGCCAGCAGGATCACTGGATGCTTCAGAGAGCCGAGGGCCTGCGCGATCTCGGTGAGGCGGGCTGGATCGTCTGTGTTCTCCGCGCGGTGGATCGTTGCGATGTAGAACTCACCCGGAGCCAGCCCCAGTTCCTCCACGAGCACAGAGGGGGTCTCGGCGACCGTATCGCGCACCTGGAACAGCACGTCGGTCATGACGTCGCCGACGAGTATTGAGCGCCCAGCGAGCCCCTCGTTGGAAAGGTGGCCCATCGCGACCTCGGTCGGTGCCAGACACAGGTCGGCCGAATGATCTGTGAGCACCCTGTTGTGCTCCTCGGGCATGCGGCGGTTGAACGAGCGCAAACCAGCCTCGAGATGCGCGAGAGGGTAGTGCAGCTTGGCGGCGCTCACGGCGGCGGCAAGGGTGGAGTTCGTGTCCCCGTAGACGAGTACCCAGTCAGGGGAATACTCCTCGAAGACGGCGTCGAGGGCGCCCAGCATGGCACCGGTCTGCACGCCGTGGCTGCCGGATCCGACGCCCAGGTGCACATTCGGTGCGGGGATGCCGAGGTCTTCGAAGAACACGTCCGAGAGCATCGGATCGTAGTGCTGACCGGTGTGGACGATCACATGATCAACGCCGGCGGCGGCGGCAGCCTTTGCGATCGGAGCAAGTTTGACGAACTGGGGGCGCGCGCCCACGACGCTGATGACCTTCACGTGCACTGATTCTAGAGGAGGAGCCCTGGACCTACGCTGGTAGCGTCGAGGGGTGCATCTGTCTTCACCCGAGGTCGACCTTGTCATCGCGGTCCACGACCCGAACCGCGAGATTGCTCGCGCAGTGGGATCGGTACTCAGCTCGTCCGCAATCGCACGGGTGATCGTGGTCTGCCACAACACTCCCGTGCGGAGCATTGCGGAGCGGCTGGGGGACTTTGCCGCGGATCCGCGGGTGGTCCTCGTGCCGCTCGATGACGGGATCCGAAGTCCATCGGGGCCGTTCAACCGAGGTCTCGAGCTCGCCGAAGCGCCGTTCGTGTCCATCATGGGCTCGGATGACGAGCTTGCGCCCGGTGCCGTGGACACGTGGCTTCGCGTAGCTCATGAATACTCGGCGGAAGTGGTGATCCCGGTTGTGCGGTACGCCGGAGGTGCGCGGATGCCGACCCCGCCGACTCGTCCCTGGCGCACGGGTGCTCTGGATCCGATACGCGATCGACTCGCGTACCGCACTGCGCCCCTCGGCCTCGTCGCCCGGGAGCGCTTCGGGGGATTACGGATGACGCCCGGTCTCGCCAGTGGCGAAGATCTCGACTTCTCTACTCGGCTCTGGTTCTCCGGTGCATCCATTGCGAGGGTTCGCGACGGAGCCGAGTACTTCGTGCACGATGATGCCGAACGCGTCACGTTCACCCGGCGGCCGGTCGCGGAGGATCTCGAGGCTGTGCGACGGCTTATCTCTGATGACTGGGTGATGGCGTTGCCGGAGCGCAGCCGGGAGGCGATCGCCGTGAAGCTCTGGCGTCTTCCGGTTTTTGGGGCTGTTCACTACCGCGCCGCGAGCTGGAATGCGGGGGATCGGGTCGCACTCGCGGATGCAGGGGGAGAGCTGGTGCGGTTCGCTTCGTCGGCGCTGGACGTTCTCTCGCGCGCCGACCGGGAACTTGTGCGAGGCATCCTCGATCCCGCTGTGGCGGACGACGACCTCGATGGCGCGTCCCGCGCGAGGCGGAGGTTCATGACCCCGGCGGCACTCATCCCTGTTCGAGTGTCTCGGTTCGGCGCGCGCGAGGCGCCGTTGCGCTTCGCCGCGGCAACCTGGCTGACCAGCCGACACTGAGCAGGGCTGAGCCTGGTGGGGACCGCTGTGACGACGCCGATGCTGTTAGCGTGTCGGATGGCTGTGGCGACCAGAAGGCCGCGCCGTGGAGAGGCTGAAATGTCGAAAGCGCGTGTCCTGGCGTTTGTGCTGAGCGCGTTGATCATCTCGAGCGCGGCGGCGGTGGTGTCGACACCGGCGTATGCGGGCACCGCGGCATCAAGGATCGCCGGTTCAGACCGTTACGAGACCGCCGCCGCGGTCTCACAGGCGGCCTTCGGCGATCCGAAGGCGGTGGAGGTGGTATTTGTCACCACAGGGGCATCGTTCGCCGACAGCCTGAGCGCCGGTCCCGTGGCGACTGTACGCAACGCCCCGGTGCTGCTTGCGCACAACAACGGGCTGCCGCGCGCGACGATCGATGAGCTCCGTCGGCTGTCGCCAAAGGAGATCGTCATCGTCGGCGGCACAGGTGTGATCTCGAGAAGCGTCGGCGATCAGCTGAAGAGCTATGCGGCGACTGTGACACGAACCGGCGGAGCCGATCGCTATGACACGTCGCGACTGGTGGTGGAACAGGGGTTCCCGAACGGCACGGGCACTGTCTATGTCACGGCCGGACGCACGTTCGCCGATGCCGTTTCGGGCGGCGCTCTCGCCGCGGCGAAGAGCGCACCGCTGTTGCTCATCGACCCGGCACTGCCGCGCCTGGACGCCGCGACAAAGCAGACGCTGGGGAAGCTCGGAGCATCACGGCTCGTAGTCATCGGTGGGCAGGGTGCGCTCTCGAGCGCATTGGCACAGGAAGCAGCTGCCGTCACCGGGGCGAAGCCGTCGAGACTGGGCGGAGCGGACCGCTACGAGACCAGCGCCGTGGTTGCGGGCGAGTTCGGTGTGATCGACGAAGTGCTTCTCGCCACCGGCACTGATTTTCCTGACGCGATCTCGGCGATCCCGCTGGCGGCGCGGCGCGGAGCACCCGTCGTGCTCACGATCCCGTACTGCGTATCAACAACGACAGCCAGAATTACCAGCCAGCCATCGGTCAAGACGCTAACCCTGATTGGCGGCGTCGGTGCACTCCGCGGTCTCGTCGGCAACCAGCACGGCTGCTTGAGCACGACGGATCCCCACAGCCCCTGGCTGGTCGTGAACAAGAAGCGTCCGCTTCCGTCGTCCCATGAACCGGCCGATATGCGTCCTGTCAACGTGCGTAACGTCGGCGGAGGGTGGATGCGTCGGGAAGCGGCCGGAGCTCTCGAACAGCTCTTCGCGCACGCGAGCGCAGAGGGGGCGGGCGCGATGGGGAATGCCAGCGCACATCGTTCGTACTCGTACCAGCAGCAGCTGTTCGACAGTGCTGTCCGTCGCAAGGGCATAGCTCAGGCCGAGATCGACACTGCTCGGCCAGGATTCAGCGAGCATCAGAGCGGCATGGCCATCGATGTCGTCGCCTGCGGCAACGGATGCGGAAGTATCTATGGGTTCGGCGGCACACCGCAGAGTCGCTGGGTCAACGACAACGCGCATCGTTTCGGGTTCATCGTCCGCTACGAGCCTGGCTACCAGCACATCGCCGGATACATGAGTGAACCGTGGCATCTGCGCTATGTCGGCGCTGCCTTGGCAACCGACTACAAGGCGGGTGGCTTCCACACCCTGGAACAGTACTTCGGACTCCCGGCTGCGCCGCACTATTGATCGGTTTCGTGACGAGCGCGGCGGGGTGCCCGCCCAGCCCATCGCTGATCGCGCGCCTAGAATAGAACCCATGCGCATTGCTGTCGTCGCCCTTGGAAAGATCGGGCTTCCCCTCGCCGTCCAGTTCGCCTCTTCGGGGCATGATGTGATCGGCGTCGACGTCAATCAGAAGGCCGTTGACACGATCAACGCAGGTCTCGAGCCGTTCCCTGGCGAGGCCCACCTGCAGGAGAAGCTCGCCGAGCTGATCCCTGCTGGCCGTCTGCGAGCCACCACCGACTACGCCGAAGCGATTCCGGGTGCGGATGCTGTCGTGCTTGTTGCCCCCGTCTTCGTCGACGACGAGACGTGGGAGCCCGATTTCAAGTACATGGATGCTGCGACGCGATCCCTCGCCGAGCACCTCACTCCTGGCACCCTCGTCTCCTATGAGACGACCCTGCCTGTCGGCACCACGCGCAACCGCTGGAAGCCGATGATCGAATCCGGATCCGGCCTCACCGAGGGCGTGGACTTCCATCTCGCGTACTCGCCGGAGCGTGTGCTCACCGGCCGTGTCTTCGCCGACCTGCGCAAGTACCCCAAGCTCATCGGTGCGCTGTCGGATGAGGGCAATCGTCTGGCTCGCGAGTTCTATGAGGCCGTGCTGCAGTTCGACGAGCGGCCCGACCTTCCCCGGCCCAACGGCGTGTGGGACCTCGGCACCACGGAAGCATCCGAGATGGCGAAGCTCGCCGAGACGACATACCGCGACGTCAACATCGGGCTGGCGAACCAGTTCGGCCTGTTCGCCGCGGCCAACGGTATCGACGTCTACAAGGTGATCGAGGCGTGCAACTCCCAGCCCTACAGCCACATCCACCGTCCAGGGATCGCCGTTGGTGGTCACTGCATCCCGGTGTATCCGCGCCTTTACCTGTCGACAGACCCGGATGCTGACATCGTCCGCGTTGCCCGCCAGCTGAACGCGTCGATGCCCGAGCGTCTGGTTGCCCAGGCTGCGGGCATCCTCGGGGATCTCACCGGACAGCGTGCTGTCGTACTGGGCGCTGCATACCGCGGGGGAGTGAAGGAGACGGCGTTCTCCGGCGTCTTCCCGACGGTCGCCGCGTTGAAGGATCGTGGTGCGGATGTCGTTGTCCATGACCCGCTGTACACCGACGACGAACTGCGTGCCCTTGGCCTTGAGCCGTATGCGATGGGCGGCGAGGTGGATCTCGCGGTCCTGCAGACGGATCACGCCGAGTACAAGCAGCTTGCGCCAGCGGCCCTGCCCGGTGTGAAGCTGCTTGTCGATGGTCGCGCGGCGACGGATGCCGACCTGTGGGCCGGCACGCCGCGCATCGTCGTCGGCACCGCTGCCTGAGTAGACGGCGTCCGGTAGCGTCTCAGCCGCGCCGGCGTCGCGCCCTCGCGCCGAACGCATCGAGTGCGGCGAGAACCTCAGGTGCTTGCCAGATGCGGTTCCGCCTGCCCGTGCTGATTTTGGTGAGGATGCCGGCATCGACGAGCCGGTCGATCGCCCCCTGCGCTGCGACCTCGCTGATTCCCAGTTCGGCTGCCGTGGTCTTCGTGTTCACGACTGGCTGACGCAGCAAGTACTTCTTCACCAGGTGCACCGAAGAGTCGCTCCGAGCGATGACCTGACTGTCCCAGTGCTTCTCTGCGGTCTGAATATCGTTCACGAGCGCGCGGCCATTTGTCACAGCTGCGAATGCCGCCTCAGCGACGATCGCCACGATGACGTCCGGGCGGCCTGCCCGATACTCGGTGAGCGCGTCGAAGTACGCGTCGGTGTCCTGCAACAGCCCCGCGGAGACCGGCACAGTGACATTGCGAGTTAGCCGGCCATGACGGAGCATTCCCTGCAGGAGTGCGCGCCCGGTTCGACCGTTGCCGTCAGGAAAGGGATGGATCGTCTCGAACTGTGCGTGCGCGATCGCCGCCTGCGCGAGCACGGGCACATCGGTGCGCCGTGCGAAGCCGACCATGTCAGCGATCAGAGCAGGAACCCGACTCTGATGTGGTGGTACAAATATCGCGGCATGCGGAGATATGTTCCCGCCGCCGATCCACACTTGCTGTTCCCGCCACCGGCCGACGAACTCTGGTGCAGTATCCCGCAGCAGCGCATCCTGCATGGCGAGGATCGAGCTCTCATCGAGTCTGTCTGACAGGGCGATAGCTGCGTTCATGGCACGAACATTCGCAACAACCAGTTGTGCGTTACTGGACCTCGATTCTCCGATCTCGGCGAGGGCCACCTGCTTGGCACTGGAGGTGAGGTTCTCCACTTCTGAGCTGGATGCGGACTCACTACGCAACAGGATTGCCGCGAAGGGCGCAGCGATCATGCCCGCTTCGGTGTCGAACCGTGCCAGCTCCTGGCTTGCATCATCTGCCAGCGCGAGCGTCGCGGCAGCAAGTTCCACAGGGGCATTCGCGATGAAAGCCGGGACCCCATTCGTGGTCATCACGCGATCATACCGAAGGCTAGTCGTTTAGCCTTTGGTATGGAGTCAGTCGCCTTCTCGCACATCGTCGAAAGTGCAATGTCCGTGGCCCGGTGTTCAATGAAGTTATGACCGAATCGACGATGACGGCCCCGGAGCAGCAGGTGCTCCTCGGCGACGTCGTGTCGACTCTGATCACCGTTGAGCGCACGATCCAGCAGATGAACGCGCTGCGTTCCTCGTTGCTGGCCACGGCCGACACCATTGCTGATCATGACGAAGACATCACTGATCTGAAGTCCCGAGAACTCGCTCATCGTGCCGTCGCAGCCGAGATCGGCGCGGCAATACGGGTCTCCGACCGCACCATTGAGGCGCAGATGGGCGATGCCGCCCTGCTTCGTGATAATTTCCCGCTTACGGCCGCGGCGTTCAGTAGGGGAGAAATCTCCGCCGCTCATGTCCGAGTGATCACTGAGGCGGGGGCTCCGATTGAAGATGCGTCACAGCGCGCAGCTTACGAGAAGGCGGTACTTGCTCGAGCGCTCGAGGAATCTCCGAACCGGCTACGTCCGTATGCGAAGCAGCTCTCGGAGCGGTTCCGTGAAACATCGTTCGCTGATCGTCATGCCGAGGCTCGTAAGAAGCGCGGCGTCTGGACACGCACGTTAGAGGACGGGCAGAGCGACCTCGGAATCTCTGGTTCCACTGCTGTGATCCGTGGGATCTTCGAGCGTCTCACGCAGATGGCGTTCGCAAAGAAGAAAGAGAACGACCGCGCGGCGAAAGAACACGCGGGCGATCCAGACTTCACACCGGACACCCGGACGCTCCGAGAGATTCGTGCCGATATCGCCGCTGACCTGCTGCTGACTGGCACTCCCACCGGACACGACGCCGGGGACAGCCTCTTGGGTGCCATTCAAGCCTTTGTCGAGGTGACGATTCCTCTGCTCACGCTCACCGATCTAAACGACACGGCACCGCCGGCACATCTGGAGGGTGTTGGTCCGATCGATCCCGACACGGCACGTATTCTCGCCGGAAACGCACCCGGATGGGATCGGGTGATGACAGATCCGATCAGCGGGGCTGTTCTCGCCGTTGACCGATATCGCCCGAGCGAAGAAATGCGAAGACACCTCCGGGCCCGGGATCGACGATGTCGATTTCCCGGATGCCGGATCACCGCCCGCAAAACCGACGACGACCACACCGTTGATCATGCCCTGGGCGGCGCAACCGACATCGACAACCTCTCGGGCAAGTGTCGCCGGCACCATGTCACGAAGCACCACACCCCGTGGAAGGTTAAACAGCTCCCAGGTGGTGTTTTGGAGTGGACCAGCCCGATCGGCCACGTCTACGTTGATCGCGCGCCGGGCGTGACCGGGCATGTGACCTTCGAAGATGTCGCACTGCGAGTGCAGGGCCCGGTTACACCCGAGAATCCGTGGCACGACGGCGAAGGAAACGCACCGTTCTAACGACGATGCGTGGACCTATCACACGGCCTAGCAGCCGAGGTACTCCGCCAGTGCTTCTGCGCCGTCACGGGGAAGGAACCCGGTCGCGGTGATCTTCGTCAGATCGAGGACGCTGTTCAGCGGGCGTGGCGAGACCGGCGTGGTTGCATTCGCAAAATAATCCGCGGTGGTGACGTCGCTGACACGCTCCGGGTCGTGGCCGGTGACACGGTAGACCTCGCGCGCGATGTCGGCCCAGGAACGGGGCTCACCGCTGCTGGTGACGTTGTACGTGCCGTACGCGGCGCCCGAATCCAGCAGATGCTGGATGGCAGCGGCGATGTCGGTGGTGAATGAGAGCCGGCCGATCTGGTCGCTGACGACCTTCGGATCGACGCCGCGTTCGGCGAGCGATGCCATGGTGCGCACGAAGTTGTTGCCCTCGCCGATCACCCACGAGGTGCGCACGATGTAGTGGCGGGCCACGGTGACAGCCGCAATGTCGCCGGCCGCCTTGGTCTGTCCGTATACGCCCAGCGGCGCGAACGCCGCATCCTCGGTATAGGCGCCGTCGAAGCTGCCATCGAACACGTAGTCGCTGGAGACGTGCACGAGCGTGATGCCGTTCGCATCGGCGATGCGGGCGAGCGCGGCGACGGATGCTGCGTTCGCCTGCCACGCGGCCGCACGGCCTTCTGCTGTCTCGGCTGCATCAACGGCCGTGTATGCGGCAGCGTTGATGATCGTGCCGTAGTCGCGCCAGCGGCGTGCGGAGACGAGATCGGGAGAGGTGACATCGAGCTCAGCACGGGTGACGTACTCGATGTGTGCGGCATTGCCGAGACGCCCGCGCAGCGCGAGGCCGAGCTGTCCGCCAGCGCCGACGACGAGTGTCTTTCGCGGAGAGACCGGAGATACCTCAGCCAGACGCGGGTGGGCCTTGTCCTTCTCGGAGATCTCCACCTCGCTGAGTGGAATCGGCCACTCGATCGCCGCAGTCTCATCGGCGAGGTTCAGGAACGCGTATTCGGCATCGGGCGACCAGTGGTCGTTCACCAGATACGCGTACGCCGTGTTCTCTTCGAGCGTCTGATAGGAGTTGCCCACGCCGCGCGGGACGAAGATCGCTCGTGACGGGTCGATCTCGGCAGTGAACACTGCGCCGAACGTGGGCCCTTCACGAAGGTCCACCCACGCGCCGAAGATCCGGCCGGTAGCAACGGACACCCATTTGTCCCACGGCTCGGCATGGATGCCACGGGTCGTGCCGATCGCGTCGTTGAAGGAGATGTTGTTCTGGACGGGACCGAAGTCCTCCAGCCCCAGTGCGGTCATCTTCTCGCGCTGCCAGTTCTCCTTGAACCAGCCTCGCGAATCACCATGCACGGGCAGGTCGAACAGCACCAGACCCGGAATCGTGGTCTCGATCTGCTGCAGCTGCTTGCCAAAAATCTCGCTCACTGGCCTTTTCCTGCGTAGAAGGCTTCGGTGGCGTCTTTGGATGGCGCCCACCAGGACTCGTTGTTCCGGTACCAGTCGATCGTTGCGGCAAGGCCTGCTTCGAAGTCGGCGAACGCGGGCATCCACCCGAGCTCGGTGCGCAGTCTGGTCGAATCGATCGCGTAGCGCAGGTCATGACCTGCCCGGTCGGTGACATGCTCGTACGCATCGGCGGGCTGACCCATGATGGTCAGGATCAGTTCGACAACGTCCTTATTGTTCTTCTCCCCGTCCGCACCGATGAGATACGTCTCCCCGTTCACACCCTTGTTCAGGATCGTGAGCACGGCAGAGGAGTGATCATCGGCGTGGATCCAGTCGCGCACGTTCTCCCCGGCCCCGTAAAGCTTGGGACGGATGCCGCGGATCACGTTCGTGATCTGACGCGGGATGAACTTCTCCACATGCTGGTACGGACCGTAGTTGTTCGAGCAGTTCGACAGCGTCGCGCGCACCCCGAACGAGCGCACCCACGCCCGCACCAGCAGGTCGCTGCCGGCCTTGGTCGACGAGTACGGTGACGAGGGGTTGTACGGGGTGGTCTCGGTGAACCGCTCCGGGTCATCCAGCTCCAGATCGCCATATACCTCGTCCGTGGAGATGTGATGAAACCGGGTGTCATACTTCCGGGCGGCTTCCAGCAGCGTGTACGTGCCGATGATGTTCGTGTCCAAAAACGGGCGCGGATCATCCAAGGAGTTGTCGTTGTGGGACTCGGCGGCGTAGTGCACCACCGCATCCGTGGTCGCGAACAGCTCATCCACCAACGGTGCATCCGTGATGCTGCCATGCACGAACGTGACCCGATCCGCAGGCAGTCCCGCCAGCGACTCACGGTTGCCCGCATACGTCAAAGCGTCCAGCACAGTGACATGGTCATCGGTGTTCTCGATGACATGGTGAACGAAGTTCGACCCGATGAAACCGGCCCCACCGGTCACAAGCAGACGGCTCATACGTGTCCTCTCTTGAGCAGATCCAACAGGTACGTGCCGTACCCACTCTTCACGAGCTTCTCCGCCCGCACCCGCAACTCGTCATCGGTGAGATATCCCTGACGCCACGCGACTTCTTCGGGCACACCGATCTTCAACGCCGTGCGGCGCTCCATCGTGCGCACATAGTCCGCAGCATCCGTCATCTGATCAAACGTCCCGGTATCCAACCAGGCAGTGCCGCGCGGAAGAACCTCGACCTGCAACTTGTCGCGCTCCAAATACGCCCGGTTCACGTCCGTGATCTCATACTCACCCCGCGCACTCGGCGCGAGGTTCCGGGCGATCTCCACAACATCGTTGTCATAGAAATACAGGCCAGGCACGGCGAAATTGCTCTTGGGCACAGCAGGCTTCTCCTCGAGAGAGATTGCTTTGCCTGCGCTGTCGAACTCGACCACGCCATACGCTTCGGGCTCCGCGACCCAGTACGCGAACACCGCACCACCGTCGATGTTCTCAAACCTCTGCAGCTTCGAACCCAGCCCCGGCCCGTACAGCAGGTTGTCACCCAGAACCAGCGCGACACTGTCATCGCCGATGAAGTCCGCACCGATCGTGAACGCCTGAGCCAACCCATCGGGAGACGGCTGCTGCGCGAACGTCAGATTGATGCCGAACTGCGAACCATCGCCCAACAAACGCTCGAAATGCTCCGCATCATGCGGCGTCGTGATCACCAGAATGTCCCGAATGCCCGCAAGCATTAACGTCGACAACGGGTAATAGACCATCGGCTTGTCGTATACCGGGATCAACTGCTTCGAGACACCCAACGTAATCGGGTGCAACCGGGTACCAGAACCGCCCGCAAGAATGATGCCTTTCACGTGTCCATGGTGTCATATTGCTCGCAGTCGATGCGCAGGCTGGCGCAAGCACACGGACTATTCTGTTCAGTGGCCACGGCAGGAAGGTAAACGCTTCGTGGAGATGCTCGAATTACTGTGGCCGGTGCTTGTGGCGCTCGCGCTGTTTGCGGTTCTGGGTTGGACGCTCGCCCGACTGATCGGGTTGCGGGGCCTCTGGGCCGCTGCCGCGGCCCCGGCATTTTCCACCACCGTCGCCGGCGTCGGCAGCACGGTCGCCGGCTGGATCGGCATGCGCTGGTCAGTTGTGCCCGCATTGGGCGTTGCTGTTCTGATCGGTGTGGTGATCGTCATCGTCCGCCGAGTGACGGGTTCACGCGAGGTCGTGCGGTTCCCGAGGCGGTATCGCTGGTGGACGCTCGGCGTGCTTGCTGTGACCGGCCTTGCCATCGCCCTGCTGATCTTCCGGGTGCTCGGTACACCTGATGCGATCTCGCAGACTTTTGACAACATCTTCCATCTGAACGCCATCCGCTACATCACCGAGACCGGCATCGCCTCGTCTCTGCAGTTGGGCCAGATGACGAGCCCGAGTGGCGGAATCCCGTTCTATCCGGCTGCCTGGCACGCGCTGGCGGCGATCGTGATGCAGCTGAGCGGTGCGAGCATACCGCTGGTGATCAACGCCATGTCGTTCTCGGTTGCTGTCGTCGTCTGGCCGGTCGGCGCTCTACTGCTGGCACGCGTGCTGCTCGGCTCGGCACCCTCGGTGATGGTGGGCGCGGGGATCGTCGCGGCCGCCGTTCCCGCCTTCCCGCTGCTTCCGATGGACTTCGGCGTGCTGTATCCGTACCAGCTCGCACTCGCGCTTCTTCCGGTGACGCTTGCCGCAACCGCATCGCTGCTGGGAATCGGACACCACGCTAAGCGTCTGCCTGCCGGCTGGTGGGCTCTGGTGCTGATCGGTGCCCTGCCGGGGCTCACCCTTGCTCACCCCGGAGGATTCGTCGGTTGGCTCGCGCTGAGTGCGCCGATGTTCGTCGTGTTCGGCGTGCGGCACTGGCGCGCATCGACGTCGCGCTCGAGGCGCATAGCGGTGATCGTCGCGGCGCTCGTCTACGTGGCGGCCGGCGTGCTGCTGCTGCGTGCCTTGCGTCCACCGCTCGCAACACGCCAATGGCCGACCGAGTCGGGGATGGGCGAAGCCATCTGGCAGGTGCTGACAGTGACGCTGTTCTACCCGGCTGGCGCCTGGCTCGTCGGCATCTCGATTCTGGTCGGCCTCTACTGGGTGGTGCGTGAGCGCAGCGGCGAAGTGATGATCGCAGCGGGCATGTGGTTCATCGGCGCGGTGCTGTTCGTCGCCGCCGAGGCTCTGACCTGGGGAAACCTGCGCGATGCCCTCACCGGCAGCTGGTACAACAACTGGCCGCGTCTCGCTGCGCTGCTGGCCGTTGCGCTGGTGCCGTTGGCAGCACTCGGAATCGCGCGCACAGCGGATGCCGTCACCGCCGTCGTACGCCGGCGCCGGGTACCCGCAGCCAAGCGACTGACCCTCGCGATCGCAGCATCCGTCATCGCCTTCCTCGTCTTCCATATCCAGGTCACGCCTCAGGCCGAGGATTGGGCGAACAACGTCTACGGCGCCGATGAGGACTCCTACCTGCTCACCGCTGATGAGACAGCGCTGTTGGAGCGGGTGGATGAGATCGTGCCGCAGGATGCCGTCATCGCCGGAAGCGCCTATACCGGTGCGAGCCTCGCCTATGCCCTCGCGGATCGCCAGGTGCTGATGCCGCACGCGCTGATGGACATCTCACCCGATCTGGAGCTCATCAACGAGCACCTGGCCGACGCCGTCGACATGCCCGAGGTGTGTGCGGCTATCGATGCTCTCGGCGTCGATTATGTCCTGGACTTCGGTGCCGATGAGGTTCACGAAGACGATGAGAACCCGCTTCCCGGTGTGCAAGAGCTCCAAGACTCACCCGCCGTGCAGCTGGTCGACAGCGAGGGCGATGCGAGACTGTATAAGGTGATCGCCTGTGGGCGCGGCTGAGCTGATAGGGGACCGAGGAATGACGCAAGGGCAAGATCGCGTCCTCGTGCTCGTACCCGCATGGAACGAGAGCCGCAACGTCGGTATCACCGTCAAAGAGATCCGTGCGGCCTCAGCAGACTTCGATGTCGTCGTCATCGATGACGGCTCCACCGACGAAACCGCTCGCGTCGCCCGCGAGGCGGGTGCTGTCGTGCTGTCTTTGCCGTTCAACCTCGGTGTCGGCGGTGCCATGCGCACAGGATTCACCTATGCGGCACGGCATGGATACACCCGCGCGATTCAGGTGGATGCTGACGGGCAGCACGACCCAGCCGATATCGAGCGCGTTCTCGCCGGTCTTGCCGAGGCAGACATCTCGATCGGTGCGCGCTTCGCTCAAGTCGGCGAGTACACCGTGCGGGGCCCGCGCCGCTGGGCGATGCTGGTTCTCGCCCGTGTCGTCTCGCGAATCGCCAAGACACGACTCACAGACGTGACCAGCGGTTTCCGCGCAGCCAACCGTCGGGCGATCGAACAGTACGTCAGCTATTACCCCGCCGAGTACCTCGGCGACACGATCGACTCGCTTGTCGCGGCTGTGCATTCGGGCCTCAGCGTTGCGCAGGTCCCCGTTGCGATGCGGCCGCGTGCACATGGCAACCCCAGCCAGCACCCGGTCGGCGCCGCCGTCTATCTGTTCCGCTCGGCTTTCGCGCTGCTGCTTGCCGTGATGCGAAATCCCGCTCGGCGCTCTGAGCCGAAAGTGAGCGCAGCATGATCGTCATCGCGGGAATCGTCCTCGCCGCCGTCATCATCGCCGTCGTGCTGTGGATGCTGCTGACCCGCCGCCTGCGCGAAAAGTACGCGGTGCTGTGGCTGCTGATCGCGTTGGTCGTGCTGGTGATTGGCCTCTTTCCGGGCATGTGGGAGGGGCTCACCCAACTACTCGGCGTGCAGCTGCCCTCGAACCTGCTGTTCGCCGCTGCGCTGCTGCTGCTGCTCGGCGTGACATTTCACCTGTCGTGGGAACTCAGCAGCGCTGAGGACGAGATCCGACGGCTGGCAGAGGAGTCCGCGCTGCAGCGTGCCGAGATCGAGGATCTTTCCCGTCGGATGCAGCAGTGGGAGAACCAGGCAGGCGGCGGTCAGTCAGAGGACTGAGCGGCCATACGAGCCGCGGCCCGACGTCCACCGCTGAGCGCACCGGCGAGCCAGCTCGCCCGATACTCGAGCACGAATCTCCGCGGCACGTCGCCGTCTCGCTGAGCTGACTGCAGCAGCCTGTTCAGCGCGCCCCAGCGTCGTCCGGCACCGAACAGAGCATCCATGCCGGGGGCGATCGAACTGCGTCGCGCCTGGAGAGTGTCGAACATGATCTGGCGCCAGCCGACATACGTCCAGAACGTCATTCGCGCCAGTGCCCGGGGCGATCGCGATCCTTCGTAGCGTTCGGCGAGGCCCAGGACGTTGCGCACCGATGCGGCGATGCCGGTCTTCTCCAGGCGGCTCGGGTCACCGAAGACATTCGCATCGTGCTGCACATAATCCTGTACGACGTCGTCGACGATGCGCGTTCCGCGGTGCGCGCCCGCCACGACGGCCAGCCAATGGTCGTGGGTCGCGACACGCGTCGACACCCGGGGGAACGGCAGCGCATCATCGAGAATCTCGCGATCGAAGAGGCACAGCGAACCGGTGAATTGGTTGGACAGCATGGTGAGCACAGCGCCATGGTCTTGGCGGTCGGTGACACCGGTGACGGTGCCGGACGGGTGCTGCACGAGCCGTGCCTGTCCCGAGATCAGCGAGACGTCATCGAGGTGAGGGAGGAGCCTCTCGAGCTTGTCCTCGTCCCAGCGATCGTCCTGGTCGCAGAGCGCTATCCACGCGGCATCCCCAGCGACCGCCCGCAGGCCATGCTCGAAGTTCAGATAGAAGCCGCGCCGAGAGTCATCGCCGATGACGCGGAAACGCTCATCAGCGTTGGTGAGCTCGGCGACAAGTGCTGCCACCGGCGCCCGTTCACCATCGACGGAGATGATGCACTCCCAATCGCGCACGGTCTGCGTTTGTAGGGAGCGCAGCTGGACGCTGAACAGCTCCGGATCGGGGGAGTAGGCAGCCAGCACGATTGCGCCGAGGCGGCGTTCGGGACTCATCGAGCGCCTTCCTGTTCTGAGGTTCGCATCAGCGAATGAGGCTAGTCTAGGTGGGCGATGAAACCGAATCTCCACGCGCCGGTATGGGCGGTCTTCTCCACGTATCGGCCGGGTGCATCGGCAGAGCGTGCGGTGGCCTCTGTCATCGATCAGGTCGACGGTGTCGTCGTCGTCGACGATGGCACGGGACCAGACGCGGACGATGTACTCGTCCGTCTGGCAGATCGCGGCGTCATCGTCGTGCGTGAGTCGGAGAACGTCGGTATCGCGCAGGCACTGAACGACGGTATTCGCGCTGCCCGTGACCGCGGTGCCCGCCAAGTTGTCACGTTTGATCAGGATTCGGTCGCAACGGCCGGCTTCATCACCACGCTGGTGGCCGTTGCGGCGACCGCGAGCGCTGACGGCGTGCACGTGGGCGTCGTCGTCCCCGAATTCTTCGCAGCCGTTCGCCAGGCGCGCGGCGAGAGCGCGCCGGTGTACGCACCCGCGGCGAACGTCATCCAGTCGGGCATGCTGATTCCGGCATCCGTCATCGACGCCGTAGGCGACCTGCGGGCCGACTTCTTCATCGATCTGGTCGACACCGAGTATGAGCTGCGGCTGCGCCGTGCGGGTTTCACGGTGCTCGCCGCCAGCGGCATCCGTCTGGGGCATGCCCTGGGCACTCAGTACCGGCGTGAGCTGTTCGGGCGCCCGGTGCGCCTGCCGGGCATCCCGCCGGAGACCACACTCAGCACGCCTTTCCGCTACTTCTACCGGGTGCGCAACCGTATCGTCCTGAACCGCGAGTACCTGTTCGCTGCCCCGAAGCAGATTCTGCGCGACAGCCTCCTCGACGGCATCCATTTCGTCAATGCACTGTGGGTAGCTCGCCCGCGACGTGCGCTGTGGCGGGTGTACCGCGCGGCGATCTCTGCGGCCGTCCGCGGTCGGATGGGGCGGATGCCCGCAGGCCTCGCACCGATCGCTGCGACCATCATCTGGAACGCTCCGGTGTTTGAGGCTCCTGTGCTCGAGGGGGAGCAGGCGTGAGCTCGGCCGGCATCCGCGGCGTAGCGGGGCGACTGAGCGGCTTTACCGTCTCGGTGATCATCGTGACGCTGCTCGGCATCGTCGCGATCCCATTGCTGACCGACACTGTCGGAGAGGCCACGTGGGGCACGCTGGTGCTCATCCAGACCGTCGCCCAGTTCGGCGGCATTCTCGTCGCCTTCGGGTGGGGAGCGGTGGGCGCGGCGAGCGTCGCCAGCATCGCCGAGGAACGACGCCCTGCCTTTTTCCGCCGCTCGCTGCAGGCTCGCGCCGTCCTGTACGCATGCGTTTTCCCCCTGATCGCGCTGCTGCTGATCGCGCTCACCCACGGGGATATCGGCATCTCGATCCTCGGCGCTGCCGTCTACCTGCTGCCGTACCTCGGTGCGAACTGGTACTTCACCGGCGAGGGGCGCCCGAAGCGGCTCCTACTCTTCGACACCGTGCCCATCGTCATCGGCGGTGTGCTCGGGCTCGTCGGGGTCTGGTTCACTCACGAGCTTTGGGTATACCTGGTCTTCCAGGGGCTCGGCTACCTGGCCGCGGTGAGCATCTCCGCGCTCGTCGTGCATCGCTCGCCGCAGGATGCCGACTTCGAAGACCGCACGCCGTTGAAGACCCTGCTGGCGACGCAGCGGCATGCCGTCTCGGCAACACTGGTGACCAGTCTCTACATCACGCTGCCGATGCTCGCTGTGTGGATATTCCTGCGGCCGTTGCAGCCGATGTTTGCGCTGGCCAACCAGCTGTTCCGGTATGCATCGATCGCGCTGCTGCCCATCCAACAGTTCTTCCAGAGCTGGGTGCCGGCGAACGATGGCGGGCGTCCCCGGCGGATGCGCATCGCGACCGTCGCGGCCATGGGTATTGGGATCATCGGCGGCACGCTGATCGCGTTCCTCAGCCCCTGGGCGTCGACGCTGCTCTCGGTCGGCACCATTTCTGTGCCGCTGTCGGTCTCGCTGCCGCTGGGCGTTGCTTTCGTCGGCATCGCCACTGCCGCCGTGGTCGGCTACGCCAGTCTGGTGAGCCTCGGCCGGGTGCGCGCTCTCGCCGTTTCGACCATGATCGGCGCGGTCGTCGGAGCCCCGCTGATCATCCTGTTCGCGATCCTCGGCTCGGTGCCCGCCGTCGCCTGGGCCGTTGCGATTTCTGAGTTGTGCGTTGGCGGATACCTGCTGTGGGTGCTGCGCACGGCGTTGCGCGAGCACCCCGTGCGTCCCATTGACGCCGCAGAGGAGAACGCATGAGCGATGTCCGTGTCAGCGTGTGTATGGCGACTTACAACGGTGCCGCCTACCTGCAGGAACAGCTCGACTCGATCCTCGCGGAGCTGGAACCGCAGGACGAAGTCGTCATCGTCGATGACGCATCCTCAGATAGCACCGTCGCGCTGCTGTCAACGGTCGATGACCCGCGCGTGCGCGTGCATCCGCGGGGAAACAACCGCGGGTACGTGCGCACCTTCGAAGAAGCGCTCGGTCTGGCCACCGGCGATGTGCTGATGCTCAGCGACCAGGACGATATCTGGGTGCCAGGCCGTCGCGCATTGTTGGTGGATGCGACGCTCGACCATGCCGTCGCAGCATCCAATCTCGTCCTACTTGGCGACGATTCGCCGTTGCGCTCGCCGCTCACCGGGCGGGACTGGCTGCTGCGCGCCGAGGACGGCGCGCGCACGGCTTACAACCAGCGGCAGATTCTGATGGGCGATGCTCCCTACTTCGGGTGCGCGATGGCGATCCGCCGCGACTTCCTGGCTACGGCCCTGCCGTTCCCTGACTATCTGGACGAATCGCACGACCTGTGGCTCGCCACGCTCGCCAACGCCTGTGGGGAACTGGTCCATGTCGCCGCGCCCACCGTGCGCCGCCGCATCCACGATTCGAATGCTTCGAGCGAGCGCCCGCGCGGAGTCCGTCAGGCTCTGCAATCGCGGCTGTTGCTGGTGCGACTGTGGCGTGAAGCGCGCCGGCGCGCGAGAGCCCGCGCCTAGGCCGGAGCAGGAGCCGGAGACGCTGCGCGGCCGCGTGCGAGGCGCATCACAGGTCGTTCCACGAACAACCAGCTCGCCGTCGCGAGAAGAGCAGTCACGACCGTCGTGATGAGGATGTACACGACGATGCCGAACTGTGCACCGCCGAAGATCAAGACCAGCTGCTGCATCGGCCAGGCGTAGATGTAAAAGCCGTAGGACACGTCGTTTTTGGCTATCCACTGCGGCTGGCGCACGATCGTCGACAGATACAGCAGCGCGTAGCCGAGGAACGGCGCGGCCAGCGGTCCGCCGGCGACGGGCACGAACACCATGAGCACCGCAGCGATCGGGATCGACACGAGGCCGATCAGCGGCACGAAACCCCACCGCTGCACGATGAGGTAGATGAGGGATCCGCCGAGGAAGTACGGCAGCAGGCGTGCGAGCAGCTCGAAGTCACCGTTCAGGCCGCCGGTGATTCCCATCGCGGTGACGATGCGCACGAGGACCGACCCCGCCCACAGCGCCGCGACCAGCAGCACCGAGCGGCGGAAGATGGCCAGAGCGCCCAGTACCCAGACGATCAGATAGCAGATGAACTCGAAGTACAGCGTCCACAGCGAGCCGTTCCACGTGTTGGCGTAGGGGACCGCGCTCAACGACTGACCGATGCCGTAGTGATCGATGTGCAGGAACAGGTTGCCCCAGATGTACTCCAGCGGAGTGGGCCCGGTGGTCAGATACCCGGACAGTGTGCCGTGTGTGGCGAGCATCGCGATCGGCGCGAAGACGAAAGCGGTGACGAGCAGACAGACCAAGAACGCCGGCATGATGCGTGCTATGCGGTGCACGAGGTAGGTGCCGGCATCCGTACGCAGGCGCGATCGTGTGATCAGGAAACCGCTGATGACGAAGAAACCGATGACCGCCCACCCACCGAGATTCTCGCCGTTGAATCCGGGCGACCAGTCGTAGCCCGCGGTGAAGAAAGCGTGCGCGACGAGCACGAGGAACGCCAGGATCAGTCGGAACAGGTTCAGACTGTTGGCGCGGTAGGGGAATTCTCGCGGCTCGTGCAGCGGACGACTCACTTCAGAAGATTCCGCTGGGCCATCTCATCGAGCGAGCGCTGATAGGAGTCCTCTTCGACAGGTTCGGTCAGAACCCATTCGGCGAACTTCTTTACCCCGTCGCGGAACGTCACCGCCGGCGTGAAGCCGAGCAGTTCTGTCATCCGGGTGGTGTCGGCGATATTGTGGCGGATGTCACCGAGGCGGTAGTTTCCGGAGATGTGCGTCGGGACCTCGCGGCCGAGACCTTCGAACAGCGCCTCGACAACCTCGTTCACGGTCGTACCGACGCCGGAGCCGACGTTGAAGACTTCACCGGCCGCAGCCGGGTGCGTGGCTGCGAGATAGGTGGCTTCGACGATGTCGTCGATGTAGACGAAGTCGCGGCTCTCCTCGCCATCCTCGAAGATGTTGATCTCTTTGCCCTGGCGGATGAGGGTGGAGAAGATCGAGAGGATGCCGGTGTACGGGTTCTTCAGCGACTGGCCGGGGCCGTACACGTTCTGGTAGCGAACCGAGGTTCCCTCGATGCCGATGGTGGGGGCGACGGTCATGACCATCGACTCCTGCATCTGCTTAGTGATGCCGTAGACGGATGACGGATGCAACGCCGCAGACTCGTCGGTGGGGATGAGCTCGAGCGCGCCTTCGCCCGGGTGGTGCACGTCGAAGTCGCCCGCCGCCATGTCTGCATCGGCGCGGTGTCCGGGGTAGATGACCCGGCCGTCTTCGGTGCGATATGCGCCCTCGCCGTAGATCGAGCGCGACGAGGCGATCACGACTCGGCGCACCGTGTGCTCCTCGTTAGCGAGAATGTCGAGCAGCTTCGCGGTGCCACCGACGTTCGCGTTCACGTAGCGGTCGATCTCATACATCGACTGACCGGTGCCAGTCTCTGCTGCGAGATGGATGACGATCGTGGCATCCTTCAGCGCACCGCGCAGGTCATCGGTCGATGTGACTGTGCCCTCGATCACACGGGCGACGCCATCGAGCGAGCGCAGCAGGGGAGAGGTGGTCGCAGGGTCCGTCCCATGCACCTGCGGCGACAGCGAGTCCAAAACGGTCACCGTGTGCCCGTCCTGCTGGAAGCGGCGAGCCAGGTGCGAGCCGATGAATCCGGCTCCGCCCGTAATGAGCAGGTGTTCGGCCATGGGGTGAACCTCTCCAGTGATGCGATCTCGTCGTGGCGCCGCGGTCATGTCACAGCGCGAAGATATGAGCCAGAGTCGACTTTAGTCCAGCGCGGTTGCCGTGCCGAAGAACGCCAGGAAGCTCCGTGACCGCGTGCAGACGCCCCATGAGACGGATACGGGAAACGCGGGCGGTGCGCCGCCAGCCCTGGGCTTTTGCAAGAGCGCGTGCGGTGGCGTAATAGGCGCGCTCGTCCTGGAACCGCCGGCCATCGAGCAGCGTCTTCTGCGAGGCGCTTGATCCGTGGCGGCGATAGGAGAACGCGACCGGCGGCGTGTAGACGAGCGAGCCGCCGTCGAGTGCGATGTCGACCAGAAGCGCGAGATCCTGGATGATCGGGAGGCCTTCGCGGAAGTCGATGCGCTGCAGCGTCTCGGTACGAAATGTCAGCGACGGCCAGTACAGCCAGTCGCCGCGCAGCAGGCTGGTGGCCATCTGCTCTCCGGTGAGGATCGTTTCGCCTCCGCGCGGGGTGAGCAGGCTCTGCTTGATGCGATCCGCGAGAGGGCGAATGGTCGTGCCATGCTCATTGATGACCTTCACACCGGGCTGGATGACGTCGGCCATCGGATGCCGCTTGATGGCATCGGTGACGACGTCCACGTAATGCGGGTGCAGCAGATCGTCGCATCCGAGAATCGTGATGTACTGGCTGGTTGCCCGGCGAATCGCCTCACGGTAGTTCTCGGTGATGCCGAGGTTCTTCGGGTTGCGCACATAGGTGATGCGCTCGTCGGTGTACGCGGCCATCCGCTCCGGAATCGACTCATCCGGATAGCAGTCGTCGATGATCGTCATCTCCCAGTCGGGATTGCGCTGGGCGAGCACCGAATCGATCGTCTCGAACAGGAGGTCAGGGTCGCCCCAGAAGGGCACGAAGATCTGCAGAGTCATGGCAGTGCCAGTCTAGATTCTCTGCCTGAGATTCTTCGTGCTCGCCGTGCGTTTGCGATATCGGCCTCAGCGCTTCGACTTTCGGTAGCCTGCCCGCTGGGCGGCCGCTTCGGTCGCGAAACACTCCTCCGGGTTCGTCTTCTCGTAGAACGCGCCGCCGGGGACGTGGTAGATCATCGAACTTGCGTTTCCCTTGATCCGTGCCCAGTCTGGGCAGTTCCAGGTGTCGATCGGCTTCGTGCGGTCTGGGCGGGGCGGTGCAACGGGGCGGGGCGGTGCACAATTAGCATTCTTCGCGGACGCATCACTCACAACGCTGGTGCCGCCGAGTACGACAGTGCTGGATGCGCCGAGACGCGAGACAGAAGCGCGGATGGCCGGGGGAGCACAGTTCGCCTGCGTGACATACACCGGCGCGCCGAGGCTGCCGGCGAGGGCTGCGCCAGCAAGGGCGTCCGGGAAGTTGGCGCCTGTCGCCAGGAACATCGTGTTGCTGCTGCCCGCCGGAAAGTGCGCGTCGTTGATCGCCGCTGCTGTTTCGAAACGTGAGGCACCGCCCAGGCGCTGAACGGTGAATCCCAGGGCCCTGGCATGCGCGCCAATCCCCGTTGACACGGCACCGGGACCACCAGCAATGGTGACCGAGCGCACATTCAATGAACGCAGCAGTTTCACGGTGGCATCCGGAATCTTGGAGCTTGCACCGTCGACGAGGACGACAGGTGCGTCCAGCAGACCGGCAGCCCCGGTGGCAGCGAGCGCATCGGGGAAGGTCCGCCCCGTTGCCAGCAGTGCTGTGCTGCTGGTGCTGAACACGCTCTTGATGATGGTGCGCGCAGTCTCGTACCGGTCAGTTCCTCCGAGACGCGTTATCTTCGGCGCGAGAGGCTTCAGCGCATTGAAGACCTGAGCATTGACCGCTCCCGTGCCCCCGATGACGTAGATCTGCTGGGGTTTGAGTCGCTGGATCTCAGCACGAACGTTCTTCGGCAACGCATTGGCCGGCGTCAGCAAGAGGGGCCCGCCAACGAGCGAAGCCGCGGCCGCGGCCGAGAGCGCGTCGGGGAAGTTGCTTCCAGTGGCGACGAACACAGCAGGAACGCCAGCGGAGTAGCGCTTCGAGATAGCCAGTGCAGTCTCGTATCGGTTGGCGCCGGCCAAGCGTGTGACACCGGGGTTGAACCCTGTTGTGCTCATCGTCACGGGAGCATCTTCCGATGGCGGTTGCTCAGCAGCAAAGGCGGCGGTCGGAGCCATCAGGCTGCCGACAAGAACAGCGCTCGCAAAGAGCGTCAGGGCGCGGAGGAACATCGTTTTTTGTACCTTTGGGTCGCAGGGTAAGCGCTTCAGATTGCGCTGTCTGAGGTCAGCATAGTGAAGCTCACAGATTTGCGCCGATACGATGTACCCCATGGATCTTCTTGTTGTGGGCTCTGGTTTCTTCGGCCTTACCATTGCAGAGCGTGCCGCGGATGCTGGCCGTAAGGTGACTGTGATCGAGCGTCGCTCTCACATCGGCGGTAATGCTTATAGCGAGGCGGAGCCGGAGACGGGGATCGAGGTGCATCGTTATGGTGCGCACCTGTTCCACACGTCGAATCAGACGGTGTGGGAGTACGTGAACCGGTTCACGACGTTCACGAACTATGAGCACCGGGTGTATACGAACCATAAGAGTGTTGTGTATCCGATGCCGGTGAACCTGGGCACGATTAACCAGTTCTTCCAGGCTGCGTATTCTCCGGATGAGGCGCGTGCGCTGATCCGTGAGCAGGCGGGGGAGTACGACGTGAAGTCGGCGGCGAACTTCGAGGAGAAGGGGATTGCGCTGGTGGGGCGTCCGTTGTTCGAGGCGTTCTTCCGTGATTACACGGCTAAGCAGTGGCAGACCGACCCGCATAAGCTTTCCGGTGACATCGTCAGTCGCCTCCCTGTCCGCTACAACTACGACAACCGGTACTTCAGTGACACGTGGGAGGGTTTGCCCACGGACGGGTACACGGCCTGGTTGGAGCGGATGGCGGATCACCCGAATATTGAGGTGAAGCTGAACGTTGATTTCTTCGATGAGTCGCAGCCGCTGAATCGTAAGGCGCTCGTCGGGCAGGTCCCGATCGTGTACACCGGTCCGGTGGATCGGTACTTCGACTATGCCGAGGGCGAGCTGAGTTGGCGCACCCTGGACTTCGAGCAGGAAGTGCTCAATATTGGTGATTTCCAGGGCACTCCGGTGATGAACTATCCGGACATGGATGTCCCGTTCACTCGCATCCACGAGTTCAAGCACTTCCACCCGGAGCGCAAGGACGTCTACCCCACGGACAAGACGGTCATCATGCGGGAGTTCTCCCGTTTCGCGGAGAAGACGGACGAGCCGTACTACCCGGTGAACACTCCGGCGGATCGTGAGGGGCTGCTTGCCTACCGCGAACTGCAGAAGGGCGAGCAGGACGTTCACTTCGGCGGACGTCTGGGCACCTACCAGTATCTCGACATGCACATGGCAATCGGCTCGGCGCTGACCATGTGGAACAACACCCTCGCCTAAACTCAGAACCGTGAGTCACGCCGCTGTCGGGGCGCCGGGTACGCCCCGGCGATACCTGCATTCGTTGTGGCTGCTTTCTGGTCGCGATCTGAAAGTTCGTTACGCGACGAGTTTCCTCGGCTACCTGTGGTCGGTGCTCGACCCCCTGGTGATGAGCCTGATCTATTGGTTCGTCTTCACGCAGGTATTCCAGCGCGACGTCGGCCAGGATCCGTACATCATCTTCCTGATCACCGCGCTGCTGCCCTGGGTGTGGTTCAACACCTCGGTCTCGGACTTCACGAGGGCCTTCAAGAAGGACGCGCGCCTGGTCCGCTCAACGAATATCCCGCGGTCGATCTGGATAAATCGGATCGTGCTGAGCAAGGGCCTGGAGTTCCTGTTCGCTCTCCCCGTGCTCGCCGTCTTCGTGATCATCAACATGCTGGTCGAGACGAACCCCGACAAGGTGGTCCAGATCGGCTGGGGCATCCTGTGGTTCCCTGTTGCCATTGTGCTGCAGGTCATCCTGCTCATGGGGCTCGGCTTACTAGTGGCACCGTTGTGTGCGCTGTACTCCGATCTGGAGCGTACGACGGGGCTGATCCTGCGTGCGCTGTTCTACGCGACCCCCATCATCTACAGTGTCTCGAATCTGCCCGCTCCGTTCGACACGATCGCCTCGTTCAACCCATTGGCCGGCATTTTCACGCTGTATCGGATGGCGTTCTTCCCCGGCGAATGGCAGCTGACCACGGTGCTCATCGGGGCCGTGATGAGCCTCGCCATCTTCGCGCTGGGGTCATGGGTGTTCCGCACACTTGAGCGCCCCGTGCTGAAGGAGCTGTGATGACTGCTGCGATCGAGGTCAAGGGGCTGGGCGTGCACTTCCGCCGCAACCGACGGGGGCGGCGCAACTTCAAAGACCTCTTCGCCGGTGCATCCCGGCGCAGCCGTCCCGGGCAGTTCTGGGCGCTGCGCGACGTTTCCTTCACAGTGCAGGCGGGGGAGTCGATCGGCGTGGTCGGCCGCAACGGTCAGGGCAAGTCGACGCTGCTCAAACTCGTCGCCGGTGTTCTGCTGCCCGACGAGGGCTCCGTCTCCGTTAACGGCGGTGTCGCTCCGCTGATCGAACTCACCGGTGGTTTCGTCGGCGATCTCACGGTGCGCGAGAACGTGCGCCTCATGGCGGGTCTGCACGGCATGCCGCGCGAGGAGGTCACTCGGCGGTACGACAGCATCATCGCCTTCGCGGAGCTGGAGCAGTTCCAGGAGATGCCGTACAAGCACCTCTCCAATGGCATGAAGGTGCGCCTGGCTTTCTCCGTGATCTCCCAACTCGACGAGCCGATCCTGCTCGTGGATGAGGTGCTCGCCGTCGGCGACAAGGGATTCCGCGACAAGTGCTATCAGCGCATCGACGAGCTGCTCGCCGAAGGGCGGACGCTGTTCTTCGTCAGCCATAAGGAGCACGACCTGCGTCGCTTCTGCACGCGGGGACTCTACCTCGACAAGGGCGGCCTGGTCCTGGATGCCCCCATCAATGAGGTCCTCGACCGCTACAACGCCGATTCCGCCGCTCGCTGATTCCTCCTCGCCCTTCGTTCCCCACCCCTTGCGAGTGTCCAGTTGTGGCTGGGTTTCGCGTGATTTTCGAGCCACAACTACCCGCTCGCGAGCAGCGCGCGAATTTGGGCGAGGAGCGCATGGGAGCGGATCGGGTCATTGAGGTCGTCCTTGTTGATGCGGATGACCGTCCAACCGGCTTGTTGCAAAGCGCGGACACGCTCGAAGTCGCTACGCCACTGCGCGTCATCAGTGCGGTGGTGGTCACCCTCATACTCAATCGCCAGGCGGATTCCCGGGTACGACAGATCAGGATGTAACGTGCTGAGCCGAGTCATCACAGGGTGATGGATGACGGGGTCGGGCAGGCCAGCGCACACCAGCAGCAGACGCAACCGCGTCTCCTGCGGTGAGTCGACGCCGGCGCGGATCAACCCCTTCGCCTCGGACAGCATCAGCGCGCCGCGCCGCCCGGCATGAGCGCGGATCGCGCTGCGCAGCTCCGCCTCTGTGCACAGCGGGGGAATACGTGATCCACCCGGAACAACCGTGCCGGACAGCAGAAAGTCGCCAACGGCCACAATATGTTCGATGTCGAGTCGATGCGCTCTCTGCGATCCGTACTCGGCGAGCTGACACCAGGCCGTCGCCGGCGTCACGATCGGGATGCCGTCGTGGGTGACTGTCGTGGGGAATGCGCCGTCAAGCCGATGCGACGCTATTCCCTTGCGCCGCTTTCGTCGTGACCCTGTGCTGCTGACGTGCAGGTCGGCGTCGTCCCGTTCGAGTGTGGACGGGAGCGGAGCATCGCAAAGCACAAGCGCCGTGCTGTGGCTGATCGCTTGCTCGGAGCCGAGGAGGGGAGTAAGCGCAACGCACCGTCCGCGGATGGTCGATAGGTCGATGCCCTGGGAGCGGATGCCTCGGAACGGCTTGTCTACGTCTCGTCCGCGAAGCCGCCCGCGGGCCGCAATGCCGGCGGCGCCCTGTCGACCGCTGAGGAACGCGGTGCCGACGGCGTGAGCAGGAAGAGGATCTCTGGTCGTCATGGTGACCGAGTCTGCGGGATCCGGCATCCGCGCGTGTGCGTTTTCCACAGGCCTAGGCGAGTCGGATGGGCGCTTGTGGCGCGAAACGACGCGGAACTCAAGCCACGAGCGCCCACTCGCAAACAAGGGGAGGGGCCACGTGTGCAGAAGAAGTCGCGACCTGCCGGCGAGTGGGTAGTTGTGGCGCTATTTCGGCGTGAAACTGAGCCACGGGCGCCCACTCGCAAGCATTAGATGCCGGCTACGGCACGAACGTTCTGCAGGGCTGCTGAGGCGGCATCCACAGCCTGCTGCGGATCAGTGCCGTTGTCGTATGCTGCACGCAACTCGGCGAGCCGTGCGCTGTACTGCGTCACCGCATCCGCCCAGGCGCCCTCGATGTCGTTCGGAGCCGCAGTGTCGGAGAGGCGACCGGCATCCTGCTGCAGGTTGCCGACGATCCCAGCCGCATCCGGGTCGCCTTCGGCGATGACACCGAGCCCAGTGGACGCGTCGTTCAGCCGGGGAGCGACTGCTGCCGCGAAGGCGTCATGATCCTGGTTCGGCGCCGGCGGCTCGGTGGGATTCGGGGCATCCGTTGGAACAGTGGACGGCGACGGCACCGGTGTGGGCGTCGCGCTCGGCGAGAGCGTCGGCGTCGCGGTCGGCGTCGGAGTGCGCGTCGGAGTGGGCGTCGCTGAAGCGCTGTCGGAAGCGCTCGGGCTGGGAGTCGGCTCCGTATCGCCTGCGGGTGGCAACAGGAAGAACAGCAGCAGGCCGACGATCGTCACCGCGAGGATCGAGAGGATGACGATGAGCCAGACAGCGCCCTTGTTGCTCTTCTTCTCCTCGGGGAACACCCACACGGCCTCGGGCTGGTGCTCGTTGCTCATCACTTCTCCAATGCGGGCATAGGCTGCCAAGTGCGGTCGCGACCGATCTTGCCACCATCGCGGATGCCGCGGAACAGGTTGCTCGTCCCGCGCACGGTGCGCTCCACGAAGAACAGGCGAATGATCTCCTTGAAGAACGTCGCCGTCGTCCCGAGGCCGAACAACACCGGGTTGTAGTTCTCGTGCACACGGTAGTAGTGCTTGATGAAGGCGCGGTTGCGCATGATGTAGTACCGATAGGCGTTGCTGGAAGCATTCATGTGTCGCACGCCCATGTCCCACTGCTTGATCTCGCGGGTGCGGCGCAGCACGAATTCGTTGACGATCACAGCGGTCGTTAGACGCGAGGCCAGCCACCCGTACATCTGGTCATCCCAATAGATGAAGAAGCGCGGATCCGGCAACCCGATCTGTTCGACGATCGAGCGGTGGATGAACATGCCCTCGAAGCATCCGCTGTTCATCTCCTTGAAACCGGATGCATCGAACCCGGCCGGTGCGAACGGGATCGGAATTCCCATCCGCTCAGCGATCCGGTATTGCCAGTAGAACTCGCTGCCGTCGTAGTCGTACCGACGGCCCTGGATGCTCTTGAACCGCGGAGCCCACGATCCCATCCTCGCCAGACCGTCAGGGATGACTTCGACATCGTCATCCATCATCCAGATCCACTCGCTGCCGAGCTCGTACGCGGTGCGCATGCCCTCACTGAAGCCACCGGACCCGCCGGTGTTCGTCTCGAGCTTGCGATAGACGATCTCGGTGCCGATCGAGTCGCGGAACGATTCGACTACCTCGGTCGTGTCATCCGCCGAGGCATTGTCGATGATCACGACGTGGCCGGGCTTCGGATCCATCACGGTGATGCTCTCGAGCAGTCCCTTGAGCAAATGCGAACGGTTGTACGTCACGATGACGATCGTCGCCGCCGCTGGGTCGAATGCAGCAGGCGCCGCGGTCATGCCTTCTCCTCGAAGATCTGCTGCCAGGACTGGGGGGACACGAGCTCAGGAAGCGCCCGCTGGTACTGCTTCTGCAGCTCGGGCCAGCGACGCTTCAGCTCAGCGTGCAGGCGGATTGTTTCACGCAGCATCCGGCGGTACTTCTTCCGGTCGCGCGTGTAGATGTTCTTTCCTGAGCCGTCGGCAGTGCTCACGAGGGCGCTGTCGAAGGCAGGCAAGCGCCACCAGTGCGCGTCCTCCTTGCCGAACTCGACCTCAGGTTGGACGATATTGACAGGATTCGGATTGTGCAGCCAGTGGGACACCAGTGTTCTCAGCGTGAAGATCCGCAGTTTCATACCGGTGGGGTTGTCGAAATTGTTCTTCGCCTGCATCTTGTAGACCTGGCGGCCGTGCCGCGAATGCAACACGGTCGAAGGGTCGCGATGAACTGTCGTCTCGGCATAATCGGCCGCAAGAGCGCGTGCTGCGGGCATCGCCGTGGCCAGGTTCGCACGCATGTGATCGGGGCCCGAAAGCACGTCGCGCAGAGCCTGCGCGCGCAACGCCACCGGGTAGTACTGCATCATCATCAGATGTTTCAGGTCGACTCGACGGCTGTGCGTGATGAGACGTCCGCCGTGCGAAGACTGTGAGTGCAGGAGGCCCGCGACGATTCGGTTGCGGGCATGGAAGTATGCCTGCCAGTCGATGGAGTCGTCTTTGTTCACCCACGACACGTGCCACAGCGCGACACCCGGCATCGAGACGGTTGGGAAGCCTGCGGCTCCGGCACGCAGGCAGAACTCCGCGTCATCCCACTTGATGAAAGCCGGAAGAGACAACCCGACTTTGCGGATCGCGTCGAGGGGGATCAGACACATCCACCAGCCGTTGTAGTCGGCGTCCATGCGCATATGAAGCAGCGGCGACTGGCGCAGGTTCGCGACACCGAAATCGTGCGGCAGCTTCTCCTGATAGAGGTTGCGCCACATGAATGGTGCATCGTCGACGACCTCGGCCCAGCCGTGCAGCTTCGGGCGATCGAGCAGGTCGAACATGTGTCCGCCGACGAGTACTGGATTAGTCGCATACTGGCCGAACACGATCGATCGACGCAGCGATTCGGGCTCCAGACGTACATCGTCATCGAGCAACTGGACGAAGTCGCTCTCCGGGCGCTGCAGCGTCTCATGCATGGCACGGGCGAAGCCGCCGGATCCACCAAGATTGGGCTGACGGATGATCTCAAGCGTCTCGCCGAGCGCCTCGGCGACTTCGGCATAGCCGCTCTGCTCGGAGACCAGCTGAGTACCTTGATCGATGAGGAAGATCCGATCGACGAGCTCGAGTGCATCGGGGGCAGCAGCAAGCGCCTCCAGCGTTTCGACGCAGTAGTCGGGCTTGTTGTAGGTGGTGATCCCCAACGACGCCTTGCCAGCTCGGGCCGGCTCCTGCTCTGTCGTCCACTCGGCGCCCTCGAGTACGGCGCTCTTCTCGTCGGCGACGACGTCGAACCAGAGCCAGCCGCCATCGCTGTACTGGTTCAAATCAAGATCGAAGTGCGTGCTGGCGTTGCCGACAACCTCACGGGTGTCGACGCGCTGGCGCACACCCGATCCGTTCGATCGGTAGACGAGGACGGTCGCAGGTCCCGCGGTTCGCACTGTGAGTCGCACCTGGCGAATGCTCGTCCAGTGCTGCCAGTAAGAAGCGGGGAAAGCGTTGAAGTAGGTGCCGAGGGATACCCGGCGCCCCGATACGATTCGCGCGCTGTTTCGGCCCAGAATGTTGCCGAGGTGAGCGCGGTTGGAGACGCGGACTGGCTCCTCGCCGATGACCGACCACGTCTCAGGATCGGCGTACAGCGGCAGAAGGTCCGGGTCGCGATCGAGCGGGAATACAACGTTCTGCAAGACGTGGGTCACGTGAGAGATCTCCGAGATTGCTTCGCCCCGCCCTCATGGGCGCAAGCTGGATTCAGCGGGCACCGAGTAGCCTACCTTCTGCGCTTGAGGATCCCTGGAGAGCGCGCCCTGGACGTCGGGACCGGTCGGCAGACTACGATAGGCGCGATGAAGGCTCTGATCACCGGCGGTGCCGGATACATCGGTTCGACGATCGCAACGGCGTGCTTGGAAGCAGGCGTGGAGACGGTCATTCTCGATGACCTGTCCACCGGTCGCCGTGACTTCGGCGAGGACCGTAACCTTTACGTCGGCGACATCGCGGATGCTGAGCTTCTCACCCGCATCTGCGCCGATCACCCCGACATCGACGTCGTCGTGCACTGCGCGGCGCGCATCGTTGTGCCCGAATCGGTTGCCGACCCGCTCGGGTACTACGACACGAATGTCGGCAAGACCATCATCCTGCTGCGCAATCTGCGAGAGGCGGGCATTAGCCGCATCGTGTTCAGCTCATCGGCTGCCGTCTACTTCGGTGAGGGTGGCGAAGGCGTCGACGAGAATGCGCCGTTGGCGCCGTCCAGTCCCTATGCCATGACCAAGGCCATGGTCGAGAGTGTGCTTTCGGATGCTGCGCTCGCCGGCGACCTGCGAGCGATCGCGTTGCGGTACTTCAACCCGATCGGCGCGGACCCGCGCCTGCGCACCGGTCTGCAGAATCCCACCCCATCGCACGCGCTCGGCAAGATCATGCAGGCTCGCGCCGCGGGGGAGCCGTTCACCATCACCGGCACCGACTGGGCGACCCGCGATGGCTCCGGCCTGCGCGACTACATCCACGTCTGGGATCTCGCTCTGGCGCACGTCGCAGCGGTGCAACGCTTCGATGAGGTGGCGACAGTATCCGATCCCTATCAGGTACTCAACATCGGCACCGGTGATGGCGTGACCGTGCGTGAACTGGTGGCCGCGTTCGAACGCGTCACCCAGCACCCTCTTCCTGTCGTCGAGGTCGAGCGCCGCCCCGGCGATCAAGCTGGCGCCTTCGCGATCGTCGATCGCGCCGCCGCCGCCCTGGATTGGAAGGCGCAGCGTTCCGTCGACGACGGTGTGCGCGACGCTCTGGCCTGGGCCGAGAAGCTCAAGACGCTCGACGCGAGCTGAGCATCAGGCCTATTCGCTCGGTCGCAACGTCGGGATGACGCCGGTGTTCGCCGCGTCGATGTTCTCGCGCCAGGACCGTGATTGCCCCGCGCGCAACGCGCACAGCACGAGCATGAACCAGCCGGCGCCAACGATCGTGAAGCTTTCGAACATCGAGTCCACCGCGAGCGTCACCAGCACCAGCGGGGTCCACGCGTAAAGCACTGATCGGCGCGCACTCGCTACCAGCCACGAGCGGATCAGCGCCACACATCCGAGAATCAAAAACAGGAGGAGACCGGCCACGCCCAACTGCAGCAGGATGTCGAAGAACGCGTTGAGCGCGCTCTGATGGCGATCATCCAGCAGATAGTTGATGTACGTGAACGGGTACTCGCCGCGCTGCCACGAGCCGAACCAGCCCCAGCCCTGGAACGGTCTGATCGCAACGAAGTCGAGAATCTGATTCCAGAGGTCGGCGCGGGTCGAGAAATCCGACCCTGCCCCCATCCAAGCGATGATCGGATGCCGGAATGCGAAGGCAACGATCAGTGCCGCAGCCACCAGTGCCCCCAGCATCCACTGCACGATATTGCGGCGGCCAGGCGGAGTATGCCGCACGATCGTGAGCGCTGAGGTCGCGACGGCGACGGCGACGGCGAGCACGAGCACAGTCGGCGACGCTGAGAGCAGAGCCAAAAAAGCGCCCAGGGCGATCGAAGGAATGGCGATCGGGGCGGCGACTGATTGCGTGCGCCATTCGATGAAGAAGGTGATCAACGCGATCACCGCCACGAAACCGAGCATGTTGCGGGTGCCGAAGATTCCCTGAATCGGACCGCCCATCGCCAGGTTTCCGTCGATGTCGAGGAAGGCGATCGGAAGATCGATGAGGATGCCGGAGAGGATTTCAAGTCCGAGCGACAACACGAGCAGCACGCGCAGCGTATCGCCGAGAGCTCGCATGGTCTGCAGGGTGTCGCGGATATGACCGATCGTGATGGCCATGACTGCGTAACCGAACAGCCACAGCCAGCCCACCAGCGTGTCTGAACGGTCGGTGGTCCAAAAGACGCTGATCAGGCCGAGGGCGAGAAATGCCAGCAGCGATGACGGCGCCAGCCGAAGCAGTGAGAGCTCTTCTCGCCGGACGAACAGGATCGCCGCGCCCAGAACGCCCAGCAGCAGCGTTATCGTCGCGAGGGTCGTCATCGAGGTCATCCGCTCGATCAGGAACGATCCGAACGTCGCGCTCAGCGCGGCGATCGTATAGGCACGAGCCATCTCGACGGAGCCGAGCAGTCGGCTCAGTCGAGCCTCGGAGGTGGTCACGGAATGCGCCGTGCGGTCTGGCCGCGTTCGGTGACACGGGCTTGTTCGCTGAGGCCCACACCAACCAGAGGGACCGACTTGACCTTGAAGGAGAACAGCATCAGCAGCAGCCAGCCCCAGAGCATGATCGGCGTCGACTCCGCCAGCCCCTGAACGAGCAGGATGACGGTGAACAGCAGGGGCAGGAGCGTGAGCGGCGAGTAGGGGCGATCGGCGCGCAGATCCCATCGCGGCCGGTCGATGGCGAAGAACCATGCGCGCCAGAGCAGCCCCAGATAGGCGGCCGCCATCAGCACGACGCCCACAACACCGAGCTGCATCAGCACGTCGAGCCACATGTTGTGCGCATGAAAGACGGTGATGTTGTGGTCCACAATCCAGCCGTCGAATGACGGGTCAGTCGGTATCCACGGGCTGGAGAACCCGTTGCCGAAAACGGGGTGGGCGGCGGCCCGTTCGAGCACCGTGGTCCAGATGAGATCGGTGCGGCCGGTGAGGTCGGCGCTGCGGCCCAGCGCCTCGAGGAGCGGCTTGCGGAATACGATCAGCGCTGCGATCACGACGGCGGCACTTGCCGTGCAGATCACGTAGATGCGGGTGCGGCCACCGGGAGTGCGCGTGCGACGGATGAGAAGCATGATCGCGACCACGACGGCCGCGGCGATCGCGCACACATAGGTCGTGGCCGATCCTGCGCGCAGCAGCAGGTATGCCGCGAGCAGCATCCAGAGAGCGAGTGTCGTGCTCCAGCGCTCACGCAGCGCGAACCGAACGCCGAAGGTGACGATCGCGAACAGGCAGATGATGGCCAGTACGTTCGAGTTGCCGACGAGGCCCTGGATGCGACCGCCATCGAGGAAGTTGTCGCGCACCCAGTACCAGTGCGGGTCGATGTCGCCATCAGGAAGTGTGAGGAAGTTGGGCAGCAGGGGGTGCTGCAGCACCAGTGACACCCAGAGTTCGAGAACGACGGAAAGCCCGAGGATCCACTTGAAGGCGGATGCCAGCGTGCGCACGATCTCATGCCAGCTGAAGGCATGGGCGATGAGCAGAGCGTTCACAGTGATCGCGGCGAGCAGGAGCCAGGTGATGATCGTCGGCCCGCGCCACTGCGACCAGGCCAACGACAGCAGTGCGAACACGACGTAGCCGAGAGCCGACCAGGGAAGCCGGCGCCAGGCGAAGGCGTGCGGCTTCGCCCGGGTGATCATCGGCACGCCGATAGCGACGGCGGCCAGCGTCAGCACGATCATGACGATGCCCGCGCCGTTCATGCCGACCAGGTTGTACAGAGCGGTGTGCGCAAAAGCGACGATGAACGCGAGGATTGCGTAGGCGCGCAGCAGTAGCTGCCCCGTCGACTCGCGCTCCGGCGCGGTGGGCGGGGCTGTCACGGGATGCTTCGTGTACTGCGCCATCGGATTCAGGCTACCGCGACCGGCCCGCAGATCGCTGTGCCACGACGGGATCGCTACGCTGGAGCCATGCTGCTGAGCCTGTCCAACGAGCCCCGTGACTATGCCTGGGGATCGACGTCCCTTCTCGCGACGCTGGAAGGCCGCGAGCCCACCGGAGCGCCGGAGGCCGAGGTATGGTTCGGAGATCACCCCGGTGACCCCGCTGACGTCTCTGACGGTACGACTCTGGATGCTGTTACCGGTGGGACGCTGCCGTATCTGCTGAAGCTGCTCGCTGCGGCCGATCCGCTGTCGATTCAGGCGCACCCGACGATCGCGCAGGCGCGTGCGGGATGGGCGCGCGAAGCAGGTCTTGCGGCAGATGACCCGTCACGAAACTACCGAGATGACAACCACAAGCCCGAGCTCATCGTCGCGCTCAGCGAGCGGTTCGAGGCGCTCGGAGGGCTGCGCCCCGTGGCGGACACCGTGCGTCTGCTGGACTCGCTGGGCTCGTCGGTCGGAGCTGTTGCTCTTCGGGAGAGGCTCAGCGCAGACGGAGATGTGCTCGGGGATGCCATCGGCTGGCTGCTTTCCGGTACAGCGCAGTCTGAGGTCGACGACATCATCGCCGCGCTCGCCGAAGCATCCTCCGAAGAATTCGACGCCGAATTGGCCAACGCCCGCACCATCGCGGAGCGGAACCCGGGGGACCCTGGGGTTGTTGTCGCACTTCTGATGAACTTCATCGTGCTCCGACGAGGCGAGGGCATCTTCCTGCGTGCCGGTCTTCTGCACGCGTACGTCTCCGGGCTCGGCGTGGAGATCATGGCGGCCAGCGACAACGTGCTGCGCGGGGGCCTGACGCCCAAACACATCGATGTGCCCGAACTGCTGTCAGTCCTCGACACGTCGCCGGCGAAGGTCCCGGTGATGACGCCGATGGCGGGCGATGCGGTGACTGCCTATCCGGTCGATGTCTCGGACTTCGCCCTGCGGCGTGTGACCCTGTCCGGCGAACCGGTCGCCGTAGACGTTGCCGGACCGGCGATGGTGCTCTCGACCGGGGGAGATGTCTCGGTTTCCGGTATCGATCAGGAGATGACCATTCCCGTCGGCGCGGCCGTGTTCGCCACAGCCGACGAGAAGTCGCTCACCCTCACCGGCACGGGCGAGGCCTTCATCGCCATGCCGGGAATCACCATGCCCTGAGTCGCTCCGACTCTTGACCAGATTAGAACATTTGTTCTATACTGGATGCATGCCAACGTTGACAGCTCCGACACCGCCACAGGCGTCGTCGTCGCGCATGTCCGAGTGGCAAGAGTTGCAGGCTGACAAGGCGCGGCTGCATGCGCGGGAGGCCGAGCTGCTCAGCGAGGCCTTCTCTGACGCGCTAGGCGAGCGTGAGCAGCGGACTGGGCCCAGTGACGTCAAAGACATTCCCGTCCGCTCGGTGATTGCGGAGTTCAGCTCCGCCGGTCGTATCTCCTCGCGCACGATGGAATCGTCGATGTGGAACGCGTACACGCTGGTGACGAGTTTTCCTGTCACCTTCCAGGCCCTGCAGAATGCGCAGATCAGCCCGACACATGCGCGCATCATCACTGATGCGGGTGCGCAGATCTCCGATCAGGCAGATCGTTTCGCCTATGAGCTCGCCGCGGTCGACTACGCCTCAGGGGAGAGCCCGAATCGGGTCAGATCGGTGGCGCGGATGCTGGCGGCCAAGCATGGTGGGGTGAGTGCTGCCGACCGCCGGAAGAAGGCGCACGAAGACCGGAAAATCTGGATCGACGACTTCGACGACGGTTCGGCTGAGGTCCACATCCTGACCTCTTCGGTGCTCGCTCATGCGGCGCTGGATCGGGCCTCCAGACTCGCTCGGCTCGCACGGGATCCGCACTCGTCCGAGGTACGCCCTGTGCTCGGTGACGGCGAGACAGAGCCGGCAACGGGTGAAGACGATGCGTTGATCTCCGAGCAGGATGTGCAGGACGTCGATGGCGACTACGGCGCGTCCGCACCGAATGACGATCCGCGCACGATGGATCAAGCGCGGGCGGATGTCGTGATGGACCTCCTGCTGGCAGCCGCCGCAGAAACAGTATCCGCAGATGGTGCGGCGGCGATTCGCGGGCATGTCCAGGTGACGCTTTCTGCGGCGGTTCTCGCCGGAGCGTCGGATGCTCCAGCCGAATTGCTCGGATGCGGACCTGTCGACGCCCGAATCGCCCGTGAGATTGCCGGGTTCGCACCCGGATGGGATCGTCTTTATCTCGACGAGTACTCCGGAATGGTCACAGCGACCGATCGGTACCGACCAACAGCCGAGATGCGCCGATATCTGCGTGCGCGCGATGGACGCTGCCGTTTTCCCGGCTGTGCGTCCTCGGTGCTGCGATGCGACCTCGACCACAACGATGAGCACAGCCGGGGTGGGGCGACAGCCTGCGAGAATCTCAGTCATCTGTGCCGACGGCATCATTCTTTGAAACATCCGGATATCGACCCCGAGTACCGGTGGGCGGCGCGACAGCTGTCCGGTGGGCGAATCGAATGGACGAGTCCGCGCGGCAGGGCGTTCATCGACCACCCGCAACCGCGCGTCCACTTCGCCTGAGATCCCAGATACTCTGCGGTGCACCGCGACACGCCGTAGACACGCCGTGAACCTTCAATGGTCGATTGAGGGTTTACTATCTGCGACTTGACCGGAGCGAATGACACGGGTGTAATTAGTTGTGCACGGCCCGGTGGGGGGCATCCGTAAGGGCAAGGAGAACGATATGACGGGTTACCGTTCCGACGTTCCCGAGAACTGGTTTGTAGATCCGGTCAATCTCGGGGTTCCCGGGGTCAGGCGTGTTGACGCCGACGATGACACAGCGCTCTCCTGGCAGACCGACGCGCTCTGCTCGCAGACCGATCCAGAGGCGTTCTTCCCGGAAAAGGGCGGTTCGACTCGCGACGCGAAGCGCATCTGCTCCTCGTGCGATGTGAGTGGCGAATGCCTGCAGTACGCGCTGAACAACGACGAGCGCTTCGGTATCTGGGGTGGGCTCAGCGAGCGCGAACGCCGCAAGCTCAAGCGCAGCGCCGGCTGAGCTGTCATAGCTTCGCAGGCGCGCCGACCGCGGTGGCAGTCGCCTGAGAATGCAGCGCTTAGGCTGGCCAAGCCATGCCAACCCGAGTTCATGCCATCATCGTCGCGCGGCCCGGATCTTCCTCCCGCGCACAGCTCCTGCGTACTCTTGACGCCCTGAGTCTCCAGACTCGTGCGGCGGACGCCGTGACGCTCGTCGTGTGCGGAGACGCCTCGTCCGCCCGAGACAGCGAAGCGATCGCTCGTGTCATCGAAGGCATCATCGAAGCACGCAGCAGCACCTCGTTCGCTGAGGCCATCGATTTGGCTCGACCCCGGGTGGCGCAGGGCTCCGCTATCTGGTTGCTCGCACACGACACGGCACCGCACCCGCAGGCGCTGGCGCAGCTCAGCGGAGCGCTCGAGCGCTCACCATCGGCGGCCATCGCCGCTCCCAAGCTCGTCGATGTCGACAACGATCGCGAGATCGTCTCCCTCGGCGTCACCATGACCTCGCTTGGCCGATCAGTCGAACTCGCCGCCGGCGAACTCGACCAGGGCCAGCACGACGGACGCGACGACGCGCTCGGCTCGGACATCCGGGGCATCCTGATCCGCAGCGAAGTGCGCGACCCGCTTCGTCCTGATCCCGCTCTCGCCGGGGCCGACGAAGGCCTGGACCTCGGTATCCGTGCGCGGCTGGGTGGTGGGCGCGTCGTCCTCGCCCCGAACGCGCGGATCTCCGTGCATCCTGACGGCCCGGCAGCGCTCCCGCAGAACGCAGCGCAACGCGCGTTCGTCACGCGGCTCGCACAGTTGCACCGCAGGCTCGCCTACGCTCCCGCCATCAGCGTGCCGCTGCACTGGCTCTCATTGTTGCCCCTGGCGCTGTGGCGAACCGTCGTGCATCTCATCGGCAAGCGTCCGGCGGCTGTCCTGCCGGAATGGGCAGCAGCGCTCACCGCGATGGTCCGCTTCGGCGCCGTGGCGCGGTCTCGCCAGCGCATCCGCTCGTTCCGAACCGCCTCCTGGTCGAGCATCGCCCCACTGCGTGTCACCCGCGCACAGCTGCATCGGAATCTCGACGACGGTCACGGGAGCGAAGGGGGAGCGGTCAGCGAACTGAATTTCTTCTCCGGTGGCGGCGCCTGGGCCGTGCTGGGCGCTCTCGTGGTGAGCGTGGCCTCGTTCACAACTCTGCTTGCTTGGCCTGCCATCGGCGGCGGCGGACTGCTTCCGCTGCGCGACACCGTCACAGCACTCTGGCGCGATGCTGCGTGGGGATCGCGCGGACTCGGAGTCGACGTCATCGGCCCTGCGGATCCTTTCGCCGGAGTCATCGCGATCATCGGATCGCTGTGGGCCGGAGCACCGTCTTTCGCGCTCGTGGTGCTGTGGCTGCTGGCACTGCCGCTGGCTGTACTCGGCGGATGGTTCGCCGCAACACGAATCACTGACCGCGCGGGAATGCGCATCTTCGGCGGTGTCGCCTGGGCGCTCGCGCCGACCTTCCTCACCGCTCTCATGACCGGGCGCCCGGCCGCAGTCCTCTTGCACTTGATCCTGCCGTGGCTGTTCCATGCGGCCGTCGTCGCACACCGCTCCTGGGGTGCGGCGGGCGCAGCGTCGATCATCCTCGCTGCAGCTCTCGCCTGTGCACCAGCGCTCGCACCAGCGGCCGGGCTGCTCTGGCTGATCGCGCTGGTCGTCGTGCTTGCGCATGGATGGTTCCATGGAGCCGTGCGCCTGCTGTGGATGCTGGCTCCCACCGTGGTGCTGTTCCTGCCGATCGTCGTCTGGCAGGTGCGGTACGGAAATCTCTGGGCGATCTTCGCCGACCCCGGCCTCATCTGGGCAGGCGGTCAAGCGAGCGCGGACAGCGCCGGACGGATGCTGCTGGCCACAGGTTTCCCGACCGCCGATCTTGCCGGGTGGATGAGCATCATCGATCCCACGATTGCGATGTGGGCACCGCTGCTGCTTGTGCCGGTCGCGCTGCTGGCACTCGCCTCAGCGATCGCGCCGCGCTGGGGTGCTGGTATCACTCTGCTCGCTGTCACCGTCATCGGTCTCGCGACCTCATTCCTCGCCGTGGGCGTGACCGTCTCCTTCGCACAGGGCACCGCGGTCGCGATCTGGCCGGGAACAGGCTTGAGTCTGGCCTGGGCCGGGCTCGTCGGCGGTGCGCTCGTCACGCTTGACACCGCCATCACGCTTCCCCGTGTGCGGGTGGTCACGGTGACGATTGCGGGGCTCGCACTGGCGCTCTGCGCCGTGCCGGCGCTGACCGCGCTGCACACCGAACGCTCAGTTCTCACCAACGGACCGGAGAGTACCCTCCCGGCCTACGTCGCCGCCGAGGCGCGCGGCGACCGTGCGATCGCCACACTCGTCATCACGCCGCAGAACGACGGCGGGCTGGCGTCAGAGGTGATCTGGGGTGCGAGCAACACGCTGGGCGCGCAGACCACCATGCTGAGCACCGCCACCGAACCGCATGGCACCGACATCAGCATCCTCACGGTCGATCTGCTCTCGGAGCGCACCTTCGATGCTCCCGGCGAGCTCGCAGCCCATGGCATCCACTTCGTCCTTCTCGATCAGGTCGCCGGCGAAGAATCCGCCACCGCACGTGCGTTCCGAATCTCCGCTGTCACCGCTCTTGATCAGCGCGCCGGGTTCGTGAAGGTCGGCGAAACAGACAAGGGCGTGCTGTGGCGCTTGGACAGTGTCACCGCTGAGCGTCCGGGCCTCACCGCATCCGAGGCTCGCACCATGCAGGCCGTGACAATTCTGCAGCTGGTCGTATTCCTGGGCGCCGTACTGCTGTCGATCCCGACCCGAGCCTCGCGCCGAGCTGCGCGAGCGCAATCACGGATCGTGGGGCGTTCACCCGATGAACCTCTGATTCTTCCGAAGCGGGCGGATGACGATCTCGAGCCAGCCGATCTTGAGCCAGCCGAGGAGAAGCGATGACTCACAAGCCACCAATCCGTGTCGCCGCTACCAGCGCCAGGCTCGTGGCAGGCGCCGTTATCGCTGTCGCGTGCGTAGCGGGAGTCACAGCCGCTGTCGCCGTCGAATGGCCGAGCGTGACTAACCAGGCAGCACAGATGCAGGTGCGACCTGCTGCTGGCGACACCACCGTGGTGTGTTCCGGATCGTTCCGTGCGATCGGCCGAGATGCGAACAATGCGCAGCAGATGTCGTCAGCGGGCGATCCAGCACTCACCGTCGACAGCAACGGACCGCGTGACGAATCCGAACTCGCCGTACCGGATCTGACCGGGGAGTTCGCGGCTCCTCAGCGTTTCATCGGCAGCGCCGAGCAGGGGGGAACCTCGCTGGTCGCGGCTGCCGAATCGATCTGGCTCGCAGCCGGTGATCTTTCCGGCCTCGCGGCGAGCGCATGCCGTGAGCCGCAGACCGAGTCGTGGCTGTTGGGCGGAACTGTCGAGACGGGTACCAGCGACCTGATCATCCTGTCGAACCCGGGCGATGTCACCGCGACGGCGGCCCTCACGGTCTTCGGATCGGAACAGACGACGACCACCACGCTGGTGCCTGCCGGAACGCAGCTGGCTGTGCCCCTGGCATCCGTCGCCGCCGGGCTCCAGCAGCCCGTCGTGCGGGTGACGGCGACCGGGGCTCCGTTGCGAGCAGTGCTGCAGTCCTCGCTGATCCGCACCCTCGACCCCTCAGGCATCGACCTGCAGGACACCGCGGGAGTTCCCGGCACCGATCTGACATTCTCCGGCGTGCAGGTTGTCGCCGACAACGCAGATTCCGCGGTCACGGTGCTGCGACTTCTCGCAGCGGATCAGCCCACCACGGCGACGATCACCGTGCGTTCCGGGGCCAAGGTCGTGCAGACGAAGACGGTGCCGCTGGAGGCGGCCATCCCCGCCGAGGTCAATCTGGACGGCTTGGATGTGGGCGTGTACAGCGTGAACGTCGAGGCGGACTCTTCGCTCGTGGGAGCCGTCTGGCAGAGCACTGGCGTAACGGCCGGCTCGGATTTTGCCTGGATGACACAAGCTCCCGAGATCACCGGAGAAGTTTTTGTCGCCGTGCCTGCAGGGCCGGCGCCGCGACTGCATCTGGTGAACCGAGGCGACGAGGACGTCACCGCGACGCTTGCACCCACAAACGGACAGGCCGGCTCGGAGATCACCGTTGCGGCGGGCGGCTCGACCCTGATTGATGTCACCGCGAGCACCACATACGCTCTGGCCGTGAACGGCGGCGGGCTGCATGCAGCCGTCGCACTTGCCGATGTGAATCAGTTGGCCGGCTGGCCGCTATGGCCAGCAGCATCGGAGCGCGCGGCCATCACGGTCTATCCCTGATCGGGCCCGAAATCCCACGGCTCCTTGCCGACGTATTCGGCGGCCGCCCGGAAAACAGCGCTCTCGATCGCGATGCGGCGATGCAGGTCATCATCGTGACCGGGGGGAAGCAGTCGTTCGATCGGGATGCGATACAGCACGATTCTGCGCTCATCGCGGTCGAGGTGCCAGCGCGGGATGCCGTCATCATCGATGTTGCGGGGGAGTCCGCCGATCTCGAAGCGCACCTCCTGCAGCTCCGGCCAGGTGCCGCGCAAGAAGTCCACAGCCGCGCCGATGGTGCTGTCGAAGCGGTCGATCCTGCCGTTCAGCGGAGCCAGGGGCGGACGCAGCACCTCGCTGCGTCCGAGGCGTCCGTGGCGGCCGTGCCGTGCGCCGCGGCGAGGAGCTGCGGCACCTGGATCTGAACGACGGGCCATGATGAAAGTCTATGGCGTTCCGCGCGGCATCCGCTCGTGTGCTCGCCGGCGCTCTACTCTGACAGAGATGGACGTACGAATCTGCTCCAAGGTCACCTGCGCACGCGAAGCGGTCGCGACGCTGACGTTTGACTACGGTGATCAGATGGCGGCCCTCGGACCCCTGGGTGGCACGGACCATCCGCACGCTCATGATCTCTGCGCGCAGCATGCCGACCGGCTCTCGGTCCCGGCCGGCTGGCTCGTCATCCGCCATGAGGCGTTGCGCGCCTGAAACCGCGTTGCATGCACGCAAATGAAGTGCATACCTGGAAAGCATTTATGGCTATGATGATTCCGGACGCACCACCGTGGAGCCTCCAGAGAGGCTTCCGTGGTCGTTTGGCGTCGATGGATTCTCCCCATCCTGCTCGTGATCATCCTGGGCGCGTGCGCGGCAGGGCTGGTCAAACTCGCATTCTTCCCTGAGGCTCAGGCCGCGGCCATGGGGCCAGGGGCCGAGATCACCGATCCGGTCATGCCCGTTGAGCGGGGCTCCGTGATCAACGAGCTGTCGCTGAGCGGCAACGTCGCACGTGACAACGCCTATCCGGTACGCAGCGAGGTGAACGGCACGGTCACCGCCGTCCACGTCGGAGGTGGCGCCGTCGCTGCCGGACAGGTGCTTTTCACCGTGAAGCAGGACGACCCCGTGCGCAACATCGACATCGTCGCTCCCGAGGCGGGCGATCTGTCGGAGATCGCTGTCATCAAGGGGCAGCAGGTATCCGTTGGCGGTGACGTCGTGACCCTGTCGCCGGCTCGCTACCACCTGGTAGCCGCCGTCGAACCGGTGCAGTTGTATCGACTGGTGAACGCTCCGGCTGAGGCGACCGTCTCGATCACGGGCGGACCTGCGCCTTTTGCCTGCACGGGTGTGCAGGTGCAGGTGACAGCAGAAGGCGGAGCGAGCGTGCAGTGCTCGATTCCCGCTGAGCAGACCGTTTTCGCCGGTCTTCCCGCGCAGATGGATCTTGCCCTGGGGCAGGTGGAGGATGCGCTCGTCATCCCGGTGACCGCGGTGCAGGGCGGATCCGGCTCCGGTGTGGTTTGGGTCGATGCCGGTGACGGCGAAGATCCGCAGGAGCGCACCGTGACACTCGGCGTGAGCGATGGCACGACCGTCGAGGTCGTCGAAGGGCTCGAAGAGGGCGAGATGGTGCGCCAGTTCGTGCCCGGATTCGTCGCCCCGGTCGAGGAATACTGCTACGAGATCGAACCCGGTGTCGAACAGTGCGAAAGTGGGATGAGCTGGTGAGCCTGGTCTCACTGGACAGCATCTCCAAGAGCGTTCTGCTCGCCGATGACTCGCGGCTGGAGATTCTCCGCGGGATCAGTCTCGATGTGGATGCCGGCGACCACGTTTCGATCGTCGGACGCTCCGGCTCCGGCAAATCGACATTGCTGAACATTCTCGGGATGCTGGATGCCCCCACCGAGGGTTCGGTGTCGTTCGAGGGCACCCCGGTCCGCAAGATGAGCAGCGGCAGACTCGATCGCCTGCGCGGCGCGAACGTCGGATTCGTCTTTCAGCAGTTCAACTTGCTCGCCGGTCGAACAGCGATCGATAACGTCATGATGCCGTTGAGTCATGCCAGCGGACGGCTGTTCTGGAAGCGCCGGGAGCTCGCCGCCGACATGCTCGAGCGGGTGGGGCTCGGGCACCGAATCGATCAGATCGCCGATCGTCTGTCCGGCGGCGAGCAGCAGCGCGTGGCAATCGCCAGGGCGCTGGTGCGAAACCCCATGCTGATCCTCGCGGATGAACCCACCGGCGCACTGGATATCGACACCGGGGCATCCGTGATGGAGCTTCTGGATGAGGTCGCCACACAGACCGGAGCCGCGCTGGTGACCATCACCCATGACCTGCACGTCGCTGCGCGCGCACGACGGCACTACCGGCTGGAGGCGGGCATGCTCGCCCCGGTGGATCTCAGCCGGGCATTCGAAGCATCCACGCTGGCTACCGGCGTCCCCTCGGAGGCAACGGCATGAGCGGGTTTATCGGTGCGTTCTCCGACGCCTGGGCCGAGATCCGCGTGCACAAGCTGCGGGTGCTGCTCAGCCTCATCGGCATCGCCGTATCCGTTGCCGCGTTGACAGCCGTGGTCGCCTTCTCGGAGTATCAGCGGCAGTTCCAGGTCGAACAGTCCGATCGCTACGGGGGCCGCGCGGCGACGATCGCCGTTTCCGTGATGAGCGATAACGGCGCTCCGGTAGATTTCGCGGACTTCGACGACCGCTTTTCTCGAGTCAGCGAGCGATTCGAATTCACACACACGGCGCGCGTTGCTGACGGCTTAATGTTCCGTGCGCAGTTCCCGGACGGAGTGCGGGAGGTCAGCGGCAGGCTGCTGGACCCGCTCTATGCCGAGATGCACCGTGAGCAACTGCTGGAGGGTCGCGCGTTCCGGCCAGGGGATGAAGCGGCGCTTGCGCCCCCGGTGGTCATCACCGAGCCGCTCTGGGATCTGATCGGTCGCACGCCGATGAACCAGCATCCGACTCTCACGATCCTCGGTGATGCTGGCGGCACCTATCAGGTGGTCGGGGTCACTCCGAAACAGGGCATCTGGGATGAAGAGGTGCGCATCGACGTGCTCTACGACGCGTACACCGCCCGTGTCGATCAGCTCCCGCCGGAAGTGATGCCCCGTCACGAGGTGTGGGTCACGGAGCAGCAAGCATCCGAAATCGGACCCGTGCTTGCGATGGATCTGCGTGCTGGCCTCCCCGAAGGGCAGTCAGTCATGGTGAACCGCAGCGACTGGGCTTCCCAACCCGGCATGGAAGATTCCATGCGGACCTTCGAGATGATCACCGGCGGGATCGCCGTGCTCATTCTCGGACTCGGTGCGCTGAGTCTCATCAACATTCAGCTGGTCGCCATGCGCCAGCGAGTGCGAGAGATCGGCGTCAGGCGCGCGTTCGGGGCGACATCGGGTCGCGTCTTCGTCTCCGTGCTCCTGGAAAGCCTGGTTGCCACGACAGTCGCGGGCATCATCGGCATCGCGATCGTCGTCGCGGTGCTGCGCTCAGACTGGGTGGTTCCGGCGATGTTCCAGGGGATGCAGGATGTGCCACCGTTCCCGATGCGCGCCGCGGTCACCGGGCTTGTGGCATCGGTCATCGTCGGCGCGGTTGCCGGGTTCATCCCCGCGATGGTTGCGCTGCGCGTGAAGGTGATCGACGCGATCCGGTTCTGACCGGTAGTGGCGTCAGACGCCGACGCGGCGCCCGGAGAGCTTCTCCGCGCGCGCGTCGGCGATGGCCAGTGCCCGCCGCTCGCGTTCGCGGCGCAGCACGGTGATCGCTATGAGCAGCTGCTCCGGGTGGGCAGCCGGCTGCGGGGAGACGTACTCGGCCGTCTCGGTGACGAGTTCCGCAGCGATCTTCGCGCGCGCTGAGGGCGACATGCGCTCGGCATGCTGCAAGAACTGCGAGATGCGACGGGCGAGGCGATCGGGCATCCGTGCGACGTCGGCGATCTGCCCCCAGCCGATGAGCGACTCGGGCATGACCGGGACGAGGGGGATGAGCTTCGGGGTGCGCACGCGCTGGCTGTAGGTGCCGGCCACGAGGTCTCCCAGGCGCTGCGAGCGGGCCGTGAACGCCCCGGCCAGCAGGGCGATCGCGCCGAAGGTCATATAGGTCTCCAGAACGCCGATCAGCGCTCGGATGAAAGCGTGGCGGAATCCGGTGGCCCCGCCGTCCATGCGAACGATGCGTCCGCCGACGGCCAGTTTCCCGAGGCTCCGGCCGCGAAGTGCGAGCTCGACCACGATCGGCACCACGACGAAGCAGACCACGATCGCGACGATGTTCACGATGCCGTCGATCGCCGGCGTCACGATACCGGTGGCGAGAAGCCATACGCGCAACCACAGGAACAGCAGGAACAGCACCCAGCTGACGGCCATGTCGATGAGCGCGCCGAGTGCGCGCATGAAGAACCCGAGCGGTTGAACATCGATGGCAACGGCTTCGCCGGAGAGGACTTCGTCCGTGGTGTCGATCGGCGTAGACATGAGTACAGTAAATCAGGTGGATGCTGATGCCCTGACCGATGCACGACGTGCCGAGTGGGAACGCCTGGACGAACTCAGCCGTCAGCGGCTCGACGGTGGCGGAGTGGATGAGCTCATTGTCCGGTACCGGGCGGCATCGGCAGATCTTGCCGAGCTGAAGACTTCGGTCGGCGAGTCCCCGCAGGGTGCCTACCTCTCGTTGATTCTGGCCAAGGCGCGGTTGCGTCTGACCGGTGCATCCGACAGCATCCTCAGTCAGATCGGGCGGTTCTTCACCGATCAGCTTCCGGCCGCACTGTATCGCCTCCGCTGGACCACGCTGGTCATCGCACTGGCATTCATCGCCATCTCGGTCGGTGTCGCTGCATGGATCTCAAGCGACCCGGCTCTGGTAGCCAGCCTCGGGCCGGCGGACTTCCTCGAGCAGTACGCCGAAGAGAGCTTCACCGGCTACTACACCGATAACCCCGCGGCCGTGTTTGCGGGGATGGTGTGGACCAATAACGCGTGGATCGCCGTGCAGTGCGTGCTGTTCGGCGTCACCGGCATCTGGCCGATCTACATGATCGCGCAGAATGCGTTCAGCATCGGTGTCTCCGGGGGAATCATGGCTGCGCACGATCGCGCGGATGTGATGGTGCTGTACATCCTTCCGCACGGGATGCTCGAGATGACGAGCATCTTCGTCGCAGCTGCCGCAGGGCTCCACATCTTCTGGGCCTGGGCTGCACCGGGGCACCGCACGCGGGCAGCGGCTCTCGCGCAGGAGGGGCGGGCGCTGGCGACAGTGGCCATCGGGCTGGTGTTCGCGCTGTTCCTGTCCGGGCTCGTCGAAGGCTTCGTGACCGGCTGGTCGCTACCGTGGCCGATCAAGATCGGTATCGGAGCTGCCGCGCTGGGGGTCTTCCTCGCCTACATGCTTCTCGTCGGACGCCGCGCTTACCAGCGGGGCGAGCGCGGCGACCTGCTCGAGTACGAGGCAGGAACGCCGCAGCTCGTCGCCGGGTAATCAAGAGGTGCTTGATTCTCAGAGGTGCTTGGTGCCGTCCAGCAGCGTCTTGTAGGCGAAGCCAGCGATCAGAGCGCCGACCACCGGGAAGACCAGGAATACCCACAGCTGCGCGAGGGGACCGGCTCCGCCGTAGATGGCTGCGGCGATGGAACGTGCTGGGTTCACCGAGGTGTTGTCGACCGGGATGCTGATGAGGTGGATGAGTGTCAGCGTGAGGCCGATGGCGAGGCCGGCGAACGGCGTCGGACGGAGCTTGTGCGTCGTACCGAGGATCACGAAGAGGAAGATCGCGGTGAGGATGACCTCGATCACGATCGCTGACCACATACCGAATCCGCCGGGGGAGTGCTCGCCCCAGCCGTTGCTGGCGAATCCAGCATCCTGCGCGCCCGTGAGCCAGCCTTCAGGACCGAAGATGCCGATCAGCACCAGCGCGGTGCTGGCGATGATGCCGCCGATGACCTGCGCGATGATGTAAGCGGGCACGTCTCGCCAGGGCAGGCGCCCGGCTGCTGCGAGTCCGAGGCTGACGGCCGGGTTGAAGTGGCCGCCGGAGATCGGGCCGAAGGCGTAGACGCCCACGACGACCGTGAGCCCGAACGCGAGGGCAACGGCGACGTAAACCGCAGAGCCTGATCCGGGGTCGGTGAAGTGGTTCGATGCGAACAACGCCGTGCCGACACCGCCGAACACCAGCAGAAAGGTGCCGAGTGCTTCAGCCGTGAGTCGTGCTCCGGTTGACGGCGCTGCGGGTGTTGCTTCGGCGAGCGATTCACTCATGAGATTCCCTCTCGTCAGTTCGAGTCGGACACGACCCATTTCAGGGCACATCATCCACCCACTCGCATATCTTGCACTGTAGGCGCGCCGAAGGGCCGGATGCATGCGCATCCGGCCCTTCGGCTACCGAGTGAATCTGCGGCTATTACTCGCCGACGCCGACGGGCTCCGGCTCGGATCCGCCGTTCGCCGCGACCACGGCACGGATGTCGTCCGCGACCTTCTGGTCGACCTGGCCCCAGTACCAGAAGAAGCGCTCCTGGATAGCGGGGACGGTCAGCCCCGCGTACTGACCCGCGAGCGTCTCGATGAAGCGCTGGCGTTCCTCAGCGGTGAAGACCTCGTTGACCAGCGTGCGGGCCTGTCCGAAGTCGTCGTCCTCGGAGCGCAGGGTTGCAGCGCTGCGCAGGAGTGTGCCGTCCTCTTCCCAGCTCGCCTCGACACCGCGCTGCGGGTCTGCCTGCGGTCCACCCGCAACACCGTACGAGTTCGGCGTGTAGACGCGGTGCTCGGCGGTGTTGAAGTGGTACTGCATGTTGCCCTCGTGCATGTAGTTGCTGACGTGGGCAGCGTGCGGCTGGTTGACCGGTAGCTGGTTGTAGTTGGTGCCGATGCGGTAGCGCTGGGCGTCCGGGTAGGAGAACACGCGCGCCATGAGCATCTTGTCGGGGGAGATGCCGGTGCCGGGAACCTGGTTGCCGGGCGAGAAGGCAGCCTGCTCGATCTCGGCGAAGAAGTTCTGCGGGTTGCGGTTCAGCGTGAAGGTGCCGACCTTGATGCGCGGGTAGTCCTTCTTCGACCAGGTCTTGGTGATATCGAAGGGGTTGAATCGGTAGGTCTTGCCCTCTTCGTATGGCATGACCTGGACGTAGACGTCCCACGCCGGGAAGTCGCCCTTCTCGATCGCCTCGTAGAGGTCGCGGCGGTAGTAATCCGCATCCTCCCCGGCGAGGCGCTCGGCCTCATCGGCGAACATCGGCTCTACGCCCTGCTTGGACATGAAGTGGTACTGGATCCAGAAGCGCTCGCCCTCAGCGTTGACCCACTGATAGGTGTGTGAGCCATAGCCGTTGACGTGGCGCCAGGAGCGCGACAGTCCGCGGTCGCCCATGAGGTAGGTCACCTGGTGCGCGGACTCGGGAGAGAGCGTCCAGAAGTCCCATTGCATGTCGGCGTTGCGCAACCCCGAGCCGCCCAGCCGCTTCTGCGAGTGGATGAAGTCCGGGAACTTGATGCCGTCGCGGATGAAGAACACCGGGGTGTTGTTTCCGACGATGTCGAGGTTGCCCTCGGTCGTGTAGAAGCGCAGCGAGAAACCGCGGACGTCGCGCCAGGTGTCCGGGGAGCCCTGCTCGCCGGCCACGGACGAGAAGCGCAGTAGTGTCTCGCTCTTCGCGCCCTTCTGGAAGACGGCTGCGCGGGTGTACTGCGAGACGTCCTCGGTGACGACGAACTCGCCGAATGCGCCGCCCCCCTTGGCGTGCGGGTTGCGCTCCGGCACGCGCTCACGGTTGAACGATGCGAGCTTCTCGACCAGGTATCGGTCGTGCAGCGCGGTTGTGCCGTCAGCACCGTTCGTCAGCGAGTGCGCGTCGCTGGCGACAGGCGTGCCGGTCTGGGTGGTGGTGAAAGTCTTGTCAGTCATTCACTTCTTCCTTTCGCAATCAGAGCAGATGGCTCGGTAGGTCACAGAGGCTTCGAGGATGCGCATCCCGTGGTCGTGGGATGGATGCAGGCACGGGGCTTCGCCGACGGCGCAGGCGACGTCTTCGACGCGACCGCACTCCACGCACTGCAGATGATGGTGGTTGTCGTCGGCGTGCTGCACCTCGTACAGCGCGCTCGGCGCATCCGGCAGGCTGACTCGTCGGACGATCCCGACGCCGGTGAGGTCGCCCAGGATGCTGTGCACGGTGGGGAGTGCGACTCCGCTGAGAATCGAACGCAGCGAGGAGTGCACGGTCTCCGCAGACGCGTGCGGGCGTGCGGTGAGGGTGTTGATCACCGCGACCCGCTGCATCGTCACGCGAAGCCCGGCGGCACGCAACCGCTCAGGAGCTTCGATCGTGCCGATGGGGTTCATGGCCCCATTCTCCCATAAAGATGAATCATTCACAATAAAGAATGGTTCATTTCTACTGCGATCGATGGCCGACAGTCACAGGCGTCCCGCGGCCTTGAGTTCCAGGTAGCGGTCGGCGATTCGCGGTGGCAGCGCCTCGGGATCGGCGGCGATGGCCTCACCGCCCGCGCGGCGAATGGCATCGGTTACGTTCTCCGCGTCGCGGAGGGTCCGCTCAGCCGCAGCGGCGAGATAGATCTCCTCACGCGAGCCGCGCTGCTGCGCCAGCTTCTCAACAGACTCATCGGTCACCGAGCCGACCAGCACTGTCGTCGCACGCGATGGCGTGGGAAATGCGCCGAGGAAGCCGCGTGCTGACTCCGCGGCATCCTGAGCGGTGAGAACGACGACCAACGAGGGGCGCGTCGTCAGCGTGCGGATGGCGGCGAACGCACCAGACCAGTCCGTGTCGACCAGCCGCGCATGCACCGTAGCCATCGCATCCGTCATCGCCGGCAGCAGTGCGGTCCCGTCGATTCCGGTCACGCGTGCACGCACCGCGCGGTCGTACAGCAGCAGATGCACATGATCGCCGGCGCGGGTCGCCAGTGCTCCGAGCAGCAGTGCCGACTCCAGGGCGGCTTCCAACCGGGTACCGTCGCCGACGCGGGCCGCGGACGTACGGCCGGTGTCGATGAGGATGACCACGTGCCGGTCGCGCTCGGGCCGCCAGGTGCGCAGCATCGTGGTGCCAGCACGCGCCGTGGCACGCCAGTCGATTGAGCGGACATCATCGCCGCGCACGTAATCGCGCAGCGAGTCGAATTCGGTTCCTTGACCGCGCATCTGGATGCTCGTGTTGCCATCGAGTTCGCGAAGTCGGGCAAGTCGGGAAGGCAGATGCTTGCGGGAAACGAACGCCGGGAGAACCCGCAGCGCACCACGAACCTCGTGGCGGGCCTGCTTGCCACCGAGCCCCAGCGGACCGCGCGATCGGACGAAGACGAACTCGCTCGCCAACTCGCCACGGCGGCGGGGCAGCAGCGGCACGCTTACGCGGCGACGCTCCCCGGCCGGAACCAGCACGCGCAGGCGCTCGGCGCTCGCGCCGGCCGTCGGCTGCCAGCCATCGCGGACCACGGCATGCAGCGTTCGGGAGCCATGGTTGTGCAGGGCAATGCTCGTCTCGACGGGTTCGCCCATCCTGCCGCGCGCGGGTACGCGCCGGGTCACCGTGATCGTGCGTGCACTCGCTGCCGCCGTCACATCGACTGCCAGCAGCACGGAGCACAGCACGAGCCAACCGGCAAGCACAGCCCACACCGGCAACCCCGCCGCGGTCAGCGCGACGAGGGGCAAGACACCGAGACCGGTGACCAGAGCGAGTCGAGGAGAGACGAACACTTTAGATCGGCACCCGCGTCTGCTGAATGACCGAGGCCAACACAGCATCCGCCGATACGCCTTCCATCTCGGCGTCCGGGCGCAGCTGCAGGCGGTGACGCCAGCACGGCACCAGCATGGTCTGCACGTGATCGGGTGTGACCGCGGTGGAGGCGTTCAGCCAGGCCCAAGCCTTGGCCGCGGCGAGCAGTCCTGTGGATGCTCGTGGACTCGCCCCGAGCAGTACGGACGGAGATTCCCGGGTGGCGCGGGCGAGATCGACCACATAACCGAGAACTTCATCGGTTACCTCGACGCGTGCCGCGGCATCCTGAGCAGCGCGAATCTCCGCTGCGCTGACTACCGGTTCGAGACCGGTGAGCGCACGCGGGGAGAAGCCGTTCGCGTGCAGACGCAACACGGTGACTTCGGCGTCGCGCTCAGGCATCGTGACGACGAGCTTCATCAGGAAGCGGTCGAGCTGGGCCTCAGGCAGTGAGTAGGTCCCCTCGTGCTCGATCGGGTTCTGTGTCGCAGCGACCAGGAACGGATCAGGCAGATCGCGGCTGGTGCCGTCTGCTGAGATCTGGCGTTCTTCCATCGCTTCCAGCAGCGCCGCCTGCGTCTTCGGCGGCGTGCGGTTGATCTCATCCGCCAGCAGGATGTTGGTGAATACCGGTCCCTGACGGAACTCGAACTCACCCGTGCGCGCGTCATAGACGAGCGACCCGGTCACATCTCCCGGCATGAGATCCGGGGTGAACTGCACGCGTTTGGTGTCGATTCCGAGGGCACGAGCGAACGCGCGCACCACCAGGGTCTTGGCGACGCCGGGAACGCCCTCGAGGAGGACGTGTCCGCGCGAGAGCAGGCAGACCAGCAACCCGGTGACGGTGCCAGCCTGGCCGATCACGGCCTTGTCGATCTCCGTGCGCACGCGGTGCATGGCATCTCGCAGCTGTGCCTCGTCGAATGCGGCCTCAGGGGCGGTATCGGTCACGGTGTTTTCCTTTCCACGTGCACAGCATTGTCGATCGCCGTTTCCAGTTCGGCGAGCTGACGGGCAGTTTCAATGAGATCTTGGTCGTTCTCGGGCAACGGGTCGGTGAGCAGGCGGTGCAGCGAACCGCGCGGGATGCGTAGTCGATCGGATGCCGCATCTGCGATTTCTGCGGCGGTGGAACGAGCGGTCAGCCCGAGCCGTTTGGCCAGGCGACGCAGAGTCCCCTCGCGCAGCGCAGCGGCGGCGTGCGCAGCATCCGACGCCTTGGCCGTGAGATGGGCGCGGCCATGCATGGTCTCCGAGGCACGAACGGTGACCGGAAGCGTCTCCGCGACAAGCGGACCGAAGCGCTGGCCGTAGGCAGCGGTTGCGACGATGCCGGCCAGGAGCAGCAGCACGATCGCAGGCGTCACCCACTCCGGGGTGAGCGAAGCGAGCGTATCGACGCTCTGTGCCTCCCGGTCGGTGTCGGCCAACGACGGCACATACCACACGACGTTTCCGGTCTGCGCGAGCAACGCCAGACCCAGCGCCGCGTTGCCGTCTTCGGCGAGGTACTCGTTGCTGAACAGGTCGCTGCCTTCGAGGAACACGGTGCGAGTGTCACCGCGGTCATCGACGAGCAGCCCGGCGTTGCCGTCGGCATCTTGATAGCATCCGGTCACGTCCGCAGCGGGGGCGAAGAAGCGTTCCGGTCGGATGGCACCGACATGGGCGAGCTCGGGCAGCGCACACTCAGCGGTGAGTTCGCCTGCCGAGGACTCGGCGTTCGTCCCCAGATCCAGCAACCGCAGCATTCGAGCAGCGCTGGTGAGGAATACCGTGTGGTGTGCCGGTTCCAGGAGTTCGATCACGGCCTCATCAGACAGATTGAGCGGATCGGCCATGACGACAGTGGTGTCGTCGCTGATAGCGGCTCGTGCTTCGGTGCGTGAGCGGGTGACGGTGATCTCGACACCCTGATCGCGCAGCAGCTCGGCGAGGGCGAGTGCCCCGGAGGGCTTCGCACTCTCGGGATCGAGAAGTCCGCGCGAATCCGGCGTGTTGAAACTGACGCTGCCGATGAAGAGCGCGAACACGACCACGACGAGGGCGATCGCTACCCAGCCGAGAGCCGAGCGCACACGACCCTTCTCGCTGACCGCTGTTCCAGAACTGGTCATACCGGCACCGCCGCAGGGTGCTGGTTCGTGAGCAGGTCGTCGGTGGCAGCAAGAGCGCGGTAGCTGTCTGCGGACGCCGGGTGTCGCAGGTAGCGCACGTCGTCGAAGGCTTCAGCGGCGGATGCCAGGGCATCGTGATGCGCGTCGAAGGCGCGGGAAGCTTCCCGCGCGATGCCCTGTGCCGTCGCGCCCGGGGCAGGACTGATGATGTCGCGTTCGAGGAGCGCGCGAGCCAGCGCGCGAAAGCGCAGCACTGTCGCCGCATCCCAATCGCCGCTCTTCGCACTGCGCTCGGCTTCGGCTCTCAGCTGAGCGGCCGAGCGATCATCGGTTTCGCCGAGCAGCTCCGAGCCCGTGCGCTGGACGCGACGTGACCGGCGCGGCTTGCCCCACAGCAACAGCACCGTGATGAGTGCCGCCACGATTACCACCGTCACGATGATTAGTGCGACATTGCCGGTCTGTTCGCCAGTCTGCGTCGAGAACAGGCTGGCGATAAATTCTGCGACATCCTCTGCGAGGTAGTCGAACCAGGTCGGTTTGGCGTCGGCGTAGCGCGGGTTCTGAAGTTCCTGCTCGGCCCAGCGTCGGGCTTCTTCACCGTCGGGGGCGAAAGGATCGGCGTCGAACCGGATCATGCACTGCCTGACCCCGGAGGAGCCCACTGCCCGGGCGCTGCTGGCGGCGGGGAGGTAGGCGGCGGGGAGGTAGGCGGCGCCGGCGCAGGCGGGGGAACCGGTGGCGCGTATCCGGCGGGCTGGTAGGGCTGCTGGTACGGGGGCACGAACTGCTGCTGCTGCGGTGGTGTCCGGCCGATGGCACGCTCAGGATCGACGGCGAACGGATCACCGAGTTCTTGCGCGTCGACGCCGCGGTCCCGGCGATCCAGGTAACCGATCAGGCTGTGGTCGAGCCCCTCGTACCGCATCCGGCAGTCGAGGTAGATGAATGCCGCGGCAGCGCACTGCACGACGATCGCGACGGCCTGCAGCACGTATGTCAGCAGCTGCGGAGCGATGGCCGTGAGAGCGAAAGCACCGATCTCGGATGCTTCGTTGGGGCCGCCCGGAGCAATCACTCCGCCGATCATCGATCCGAGCAACGAGAGCGGAACGCTCACCAGTCCCACTGCGGTGTTCATGATCAAGCCGATTAGCAGCATCACCGCGAAAGTGTTCCAGAAGCGGCCCCGCGTGAGGCGCCAGGAACGCACGAGCGCATGGCGGATACCGACTCGCTCCAGCACCAGCACCGATGGCACCAACAGCAGCTTGGTGGCCAGCCAGACGCCCAACGGGATCATCGCCAGCACGACCAGGATGCCGACGACGACGGTGAGGCCGACAGCTGACGCGGAACCGCCTGCCCCGGCAAGGAATCCGAGGGCGATGATTCCACCGATGATGGCGACGACGAGCAGCGTTGCGAGAGATTGAAGCAGGCTCCAGGCGATCAGCGGCCAGAATGCCGGTCTCATCAGTCGCCAGAGCCGTCCGAGCGAGGCCTTCTCTCCGAGTGCCGCGTATCCGACGTTCGCGGCGACAATGCCCTGCATGACCGCGGTGAATGCGAGGCTCACCAGGCCCATGACGAGCGCGACGGCACCATTGATGGCGATCGTTCCCCACATGACCGGGTAGAAATCCGGACTGCTGGGGGAGATGGACTCCAACCGCATGAAGGTGGCGAACATAACTGTGCCGATGACACCGGCGGTGATGGCCGCAACGATGAGTTGGATGACGATAGCGAACCCGAACAACACCTTGGGGTTGTGGCGCAGCGCTGCGAAAGGCTTGCCCAGTAGGGCACCGAAACTCAGCGGATGCAACGGAATAAGCCCCGGTTTCGGGGCTGGCGTCCAACTCTGTGCGCTCATGGCGCTCCCTCCGACGTGCAGATCCATCGTGTCACACCCACGGCCGCACTGAAGAAGCGCCGGAGGCGCTACCGTGATCCAAACGTTGTCATGAAGTACGCTGGAAAAAGTTGCGTCCGACTTCACCCGTGTGGTGGCGCACATGGCTAGAAAGATGAGGCTGGGATCAGATGACCTCACGGATCCTCGTGGTCGATGATGACACCGCGCTCGCCGAGATGATCGGGATCGTGTTGCGAACCGAGGGCTTCGAGCCTGTGTTCTGCGCTGACGGTGCGTTGGCAGTGGAACAGTGGCGCACCCAGCGCCCGGACCTGGTGCTGCTGGATCTGATGTTGCCGGGGATGGATGGGATCGAGATCTGCACACGGATCCGCGCCGAATCCGGCGTCCCGATCATCATGCTCACCGCGCGCAGTGACACTGCCGATGTGGTCCGAGGGCTGGAAGTGGGCGCCGATGACTACATGGTCAAGCCCTTCAACCCGAAGGAGCTCGTCGCGCGCATCCGCACCCGGTTGCGACCGCTGCCGACAACGAGCAATGAGATTTTGCGGATCGGAGATCTGGTCGTCGACGTCGATGCGCATGAAGTGCGTCGGGACACGACTGCGATTCCGCTGACGCCGCTGGAATTCCAGCTGCTCGTTGCGCTGGCATCCAAACCGCAGCAGGTGTTCTCACGCGAGATGCTGCTGGAGCAGGTCTGGGGCTATCACTACAAAGCAGATACGCGTCTGGTGAATGTTCATGTGCAGCGTCTGCGGGCGAAGGTCGAGCTTGATCCCGACGCGCCGAAGATCGTGATGACGGTTCGTGGCGTCGGCTATCGGGCCGGGAGCGTCGGCTAGGAGATCGCGTTGGCCGCGACAAGCGCGACGACGACAACGGTCGCGATTGCGCGCGACTGGCGGGGATGGCCGGAGACGATCGGCAACCTCTGGCGACGTTCGCTGCGCTTCCGTACGATCTCGGTCACGCTGCTGTTGACGTCATTCGCGATCTTCGTCACTAGCCTGACGATGGCGCTGGTCATTCAGAACAACCTGTTCGAATCGCGACGCGCCGAAGTGCTCAGCGATGCCAGGAGCGCCGTTGCAGCCGCGCAGACGATTCTGGACTCGGCTGAGGTGACAGACGACAGCTCAGCGCTGCGTGGGGTGTGGGGTGATGTGCAGGAGACCATTCCGCGTGCGGCATCCTCTTCGCATATCGCCGTGTTCACGGTTGGTGAAGTTCCCGTCGGAAGCGGCGTGCGCGGATTCACCATCGGTTTGAGTGGCGATCTGATCACCCCGGCGCTGCGCGAATGGGTGGTCGCATTTCCCGAACGGCAGTCCTGGCAGTCCGTCGAGCTGCCGATGCCGGACGGCACCAAAGCCCCGGCGATCGTTGTCGGTCAGCAGCTTCTGCTGCCGGACTTCGGTGCATTCGAGGTGTATATCGCCTACGATCTTGCAGACTCCGAGCAGACGCTGCGGTTCGTGCAGAGCACACTGTGGGCCGCCGGGCTCATCCTCATCGCAATCGTCGCGGGTATCTCCTGGACGGTGCTGCGGTTGGTCTCTCGGCCCATCATCGAGGCATCCGAAACCAGTGCTCGGCTCGCTGCCGGCGATCTTGAGGTGCGCCTGCCTGTCTACGGCGAAGACGAATTGGCGACCCTCGCGCGCTCCTTCAATGCGATGGCCGACAGCATTGAGTCGCAGATCAAGGAGTTGGGAGAGCTGTCCCTCGTGCAGCAGCGTTTCGTTTCGGATGTCTCGCACGAGCTGCGCACGCCCCTGACGACGATTCGCCTGGCCGCAGACATGCTCAACGACCAGCGCGATCAGTTTGACCCCACCACGAATCGCACGGCAGAACTGCTGCACACGCAGGTGCAGCGCTTTGAGACGCTGCTATCGGACCTGTTGGAGATCAGCCGTTACGACGCAGGTTCCGTGCAGCTGGAGCTTGAGCCGACGAGTCTCGCAGAACTCGCGGAGGACATCATCGATCAGATGCGTCCGCTGGCAGAGGAACGCGGTACAGAGATCCGGATGATCGCCCCGGGGGGATACTCGCCGACCGAAATGGATCCCCGTCGGGTACGGCGTGTGCTGCGCAACCTGATCGGAAACGCCATCGAGCACGGCGAAGGCCGGCCGGTGGTGGTCACTGTTGACAGCAACCAGCACGCTGTGGCTGTCGGAGTGCGCGATTTCGGACTGGGGATGAGCCCGGCAGACGCCGAGCGCGTCTTCGACCGGTTCTGGCGTGCTGATCCTTCGCGTCAGCGGACAATCGGCGGCACCGGCTTGGGCCTGTCCATCGCGCTGGGGGACGCCCGCCTGCACGGCGGGACGCTCGCGGTGTGGTCGGAGCTGGCGGTGGGAACGAACTTCGTGCTGACGTTGCCGCGCGTGCCGGGCGCGATCGGCGGAGAGTCGCCTGTGGCGATCGAACCGCAGGAGATGCTTCCCGACGTCAGTCGGGCGACCCAGCCGATCCAGCTCACAGAGCTGCGCGAGCTGTACTTCACTGATTCCGTGCAGACCGGTGAGGAGAAGCCATGATCTCGAAGAGGCGCCGTTTTCTGGTCAGCGTGATCGCAGTCGTCGCGCTCACCCTCACCGCCTGCGCTGGTCTCCCGCGCAGCGGAGATGTCGCACCGGGACTGCCTCTGGGCGACACTGACCTCCCACCGGACGTCAGCGAGATCGCTGCTGGCCCGCTGGACGGCGCGAGCCCGGAGGAGATCGTCGAGGGTTTCCTGGATGCCGCGATCACTCCGACGGACAGTTGGGCAACGGCACGTCAGTTCTTGAGTCCTGAACTTGCCGCAACCTGGAAGCCGAACGTCGAAGTCACGATCGACTCCGGAGCGGGGAGCCGCGAGTTCACGGCCGATCTGAACGGTGAGATGGAGACCGCCGATTCCGGAGACGTGCATGTCGCGCTGAAGCAGGTCGCGCGCGTCAATGAGATCGGTGCGTACACGGAACTCTCCGGTGATGAGGCCGTCACGTCGTACGACGTCGCGCAGAACGAGGAAGGCGAGTGGCGGATCACGCGTGCGGCGAATGGCATCGTGTTGGATGCACAGGCCTTCACCCAGGTATTCCGCCGTCACTCGCTGCAGTACTTCGATCAGGGCTGGTCTCATCTGATTCCGGATGTGCGCTGGTATCCGCGTCGTCCGCAGATCGTCACGACTCTGACGCTGGCGCTGCTGGAGGATGCACCGAGCGAATGGCTGGCTACGGCCGTTCGCACGGCCTTCCCCAACGATGTTGCGCTGGCGCGTGATGCGGTGCCGGTGAGCTCAGACAAGGTGGCGACGGTCGAATTGACCGCGAATGCGCTCGAGCTCGGGGCCACGGAACTTTCGCGTATGCGCACCCAGTTGGAATCGACGCTGCGCTCCGCAGGCGTCAGCGAAGTTCGGCTCACGGTCAACGGGCGCGACCTGAACGCGGGCACAGCCAGCATCAGCAACGTCCGGCCCGAACCGGGCACTGTGGTGCTCACCGAGGCTGCCTTCGGCGTCTATGTCGGTGATGAGATCACCCCGTACGACGACATCAGCGCGCAGATCGTCGAACTCGGTGCGTCGGTGACTGCTGCCGATGTCGCAGCCGATGGCACGCGCGCGGCTGTGCAGTTGGACACGGGCGTGATCTTCACGGTCTCCGAGGGACGCATCGACGAACTCGATTCCCGGCCGCAGCTCGTGAAGCCCTCGATGGACCCCTACGGCTTCACCTGGTCGGTGCCCTCGAACGCGCCGCAGGATTTGATCGCTTGGCAAGCCGATGTCACATCCAGCGACGACATCGACGCCTTCCCTGATGTCTCGTCGGTTTCGCAGATCAGGGTAGGCCCAGCTGGCGCACGGATCGCGGCTGTCGTGATGGTGGGGCAGCAGCACTGGGTCGCGCTTGCGGCGATCCAGCGTGACCAGAACAATGTGCCGGTGGCACTCGGACCCCTGCACATGGTGGCTCAGCTGGATTCTGCGGCGCTCGGGCTGTCGTGGGTGGGTGAAGAACAGCTGAGCGTGCTGGTCGAGGCAGGGGAGAACCGTGTCGTGCTCACGCAGGATGTCGGTGGCCCTGGAATGTTTGCTGCCGCGCCGGAAGGAGCGAAGGCGATCTCCGGTGGAAAGACGGTGGCGGCCGTGCGTATCCTCAACGACAGCGGCGTGCTTTTCGCGCAGCGCGGCGCGACGTGGCAGATCGGGCTGTCGGACGTGCTGGTGCTCGGCACCCGCGCCGGCCAGTAGTTCTGCACGGTTTCCGGGTCAGCTCGGGTTGTCGACAGAGTCCGGGATCGTGCGCGGGCGGATGCTGCGCGCATCGGCACAATCGGGGAATGGACAACCGAACCTGGTGGGTCGCGCTCGCGGATGAGCTGGCAGCATTCCTGTTATCCGGATGCTGCGCCGGCTGTGACATTCCCGGAACGCTGCTGTGCGAGCAATGTCGGGAAGAGCTGGATGCTGACCCGGTGCGGTTGCAGACTCCGTTAGGGCTACCGGTGATCGCAGCGTTGCCATTTCACGGGGTGCCGGCACGGTGCATCCGGCGTTTGAAAGAAGATGGTGAGACGCTGCTGGCGCGCCCGCTGGGCAGGGCTGTGGCAGCAACGGTGGCAGAAGCCGATCTGCCCGCTGCCGTGCTCGTCCCGATGCCAACGGGGCGCACAGCGTTTCGGCGCCGCGGATATCGGGTACCGGAGCTGCTCTTGCGACGAGCCGGGCTGCCGATGCAACGCGCCCTCACACAGACCCGTCGAACCGCTGATCAGCGTGGCCTGGGTATCGCGGAACGCAGTGCCAACGTGGCAGGAAGTATGCGTGCGCGACACGCCCGGGGTGTGCGTGATGTGCTGCTTTTCGATGATGTCGTCACGACCGGGGCAACGCTTGATGAAGCGGCCAGGGCGCTCAACGACGCGGGATTACGGGTGTGCGGAGCGGTCACGCTCGCTGCGACTCCCCGGCACCGGCAATCGAATGTGAACGTGAGTCAAATGACTGGTGACAACTGAGGTGGTGGGTACTACGGTGGGGGTCACAAGGCGACAACGGTCCGCCCTTGGCCGGGAGGACCGGGACAAGGAGACAGCAATGGAAACAAGCATCGTTGGCGTCGGAGTGGGTATCACCGATCGCTTCCGAACCGTCGTCGAGGAGAAGATCGCTCGTGTCCAGCAGTTGGCGGGCAAAGCCCAGCGGCTGGATGTGAAAGTCACGCATCGCGCATATCGAGGTGGGCGTGTGCCGGATGAGACTGTCGAGCTCACCCTGATCGGCAAGGGCCCGGTCGTCCGTGCGGAGGCTGTCGACGGCGACAAATTCGTCGCACTCGATCTCGCCGTCGACAAGATGTCCACGCAGTTGCGGCGTGCGAAGGAGAAGCGGGTCGATGGACGCCAGCATCCTCGCGGTGCGCACTATGAGAAGGGCAGCGGGGCACTGGAGGGGATCGATGTCCAGCCCGCGTCCGTCGAGGTCCTGCGCGCAGTGGCGACCGGTGCGGTGCCGATCCAGAACGACGAGGAAGAGGAATACTCGCCCGTCGTCATCCGAACCAAGAATTTCGATGCTGAATGGATGACCGTTGAAGAAGCTGTCGACCGGATGGAACTGGTCGGACATGACTTCTTCCTGTTCGTCGATGTCCGCACCGACCACCCGAGTGTCGTTTACCGGCGCAAGGGTTGGGACTACGGTGTGATCTCACTGACCGCACAGGCTCCGCCTGAGGAGGCACTGGCTTCCTAAGAAAAAAGGCGGGCCCTTCGATTCCTCGAAGGGCCCGCCTTTTTGCGCATCAGTCGAAGATGCCGTCCAAGATGCTGCCGATGACCAGGCCGCCCATGATGCCGCCCATGATGTCACCGCCACCACCACGCCGGCCACCGCCCCAGTTGTCGCCGCCCCAGCCCTGCTGCTGCGGACGGGACGAGTCGATGTCGCGCTGGGCGAGCTGAAGAGCCTCGGAGGCCAGCTGGGCGACGCGGCGGGAGGCGGTGAGTGCCTGTTCGCGAGTCTCCTCGGCCTGCACGAGTTCGCCGATGTCGATGCGCAGACGCTCCGCTTCGGCGAGGCGCGTGCGAGCATCGGCGCCGATCCATCCGCGGTGTCCGGAGATCAGGCTGCGGGCTACGGCGAGTTGACGGTCGGCGTCGTCGAGGGAGTGCTGCACATGGGCGATGCTGGGCAGCGGGTTCTGTACGCGGTAGTTCGCCTTCGCGATTGCCTCGTCGAGGGCAGCGTTCGCCGTGCGCAGCTGGGACAGTTCGGCGAAAGGATCGTTGCGGGAGCCGGCGGGGCTCAGGGCCTGAAGCGCTGCTTCCAAATCTGCGATGGCAGCCGAAACCGCCGGAACCTTCGGGGCATTTCGTGCGGCGATGATGTCGCCGCGGGAGTCGGCGACCACCTCGGCGAGCGTCGATTCTGCGCGCAGCGCCTCGATCTCGAAGTCTTCGACGGCGTCGAGGAGCGCTCCGGTTCGGCGGATCGCCTCGGTTGCCGTTTCGAGGGCGAGGTTGGCCTCTTCGTTCTGCTGGGCCGCGCGGCGGCGCTCAGCGACATCGGCGCCGTGGGCGGCGAACGCGATCAGCTGCTCGGCTTCGTCGGCACTGCTGCGGACCTGCTGCACGGCAGTTTCGGCGTAACGACTGGCGAGACGATCGATGATGCTACGGGCCTGGGGCAGGCGTGCGGTCAGCTTCTCCGCGTCAGCGCGCACCTTTTCGCGCACCTTCGGCGCGTTGCGCACGGTTGAGACCGCGTCCGCGAGGGCTGCCGTCTTCTCATCGAGCAGATCTTCGGCCCACTCGCACAGCTGCACAATGCGGGCGTTGCGAGTGCGCAGCTCCTCATCGGTATCGGGGATCTCGTCGTGGTTGAGCTGGTGCAGGTGGAAAGCCTCGCGAAGGTGCGTGCGCACAGCATCCAGAGCTGTCTTCAGATCCTTGGTGAGCGAGGCGCCGAGCTCTGCCTCGGCGAAGGCGAGTTCGTCGCCGGCGGTGCGGACGCGCTCGTCAGCCGCAACCAGTGCCTTCTCCGCGTTGCGCGCGAGACTTGCGTCCTGTGCTGCTCGTTCTTCTTGTTCGCGCTTGCGTTTACCCCAGAAACCGGCCATACAGTGATCCTACTTATTCTGTTGGGTATCTCGCTGAGCATCACGCGATGACTGTGCGGCGGGTGAGGTCTGGAGCGCGGGGCGGGACGAGCCAGGACGCCACGGCGATGAGCAGCGGCAGTGCGACTGCGAGCAGCGCAAGCACGAGCCACGGCATGTCCGACACGATCAGGTCCCCGCGGGACTGGATCGCGAAGCCGATTGGCGGGAGAACACCCGCCGCTGCGCCGGCGATCGTGCCAAAACCGGCGATGATGAGTCCCTGCCAGAATCCGATGCGCCGTCGCAGCCCTCGAGTGCCGCCCACGGCTGAAAGTGTGGCATCGTCGGGCCTGCGCTCGAACCGCGCGAGACCGAGCGCAACCGCGGATGCGCCGAGTACGAGCACAGTGACGCCGAGGAGGACGGGGACCATCCAAAACATGTCCTCGGACGGACCGCGTTCGTAGTACGGCGCCAGGCTGACCTCGGGGCTGCTCAGCAGGTCGGCCTGGGAGTAGACGCGATCCATGTCCTCGTTCTCGAGTGGCTCGGCCGGCACGGAGATCACCTTGACCGGCTGCACATTCATTCCGAGGCGTTCGGCGGTCTCGGGTGTGACTACGACAGCAACGGGTGCATGTGTGGCCTCGACCGTGATCGCGTCGATGCGCTGTTCCCATTGGGGCTCCGCAACGTCTGGCTGTTCCGGTTGCCGGATCCAGATGTTGTCCGGAAGGCGCCCCTCGTGGGACTCGCGGGCAGTCCATGCCGCGACGTCGATGGTGCCGTCGGTCACCCAACGGGGGTCCGTGACGAGGGCTCCTCCCGCACGGAACTCGCTGAGCTGTGCGGATGAGAGATCGATGCCGAGCACGGTTGACAGCGTATTGGGCTCGATCACGGAGATTGGATTCGTCGGCCACGGGCCATTGAAGTGGTAAGAGTCCTGTGTCGTCGGATCGAGGAGGTGCTCCTCGGGCAACAGTGCCATGATCCACTGATCCTCGGCAGGGATGTCTTCCGAAGACGGGTAGTAACCGGGCTCCGATTGGGCGCGGACGATCCCGACGCGTGTCGCGCCCGCGTCCGTGACGAGCTCCACCGCTGCTTCAGCGGACTCATCGGCTTGTGCGGCGGTCACTGGCATCACGATTCCGTTGCCGGACGGGTAGAACTCCACCGATAGAGAGCCGACCGGGCCCTGGTAATACCAGTTCCGTGCGCTGCTGCCGGTCTGCATCGACGACTGCGAGAGCGCGAAAACCGCGATGAAAACCGTCGCTCCGATCGCCGCGAATGCCGGCACCGTGCGCGCGGCATTTGCCGCGGCATCCCGTGACGCCAGGCGCGCGGCGAGGCTGACGAATGACAGGACGCGCGAAGCAAGCCAGAGCAACCACCGACCGGAGAGCAGGATCCCGATCTGCACGAGGATCGGCCCGATGACGATGCCGAAGGGCGGGATGGCGCGCACCGGCGAATCCAGTGGCAGATCTTCCGGCGAGATCGCATTGATCGAGGCCATCGTCACAGCGCTCACGATGGTGATGCCCACACCGATGAGAAGGATGATCGAGCCCCAGATCGGCCGTGACGCGCGCGGGCTCTGCGGCCGTCGTGCGCCGCGCAGGGCGCTCAAAGTGTCAGAGCGTGCGACTGTTCGTGCCGGGATTGCAGCCGAGGCTGTTCCCACCAGAAGGGAGAAGATCAGGATGCTGGCAAGGACAGCCCAGGGCATGTGGAAGCCCCAGTAACGAGTCCCCGAGCCGTCGTCGGTGATCCACATGATGAGTCCGGCAAGGCCAGTGCCGACTGCGAGCCCGATCAGGCCGCCGGCGAGACCGAGAACGGTTCCCTGCAGAACGATCGTCCGTCTGAGGTCGGCGCCGGTCGCGCCGACGCTTGCGGCGACGGCAAGTGACCGCTGCTGGCGCCTTGCTGCGACGGAGAACGCGGCTCCGGCCAGCATGATTACCACATACGCGGCAAACAGTCCGGCCGCGCCCAGCATCATGAACAGGCCCTGCGCCGCGACATCGGATCCGCTGGACGAGGACCATTCATCAGACTTCGTCGCCTCGGGTGGATCGAGCACAACCTCTCGCGAGTAGGCCACGATGCCCTGCTCGTTGAGGATTTCCACGTCCTCCCAGCTCATGGTTTCCTCGGGCAGGAACCACTTTGTCGTGCCGGTCAGGGCAACGTCATCTGGCAGGAACAGCGCGGTCTGGTCAGCGGGGACACCGGCGGCCGCGATCGTCCCGACCACGGTGAACGACTCGAGGGAGTCGGCCATCGTGATGTCACCGCCGATCGCGACTCCGAATCGTTCCAGCCCGGCAGGGGTCACGAGGGCTTCGTCGGAGGCTGCAGGCGCGCGTCCAGCGATGAGATCGAAGCGGCCGTGGAAGCGGTCGTCCCAGACTGAGCCGCTCCAGGCGGGCAGCGTCGCCACGCCAGCAGCCGTGCTCACGCGGACCTGGCCCTCGGTCACGGCGATCGACTCGGTTCCAGCCGGGAGTGCGGTGAGCGGATCCGACAGCGGATCTCCCTCGGGCATCGTCATCTGATTGTTCTCGAATGAGTATCCGTTCCACCCGGGCTCTGCCGGAGCCTGCCAGAACCCGGTACCTGGCACACCGACCGGCTGCACCCAGGCCTGCATCTCACCGAGTTCGGCCTTCACCGCCTCCTCGGGAGTGGAAGTCGCGCTCCACATGACGATGGAAAACGCCGCCATTCCAGCGATCGGAAGCGCGATGAGAGTCGCAATGAGCACACTCGATGAGATCGTGCGCCGCACCTGGCGATGTGCCAGCCGGGAGGCGACCCGCCACCGGGCGGCTGCGCTCACCGCGACGCACCCGCGAGCAACACATCGGCATCCGAGTGCCGCGTCTCGTCGATGATGCGTCCGTCACGAAGGAACACCACGCGGTCGGCGAACGCAGCGTGGCGGGCCTCATGGGTGACCAGGATGCCTGCTGCACCCGCATCCACTCGCGCTCGCAGCATCTTCAGCACCATTTCGCCGGTGACCGAGTCCAATGCTCCGGTGGGCTCGTCGGCGAGGATAAGGCGCCGACCGCCCACGACGGCGCGCGCGATGGCGACTCGCTGCTGCTGACCGCCAGACAGATCGTCTGGATAGGAATCGTTTTTGTCGCCGAGTCCCACCGATGCGAGGGCATCCTTGCCCGCGCGACGCGCGACCCTGCCACGGAACCCATCCAGTTCGAGTGGAAGAGTGACGTTCTCCATCGCGGTGAGCGTGGGGATGAGGTTGAAATCTTGGAAGACGAATCCCAGTGACCGGCGACGCAGCTTCGCCAGCTGCGCGCGGGACTGCTCGCTGAGGTGGGACCCCTCGATGATCACCTCGCCGGTGGTCGGGGTCGCCAGCCCTCCCGCGATGGACAGCAGAGTCGACTTTCCGGATCCGGATGCGCCCATGATTGCCACGAGCTCGCCCTGTCGGACTTCGAGGTCGACGCCGGATAGCGCGGAAACCGCCATAGCGCCATGCCCGTACTGCTGCGTTACGCCGACCAGCTGCAAGACTGTCTCGGTCATCGTGTGGATTCCTGTGCCGTGGCCTTCTGGGCCGCGGGGCGTCCGCGCTTGGGGCGTTCGGTCGCCAGCTCCAGACCCATGGCATGGTGCGGATGCAGGGCAAGACGCTGCTCAGTGTGATCGAGCCAGCGCACCTCGGCTTCCGCCGTGAAGATCATCGAATCCACCACGAGCGACCAGGCGAGCTCTGCTGGGCCTTCCGGGTCGCCTCCCGCATATTTCGCCCTCTGGAGGCTCTGCAGATGTGACAGCGAAGCACGACGCTGCGCCTGGATGACCGCGCTGACATCCACGCCGGGCAGAGTCGCCGCTACCGCCAGTTTGATCGCCAGCTCATCGCGCGTCGCCTGGGTGCGCATGACAGGGGAGGAGAGCCACTCGGCGACCTCAGCCGATCCGGCATCCGTGATCTCCCAGTACACGTGCCCCTGATCATCCGCCTCGCCGCGCTCGACGAGACCGTCGCGCTCGAGGCGTTCGAGGGTGTTGTAGATCTGCCCGACGTTCAGCGGCCACGTCGACCCGGTGCGTCGATCGAACTCATGGCGTAGTTGATAGCCGTAGCACGGGCCCTGATCGAGAATGGCGAGCAAGCTCTGACGCACAGACATGGCGACCTCCTGAAGTCGTTTCTGAGTATATACATACCGAGCAACTTCTCTGAGAGCGATATCCACACGTTGGCACGGGCCGCGGCCGGTAACATAGCGAGGTATGCCCGGCACTGAAGCCCGATCTGGGTGGCTGGGATCTGACCCACAACAGGGAGATGACATAAGTGGCGAATCCTCTTGAGAAGCTGCTGCGCGCAGGCGAAGGTCGAGTCATCCGACGCCTGAACCAGGTAGTCAAGGCCGTCAACGCGCTCGAGGAGGACTTCCAGAAGCTCACTGACGACGAACTCGCGAACGAGACCGTCGAGCTGCGTGAACGCTTCGAGAATGGCGAGACGCTCGATCAGCTGATGCCGGAGGCATTCGCCGCCGTTCGTGAAGCGGCCAAGCGCACCCTCGGAATGCGCGCCTACGACGTTCAGCTGATGGGTGGCGCAGCCCTTCACCGCGGCAACATCGCCGAGATGAAGACCGGTGAAGGAAAGACGCTCGTCGCCACGTTCCCCGCGTACCTCAACGCGATCGCGGGCAAAGGCGTGCACGTCATTACGGTCAACGACTTCCTGGCCTCGTACCAGGCAGAGCTCATGGGCCGTATCTTCCGTGCCCTCGGCATGACGACGGGCATCATCGTGTCGGGCCAGACCCCGGCGGTTCGACGTGAGCAATACGCCGCGGACATCACCTACGGAACGAACAACGAGTTCGGATTCGACTACCTGCGCGACAACATGGCCTGGCGCAAGGAAGACCTTGTGCAGCGCGATCACTTCTTCGCCGTTGTCGATGAGGTCGACTCGATCCTGATCGACGAGGCCCGCACCCCGCTCATCATCTCGGGGCCGTCCTCCGGCGAAGCGAACCGCTGGTTCACCGAATTCGCCAAGATCGCTCGTACCCTCGAGGCCGGTGAAGATTACGAGGTCGACGAGAAGAAGCGCACAGTCGGCGTACTCGAACCCGGCATCGAGAAGGTCGAAGACTATCTCGGCATCGACAATCTCTATGAGTCGGCCAACACGCCGCTGATCTCGTTCCTGAACAACTCGATCAAAGCGCTCGCGCTGTTCAAGAAGAACACCGATTACGTCGTCATGAACGACGAGGTCATGATCGTTGATGAGCACACCGGCCGCATTCTGGTCGGACGCCGCTACAACGAGGGCATCCACCAGGCCATTGAGGCCAAGGAGAACGTGCCGGTCAAGGCTGAGAACCAGACACTCGCCACCGTGACGTTGCAGAACTACTTCCGTCTGTACGACAAGCTCGCCGGCATGACAGGTACGGCCGAGACAGAAGCCGCGGAGTTCATGTCGACGTACGACCTCGGTGTCGTGCAGATCCCGACGAACAAGCCGATGATCCGCAAGGACCAGGCCGACCTCGTCTACAAGAACGAGACCGTGAAGTTTGCCCAGGTCGTGGAAGACATCGTGGAGCGCCACGCCGCCGGCCAGCCGGTGTTGGTCGGCACGGTGAGCGTTGAGAAGAGCGAGTACCTTTCGCGGCTGCTGGCGAAGAAGGGCATCAAGCACGAGGTCCTCAACGCGAAGAACCACGCACGTGAGGCCGAGATCGTCGCTCGTGCCGGTCGCCTGGGCGGCGTCACCGTCGCCACCAACATGGCTGGTCGAGGCACCGACATCATGCTCGGTGGAAACGCCGAGTTCCTCGCTGTGCAAGAGCTGAAGTCGCGGGGCCTCGACCCCGCAGAGACGCCCGAAGAGTACGAGGCCGCCTGGGATGAGGCGTACGAGTCGATGAAGGCGGTCGTCGCAGAAGAGAGCGCCAAGGTCACTGCAGCCGGCGGACTCTATGTGCTCGGTACCGAACGCCACGAGTCTCGCCGCATCGACAACCAGTTGCGCGGTCGCTCCGGCCGTCAGGGCGACCCCGGCGAAAGCCGCTTCTATCTGAGTCTCACCGACGATCTGATGCGGCTGTTCCAGTCCGGTGCCGCCGAGGCGATTCTCGCGCGCACGAACTTCCCGGATGACGTGCCGATCGAATCGGGCCTGGTCTCGCGCGCCATTCGCAGCGCGCAGTCGCAGGTGGAGTCCCGCAACGCTGAAATGCGCAAGAACGTGCTGAAGTACGATGACGTTCTCAACCGCCAGCGCGAGGCGATCTACGCCGACCGTCGTCAGATCCTGCAGGGCGACGAGATCGCCGACCGTGTTCAGCACTTCATCGAAGACGCCATCACCGGAGTCGTTGCTGATCACACCGGACAGGGCCACAACGAGAGTTGGGACTTCGACGCCCTGTGGACTGAGCTCAAGACTCTGTACCCGGTCGGCGTGACCATCGACGAGGTCGTGGCTGAGGGTGCAGGACGCAAGGGCGGCATCGCCGCGGACGGCCTGACCCGTGAGCTTCTCTCCGATGCGAAGATCGCCTACGAGAAGCGCGAAGAGATGCTGGGCGAGGCCGCAACGCGGGAGCTTGAGCGCCGCGTCGTGCTGCAGGTTCTTGACCGTCGCTGGCGTGATCATCTCTATGAGATGGACTATCTCAAGGACGGCATCGGGCTTCGTGCGATGGCCCAGCGTGATCCGCTGATCGAGTACCAGCGCGAAGGCTTCGCGATGTTCCAGTCGATGATGGGCCAGATCAAGGAAGAGTCTGTCGGCTACCTCTACAACCTCGAGGTCGAGGTGCGCCGCGTAGGAGACTCCGAGACCACCGAGGTGGAGGCGAAGGGTCTTGCCGTCGACGGTGGCGAGCAACGCCTCGAGTACTCGGCACCCAATGACGCGGGCGAAGTAGAAGTGCGTAACGAACGCGGCCAGGTGCAGCAGTCGGCAACCGATCGACTGCGCCAGGCGGCCGCAGCTGCAGGTAGTGAAGCAGCCGAACCTGCGGCGCGCGGAGCATTCGGCCAGCGCACTGATGGCGAGACGCCGCAGGCGCAGAACCGTGAGCAGCGCCGCGCCGAGAGCAAAAAGAAGAAGAAGTAAGCGTCAGCTGATCTGAAAAAGCCTGCCGGCAGAAAGCCGGTAGGCTTTTTCAATGACCCCTAAGCGCCAGTTCGATCAATCGTCGAAACTCAAGAACGTCCTGTACGAGATTCGCGGTAAAGCGCTCGTCGAGGCGGCGCGAATGGAGGCGGAGGGGCATAGCGTCCTCAAACTGCACACCGGAAACCCCGCGATCTTCGGATTCGAGGCGCCGCACCAGATCGTGCACGACATGCTGGCAGCGCTTCCCACGGCCCACGGATACAGCGACAGTCGCGGTATCATCTCGGCCCGCCGCGCCGTGGTGAGCCGCTACGAGCAGATCGAGGACTTCCCGAGCTTCGGCCCGGATGACGTCTACCTCGGCAATGGCGTGTCCGAATTGATCACCATGACGATGCAGTCGCTGCTCAATGAGGGCGACGAGGTGCTGATCCCCGCACCCGATTACCCGCTGTGGACCGCGATGACGAGTCTTGCCGGCGGAACCCCGGTGCACTACATCTGCGATGAGCAGAACGGGTGGGCGCCCGATCTGGAGGACATCCGCTCGAGGGTGACACCGCAGACCAAGGCGATCGTCATCATCAACCCGAACAACCCGACCGGTGCGGTGTACTCGCGCGAGGTTCTGGAGGGACTCGTGCAGATCGCTCGTGAGAACGAGCTGCTGATACTCTCCGACGAGATCTACGACCGCATCCTCTTCGATGACGCCGTACACATTCCCACGGCCACGCTGGCCCCCGATCTGCTGTGCCTGACGTTCAACGGGCTCTCCAAGACCTACCGGGTGGCGGGGTTCCGCTCCGGATGGCTGGTCATCACCGGGCCGCAGCGGCATGCCACGGGGTTCCTGGAGGGCATCACCCTGCTCGCCTCGACGCGCCTGTGCCCGAACGTCCCGGCCCAGCACGCCGTGCAAGCGGCGCTGGGCGGCGTGCAATCGATCGACGCTCTCATCGCGCCGACAGGGCGACTGCATGAGCAGCGCGACATTGCGTGGCAGGGGCTGGAATCGATCCCCGGCGTCAGCTGCGTGAAGCCGCAGGGGGCGCTGTATGCCTTCCCCCGCCTGGACCCGAACGTGCACGCGATCCACGACGATGAGAAGTTCATCTACGACCTGCTGATCTCCGAGCGCATACTGGTCGTGCAGGGCACCGGCTTCAACTGGCCCACTCCGGATCATTTCCGCGTGGTGACGCTCCCTGAGCCGCGGGTTTTGGGCGAAGCCATCGAGCGACTCGGGAACTTCCTCGCAAGTTACCAGCAGTGACCTGAGCGCGCAGACGCGGCGCTGGCGGATCCAGGCTCTCGGCGAGTCGGCGGATCGCCGAAACGAGGGCTGAGCGGGGCGTGACATCGGCCATCGGCCGTGCGTGCAGGAGGGCAGCGTCGGCGGCGCGCTGGTCGAACGGCAGGAACGTCACATCCGTGATGGCCGAGAAGCGCTCGAGTGCGCGACGGATCTGACCACGGGCGTCGATGCCGAGCGGGCCAGGGCGCACCTGATTGACGACGACCGAGATCTGCGTGGTTGCTCCGATGAGTCCGCGCACTTCGGCGTAGTCGCGCAGGAACCGAGAGATTGACAGCGGGTCGCCGGCTGTGACCGCGATCACCCGGTCTGCTTCGCACAGCACCGTCGTAGTGGCTGCATGCCGCTTGGGGCCGGACAGGTCGTCTGAAATCTCCTCGTCGGCGTCGAAGGATGCTGAGATATCCACGATCGTGTCGTCGACCCAGTCGCGGCAGAGTCGGATAGCGGTGCGCAGTCGTGTTGCGGAGAGCTCCGGCCAGCGTGACGGACGGTTGAGTCCGGCAAGCACCTCGATGCTGCCGGCGCTGGTTTCCACACGGGCCGCGAGGCGACTGAGCTCCGCAGCATCCAAACCGCCGAGCTCTGCGCGCCGGCAGGCGGCAGCGATGCCCGGAGCTTCATCGCCCAGACCCAGCAGCAGCGCGAGAGACGGCGCGACGGTGTCGGCGTCCACAAGAGCGCAGCCCCGTCCCGAGCGAGACAGCTCGACAGCGAGCTGGATAGCGATGGTTGAGCGTCCTGGGGCGCCGTGCGGACCCCAGACGGCGATCACCCGTCGTGCTGAGGATGCTGGCGGCTGTGCGATCTCTGGGATCTCCTGCGCGAGAGCATCCGCTATCTGCCAGGCCTCGGCATCATCGGGCAGCGACTCGGGGAGCCCATAGCGGCTCAGTACTCGTGATTCTCCGCCGCCGAGGGTGCAGATGCGGACGCCGAGTTGGTCGCAGAACGCGACCAAATCGGCGGTCACGGCCGCGCGGGTCGCCGGCAGAATGATCGCGTCGGCCTCAGAAAGCAGCGCGCGGGTGACCTCATCTGCTGGCACGACGGCGATGATGCGGATGCCCTCGCGTTCCAGTCCAGCGCTGAGGGATGTGGCGCGTGGTTCATCCAACGCGACGACGACCGCGGTCATGAGCCGGATCCGACGGGCACCACGGAGAGGGCGGCTCCGCCGGTGATGGCTGCCAGCACGTCTGCGACATCTGCGCGGTTGATCACGAGTTCAACGGCCGCGCTTCGCTGGGTGAGCATCCCGCCGCCCTCGGGGATGGAGGCGACCACGACATCAGCGGAGAGAATACGCGGGGCGTCGAACTCATCACCGTCCACGATGAGCGGTGAGTACCAGAGCTCGACCGCCGTGCCAGGGCCGACTGCCTCAGGCAGGCCGACACTGCTTTCGATCACGATGTTGGTCGTGCGACCGCTTTTGGCTTCGGCTGCCGCTGCCGCGGGCAGAAGTTCACCGTCGGAGAGCGTGCGTGCGGCGATGAGGCCGCCGGTCAGCTCCTGTGGCGAGAGGTACCCGCCTTCCACGCTGCCAAGACTCACCTCAACGACACGGAAATCATCCGAGACCAGCGCCTCACCCTGGGTGATCGTACGGTTCGCCTGCAATATCGGTGTTGTCTGCCGTGCCGAAGACACGATCAGCCAGACACCGACGATCGAGAGGATGACTAGAGCGGTGCCGATCAGAAATCGGACGTCGCCCCAGAAGGCGCGTCGCGCGCGCGGTTGGGTCGTCATGTCCACATCGTCACAGAATCTGAAAATACAGGCGAAAAGTTATCCACAGGGCTTGAAAGCGGTCTGGCCAGAGGCGCTGGGCACGACACAATGGAACTATGGCTGATTCGCCCATATCTGCTTCTCGCTACCTCGCCCCTGCGCAGGTGGCAGAACTGCTGAGCGTCGAAATAGATGAGGTCATCGAGCTCATCCTGGCCGGGAGCCTGCGCGGCGCACAGCTGGGTTCTCCCGCTCGGTGGCGGGTTGAAGAGCAGAGCATCGCGGAGTACCTGGAAGAGCAGACCGAAGCAGCTCGACGCATGGCGCTCTGGCGTCAGGCAGACGAAGCGAGCTTCCCCGAGGTATGGGGCCGGCCGCGTTCCTGAGCTAGAGGGCCGCACCATCGGTGCGTGCCCATACCAGCGCATCCACCGGCACCATGCGGAACGATCGCACGGCATCGGCACGGCGAGACTCGCCCCGATCATGCACGGCGATGTCGAGGTGATCGCTTCCGGCCCGATCGATCGTTCCGTGCAGCACCTCGCCATCGCGAAGCGCGAGGTGCAGCGGCAGGCGCCGACGAGCCAGATCGCGAAAGAGAAATCCCAGCGTCATCCGATCGCGCAGTCCATCGGCCGGCAGCGGGGTGTCATCGAGTGTGTCCAGGAGGGCGCCGTGGTGCGTCTCAACACTCGTCAGGGCGGCGAGCGGCACGATGATCGCCGTTGGTGATCCGGCTGACTGTGCAGCAGCCCAATCCGCTCCGATCGCCCGGATCAAGGCAGAGTGACGACTTCCGTCCACAAGCCGCAACGTCACCGGTGCTTCCTGCACCTGCAGAACACGCAGGCGCACGCGCAGGCTGAGCTTGGCGATCCGCAGCCGCTCGGACTCAGCATCCAATACGGCGCGCTCCGCCTCCCACTCAGCGGCCAGCTGGCCTTCGAGGTCTTCGAACAGGCGATCCCAGTGCACGCGATCGAGCGTAGGGGAGATTCTGCTCGTGTACGGGTTATCCACATTTTTGGTCAGAGCCGTGCGAGCAGGGCCGCGCGCATGGTGTACTGGCTCGCATTCGATACCGAGAGTGACAACGATGACGCTTCATGAGTATTTCGCACCGCAACCGACCACTGCCGACGACCTCCCGAACCCCACCGCGCTGGTGCGGAGTCTGACACAGGGAGTCCTCGAGGTTTTCGCCGGTGTGCGAGAACTCGACCAGCTGGCCCGCTGGTTCAGCGAAGAAGCGTATCGAAAACTCGGCACGCGAGCGAACCTCTCCGCTCGCGCACGGAATGCTCGTGGCACGGCGCCGTCGCGACCTGTCTTCGAGATCCTCTCCATCCGTGAAACGTTCCCCGCAGACGGGGTGGTCGAGGCAGTGGTGATCGTCGCGGGGCGCGGCCGAACACGGGCGGTGGCTATCCGGCTGGAGGGATTGGATCGCCGGTGGCGCGCGACCTCATTCGCCGTGCTGTGAGCAAATTCCATACCGGATGCGCCGCTAGGCTGATGAGGTGTCAACCCTCAGTGATCTCGTCCATGCCCAGGGCTGTCTGACCGATAACGACGTCGAATGGCTTCATCGTCTCTCCGGTGACGGCCAGCTGCTCGCCGACCTCGCCTCGGCAGATATCGTCATCTGGGTCGCCACCAAGGAAGGCTCCTTCGTCGCAGTGGCGCACACGCGCCCCAGCGGCGCCGCGACCCTGTTCTACCGCGATATCGTCGGCGATCAGGTTCGTCCGCAGTGGCGCACGCAGGTGCAGTCCGCGTTCGACTCCAGTGAGATCATCGATTCGTCGTCGCCGGACTGGTTCGAAGAGATTCCCACCCGGGTGCGAGCCGTCCCGATCGTGCGCGAGCGCGGCAGAGCCGGGGAAGGGACACCGGTGATCGGCATCCTGACCAGGCACACCAATCTCGGTGAAGCGCGGGTACCGTCCCGGCAGCAGATCACCTTCGACGAGTGCGCGAACGATCTGTTCCAGATGATCAGCACCGGGGAATTCCCCGACCTCGCAGCACCGACGTCGCCGCGTCGTGGCGCTCCCCGTGCCTCTGACGGCCTCATCCGCATTGATGTGGACGGCATCAGCACCTTCGCCAGCCCGAACGCGCTGTCGGCTTTCAACCGGATGGGGTTCGAGGACGAGTTGGAGGGAGAGTCGCTGGCCGAGGTCACAACGCGGATTCTTCCGGCCACCCGCCAGGTCGATGAATCGCTTCCGGTCGTCGTCACGGGGCGTGCTCCCTGGCGGACCGACATCGAAGCGCGGGGTGTCACCGTGTCACTGCGGGCCATCCCGCTGAAGGATCATGGCAACCGCATCGGTGCGATCATCCTGTGCCGTGACGTGAGCGAGTTGCGTCACCAGGAGCAGGAGCTGATCACGAAGGATGCCACGATCCGTGAGATCCACCATCGTGTGAAGAACAATCTGCAGACGGTGGCATCGCTGCTGCGCATTCAGGCGCGTCGTACGCATTCCGATGAAGCACGGGACGCCCTCAGTCAGGCCATGCGTCGGGTGGACGCCATCGCCGTCGTGCACGACACCTTGGCGCAGGGGCTCACTCAGACCGTCGACTTCGACGAGGTCTTCCATCGTGTGCTCAATCTTGTCGCCGAGGTGGCGGCTGCCCCCAACACCCGCGCGCGCACGCAGTCAACCGGAAAGTTCGGCGTTTTGCCGAGCGAATATGCGACACCGCTGGCCCTGGCGCTGACCGAGGTCGTCACCAACGCCGTCGAGCATGGTCTCGCCGGCAAGGAAGGCACCGTCACGATCGACGCTGTCCGAACTGACGACAACCTGCACGTCTCCGTGCGTGACACCGGGCACGGTATGCCGGAGGGGCGCGTGGGACAGGGCCTGGGGACTCAGATCATTCACACTCTGATCCAGGGCGAGCTCAGTGGCTCCATCCAGTGGCGCGGAAGCGACGGGGAGGGCACCGAGGTGTCCATCGACATCCCGATGCGCTGGTTGAAGAAATGAGAAAGGCCCTCCGGAAGGAGGGCCTTTTTCGTAAAGGTGTGAACGCGGTCAGGAGGCGCGACGCGCACGAGCGGCGCGGCGCTTGAGCGCACGGCGCTCGTCCTCGGAAAGGCCACCCCACACACCGGAGTCCTGACTCGTCTCCAGCGCGTACTGCAGGCAGACCTCGGTGACGGTGCAGGTGGCGCAGACCGCCTTGGCCTTCTCGATCTGGTCGACCGCAGGCCCGGTGTTCCCCACGGGGAAGAACAGCTCGGGATCGACGGTCAGGCAGGCGGATTTGTCGCGCCAGTCCATTAGGGCTCCTTGGTGTGGATTCTCAGTGAGTGATCGCGGTACGAACGCTCAGTTCGGGCGACGATATCGGGTGTCGTCGCTCAGTTGTAGTGCGAGCATCTGCTCGCCCCACGCCGCTGTGGGAGCACATGACTGTTAACATTGTGTTACAGCTCGGGCGCGAAATCAAGGATTTTCTGCCTACAAATCTGATTTCTCAGGAGACATTGTGCGTGCACCCCGCCTTGCGATGGCAGCAGCTGCGGTTTTGGCCCTCGAAGGCGCCGCCGTAACGGTGTTTGCGATCATCGAACTTTTCCAGTTGGGGGCGGGCGAAGCGGCGTCGCTGATCACAGCCATCGCACTGATCGTGCTGACCCTGATCGGTGCTGCGGCGCTCTTCGCCTTCGCCTGGGGGACGCGGGTCGGCCACATGTGGGCGCGGTCCGGGGGAGTGGTGCTGCAGCTGCTCGCCATCGCGCTGGTGCTCGCGACTCTCACTGTGCCGCCGATCGCCTGGACGTTCGTCCTGGGCGTGGGTATCCCGAGCGTCGTGTGCTTCGTCCTCCTGCTCGCGAGCACGAGGAAAGAGGCCGTCCGCCCGCCCGACTCCACCGAGGACCCGGTCGCCGACTGAGGCGGGTCAGGCGTCCAGGCCGAGCGTCTTGCGCAGCCGTGCAACATGCCCGGTCGCCTTGACGTTGTACTGTGCGTGGGTGATCGTGCCGTTCTCATCCAGAACGAAGGTCGAACGGATGACGCCCTCGACGACCTTGCCGTAGTTCATCTTCTCGCCCCACACGCCGTAGGCGGAGTGCACGGCGTGATCGGGGTCGCTGAGCAGCGTGAAGGGGAGAGCATCGCGCTCACGGAATGCAGCGAGCTTGCTCGGCTCATCCCGAGAAATGCCGATCACGCGGTAGCCGGCACCCTGCAGCGACGTGATGCTGTCGCGGAAGTCGCACGCCTGCGTCGTGCATCCCGGTGTCATCGCCGCCGGGTAGAAGTACAGAATCGTCTTCTGGCCCTGAAGGTCAGCGAGGGTCACAGTGGACCCGTCCTGATCCTGAAGCGAGAAGTCGGGAGCAGCGGTACCGGGTTCGAGGCGCAGATTCGTCACGTGCACCAGCCTATCGACCCGAGGACGAACCCGGGTTCGCTTCGGCCTTGTCGGCGAAGGTCTGCAGCAGGCGCTGCAGGGAGTCCAGCCGCCCGAGTTCGGCCGGGTTCAGCTCACCCTGCTCCGCTGCTTCGATGAGCGCACAGTCCGGAGCATCCGGCAGGTGGGTGCATCCGCGGGGACAGCGCTGGGCGACGTACGCGAGCTCCGTGAACGAGGCAAGCACATTCGCCGGGTCGATGTGACCGAGACCGAAAGAACGAACCCCGGGAGTATCAATCACCCATCCGGAGCCGGCCGCGCCCTCGTATCGCAGCGAGACGGTCGACGAGGAGGTGTGACGCCCGCGCCCGGTGACCTGATTGACGTGCCCGGTAGCCCGGTCTGCCGTAGGGACGAGAGCGTTCACCAGGGTTGACTTGCCGACGCCGGAGTGGCCGACGAAAACAGTGGAGTGGCCGATCAGTGCCGCACCGATCTCCTCGAGCGGCATCTGGTCGTTCGCGCTGGTGAACACCTGCAGGTCGAGTCCGTCGAAATACGACAGGAATGCGCTCGGATCGGCGAGATCGGTCTTCGTCACGACCAGCAGCGGGCGGATGCCGGCATCCAAAGCGGCGACCAGGTAACGATCGACCAGGCGTGCGCGTGGTTCGGGATCGGCGGCTGCGACCACGATCAGCATCTGATCGGCGTTGGCCACGATGACGCGCTCGACGAGATCGCTGTCATCGGCGCTGCGACGAAGCAACGATGTGCGATCGACGATGCTGACAATGCGTGCGAGCGTGCCTTCGGTCCCGGAGGTATCGCCCACGACACGGGCCCGGTCTCCGGTGACGATGGGAGTGCGGCGGAGCTCGCGTGCCCGCGTACTGGTGATCACCCGTTCGTCGGTGGTGTCCTCATCCAGCATGACGCTGTAGCGGCCGCGATCGACTCCGAGCACCCTGCCGACCTGCGCATCCTCGTGCGCTGGCCGGCGCTTGGTGCGTGGACGATTGGCTTTCGGATTAGGGCGCTGACGGATGCTGGTCTCGTCGAAGTCCTCGAAGTCGTCTTCGAGGTCATCGTCTGGGTCGAGCCAACTCACGCGGCGGTGCCTCCCAGCATCCGCTCCCACAGCTGGGTGAACTCCGGCAGAGTCTTGGCCGTGGTGCCGATGTCATCGATGATGACGCCAGGCACGCGCAGTCCGACCAGCGCGCCGGTTGTCGCCATACGGTGATCGTGGTGCGCGCCCCAGTGGCCGCCGGTCAGCGGACGCGGGATGATGCGCAGCCCATCGGGAAGTTCCTCGACCTCGCCGCCGAGGGCCGTGAGGTTCTTGATCAGCGCGGCAATGCGATCGGTCTCATGCATCCGCGTATGCCCGATACCGCGGATGGTCGTGGGCGCATCGGCGAAGGCCGCGAGCCCGACGATCGTGGGCGACAGTTCACTGGCAGCGGAGAGGTCCAGATCGAGGCCACGGATGCTGTCACCGGCGCGTACGGTCATCGCGCCGCCGTGACGGCCGACGTGGGCGCCCATGGCCTGCAGGATCTCCGGCAGCAGCGCGCCCGGCTGGGTGGAATGCAGCGGCCATCCCGTGATCGTCACCTCGCCACCGGTGACCATCGCCGCTGCCAGGAATGGTGCGGCGTTGGACAGATCAGGCTCGATCGCGATCTCCTTGGCGCGCGGGATGCCCGCCTCCACCAGCCACTCGCCGGTCGCCGGTCTTTCGATGCGGATGCCGCGGCGGCTGAGCGACTCGATCGTCATGTCGATGTGCGGCAGGCTCGGCAGGTGCTCACCGGTGTGGACGAGGTGCAATCCGACGTCGAAGCGGGGGGCGGCCAGCAGGAGCCCTGAGACGAACTGGCTGGATGCCGAGGCATCCACTTCCAGGCGACCGCCGCGAATGCGGCCATGGCCGCGAACGGTGAACGGCAGGGACCACGTGCCCTCGTCATCAATGTCGACGCCCAAATCGCGCAGCGCGGTGATCATGGCACCCATCGGACGGTGAAGCGCGGTTTCATGCGCGGTGATGCGGACATCCTCAGTGGCAAGGCCCGCAAGCGGTGCGATGAAACGCATGACGGTGCCGGCCTGCCCGCAGTCGATCTCGGCTCCGCCGGTGAGCGGCGCGGGAGTGATCTCCAGGTCAGGACCGAATTCACCGGCCCCTTCGACCTCTTCGATACCTACTCCGAGTGCTCGCAGCGCATCGACCATCCGGCGCGAGTCATCGGAATGCAGCGGGCCGACCAGGCGGCCGGGGCCATCGGCGAGAGCGGCAATGATCAGCTCGCGGTTGGTCAGTGACTTCGACCCGGGAATGGTCAGCGTCGAGTTCACAGCGCCAGATGCATCGGGCGCGGTGTAGGCGCCCCTGGCGGGGGAAGGGGAATACCGTGTGTCAGTCATCGGTTCCACCTTAGTGAATGGTACGCAAACCGCCGAGAAGGAGTGACTATGGTCGCAACGCTGGAGAGTGGGCTGGAGGTGCTCGTCGGCCTAGACTGGCCCGTGATGGATGACACGGCACCCGCAGACACACTCGGCGACGCTCGGCGTGAGTTCGAGGAACAGGCGATTCCCTTCATGGATCAGCTGTATGCGGCGGCGATGCGTATGACGCGCAATCCCGCCGATGCGGCAGACCTTGTGCAGGAGACGTTCGTCAAGGCCTTCGCGTCCTGGGCGTCGTTCACACAGGGAACGAACCTCAAGGCGTGGTTGTACCGCATCCTCACGAACACGTACATCAACATCTACCGCAAGCGTCAGCGCGAGCCCTATCAGGGCACGATCGACGAGTTGGAAGACTGGCAGATGGGCGGAGCAGAGTCGACGACGGCGACGCACAGCCGCTCGGCTGAGGCAGAAGCCATCGATCGGATGCCCGCGTCTGTCGTGAAGGATGCCCTGCAGGAAGTACCGGAAGACTTCCGGTTGGCGGTCTACTTGGCAGATGTCGAGGGATTCGCCTACCAGGAGATCGCCGACATCATGAAAACCCCCATCGGCACCGTGATGAGTCGTCTGCACCGTGGCAGACGGATGTTGCGCGAGTTGCTGTCGGATTATGCCGCGGAGCGAGGAATCGCCGCGGCCGCTACAAGGAGCAAGAAATGAGCGATTGCGGCTGCACCAAAGCCCGTCAGGACTTGGAGGAGTACCTCCGCAACGAAGTGTGCAAGACCGAGCACGCCGAGATCCGCGAGCACATCGAGAACTGTGCGTCCTGCCAGGGTGAGGCGCTTGTCGCCAGCACTCTGACCGAGGTCGTGGCTCGCGCGTGCAAGGAGACGGCTCCGGAAGAGCTGCGTGACCAGGTGCTGGCCAAGCTACGCGCTGCCCAGGCCGCCGCGCACTGACCGACGCTGTCGGTGGTCTGCCTTTAGGGTGGAAGGATGACCGACGCACGAAATGTCCCCGTCGACCCCTCTTCTTTTGATCGGCTTGCCGTTCAACGATTGACCTATCGAATTATCGACACCGCATCGGCTGCCGATAGCGAAGCCTTCGTGCGCGCCGACGCTCGGGGGTTCCTCGACAAGGATCCGGCAGCAGATGTCGTCGAGGCCGATGGCGCCGCGATCGCTGACCGTCGCAACATCGGCGTGTTCGAGGCGGATGCACCGGTGGGTGCGTGGCCGGTTGCGACAATCAACTCCTGGACCACACCGCTGACGGTTCCCGGCGGCGAGATCGAGATGTGGGCGATCAGTTCGGTGACCGTGGCCGGTACGCACCGGCGCCGCGGCATCGCCCGGGCCCTGCTGGAGGGCGAGCTTCGCGCAGCGGCATCCGCCGGCATCGCCATCGCCGGCCTCACGGTCTCGGAAGCGACGATCTACGGCCGCTACGGTTTCGCATCCGCGGTTCCGGTTGCGCGGGTCACCGTCGACACCAGACGAGCCGGGTGGGCCGGGGGGACGCCGTCCGGCGCCCTGGAGTACGTCGATAAAGAGACGTTGAAGAAGAGCTTTGCCGCGCTGCACGAGGTGGAGCGCACCCAGCGAGCCGGGCAGGTCGCCGGGTGGGATCGCCGTTGGGACCGCGTTGCAGGCCTTGCAGCCGGTCACCCCGCCCCGGCGGCCGTGCGTGGAGTGCGCTATCTCGATGAGACCGGTGCTGTGCGCGGTGTGATGGCGTACAAGGTCGAAGAGATCCCCGGGCAGTTCCGCTCTGAGATGTCGATCTACCAGATCTCCACGGTTACACCCGATGCGCTTCGCGCCCTCTGGGGCTTCGCTCTGCAGCACGATCTCGTGAACAAGATCTCTGTCGACCTCCGGCCCACCGATGATCCGCTGCCGTGGCTGGTTGCCGATCAGCGCGGTGTCGACATTGCGGTGCACGATCACGGCTGGTTGCGCATTCTGGATGTTCCGGCCGCACTCACCGCTCGCACCTACCGCGCGCCGCTGGATATCGTGCTGCGCGTGGACGACACGCTCGGCTTCGCTTCGGGATGCTGGCGGTTGGCCATCGAAGACGGCCACGCGCTGCTTACCCCAGTCGAGGGCGGAGAAGCGGATGTCACCCTTGATGTCTCGACGCTCTCCGCGCTGTACGTCGGTGGCGTCAGCGCCGCGCAGTTGCGGGCTGCTGGCCGGATGGATGTCACGGCTGAGGTTGCTGCATCCATCGACGACGCTTTCCGAGCCGCTGAAGCGCCGGTACTGAGTATCTGGTACTGAGTACCTGATACTGAGCACGAACCCCGTAGCGCTGCAGGATCTGCGGCGCTACGGGGTTCGTGCGATCAAGTCATGATCAGGCCATGATCAGTCCATCGTGAGGGCACGCTTGAGCAGATCTGCCTGCTCGACGGCGTGCACCTTGGAGGAGCCACTCGCCGGAGAAGCGGATGCCGTGCGTGCAACGGTCCGGAACTGCCGGTCACCGGGAACATCGGCGAAGGCGAGAGCGAGGAACGGCCATGCGCCCTGGTTCTCCGGCTCCTCCTGAACCCAGACGAGCTCCGCGTTCGGGTACGAGTCGGTGATTGCCTTTAGCGCATCGATCGGCGTCGGGTACAGCTGCTCCAGCCGCACCAGCGCGATCTCCGGGTTCGGGTTCTTCTCCAGCTCGCTGCGCAGATCCCAGTGCACCTTGCCGGAGTGTACGAGCACACGCTTGACGGCCGCGGGGTCTACACCGCGATTGTCGTCGATCACGGGCTGGAAACGACCCTGGGTGAAGTCCTCGACGCTGCTGGTCGCACCGCGCAGACGCAGCATGGCCTTCGGCGTGAAGACGATGAGCGGCTTGCGCGGACGAGCGTACGCCTGACGGCGCAGCAGGTGGAAGTACGAAGCCGGCGTCGACGGACGGGCAACGATCATGTTCTCCTGAGCGCACAGCTGCAGGAAACGCTCGATGCGTGCCGAGGAGTGATCCGGGCCCTGGCCCTCGTACCCGTGCGGCAGCAGGAGCGTGACGCCGGACTGCTGGCCCCACTTCTGCTCGGCTGAGGAGATGTACTCGTCGATGACGGCCTGGGCGGTGTTCGCGAAGTCACCGAACTGCGCTTCCCAGAGCACGAGAGCTTCTGGAGCCTCAACCGAGTACCCGTACTCGTAGCCCAGCGCCGCGTACTCGCTCAGCAGCGAGTCATAGACGAAGAATCGCCCCTGGCTCTCCGAGATGTTCGACAGCGGCAGCCATTCCTGCCCGTTGGCGCGGTCGTGCATGACTGCGTGGCGCTGCACGAACGTGCCACGGCGCGAGTCCTGGCCGGCCAGGCGCACCGGGGTACCCTCAGCCAGCAGCGACCCGAATGCGAGCAGTTCGCCGAAGCCCCAGTCGATGTTGCCGCTGCGCGTCATCTCGACGCGCTTGTCGAGCAGCTGCTGGATCTTCGGGTGAACGGTGAAGCCCTCTGGCTTGTTCGCGAATGCTTCCGCGATCAGCGAGACGATCTCTGGCGAGATGCCGGTGACCTCGGGCTCGCCGACGACCTCGTTCGAGGACGTGAGTTCCGGAGCGATCGGCGTTGCGCCGGTCTCCGCAGCGTGCGTCTCAGCGAACGCGACCTCCAGACGGCCTTGGAAGTCGTCCTTCGCCTGCTCGTACTCTTCTTGGGTGATGTCACCGCGACCGACGAGCGCCTCGGTGTAGAGCTTGCGAACCGAACGCTTCGCCTGGATGAGGTCGGTCATCAGGGGCTGCGTCATCGACGGGTCATCGCCCTCGTTGTGACCGCGGCGGCGGTAGCAGACGAGATCGATGACGACGTCGCTGTGGAAGCGCTCACGGTACTCGAACGCGAGCTGAGCAACGCGGATGACCGACTCGGGGTCATCGCCGTTGACATGGAAGATCGGCGCCTGGATGGTCTTGGCGACGTCGGTCGCGTAGACCGAGGTGCGGGCATCCGTCGGCGTCGTGGTGAAACCGACCTGGTTGTTGACGACCACGTGGATCGTGCCCCCGGTGCGGTAACCGCGCAGCTGCGACATCTGCATCGTCTCGACGACGACGCCCTGCCCGGAGAACGCGGCATCACCGTGCACCAGGATCGGCAGCCAGGAGAACGTGCCGATGGGCTTGCGGTCCTGCTTCGCGCGGACGATGCCCTCGAGCACGCCGTCGACAGTCTCGAGGTGCGAGGGGTTCGCTGCGAGGTAGATGGGCAGCTCGGAGTTGTCGTCCGAGACGAATGTGCCCTCGGTGCCGAGGTGGTACTTCACATCGCCAGAGCCGCGCTGGTTGCCCGGAGTCTGGATGCCTTCGAACTCGCGGAACACATGACCGTAGGTCTTGCCGGCGATGTTGGTGAGCACGTTCAGTCGGCCGCGGTGTGCCATACCGATCGCCGCACCGTCGAGGGAAGCCGCGGCTGCGCCCTGGAGGATCTCATCCAGCAGGGGGATCAGCGATTCGCCGCCCTCGAGGGAGAAGCGCTTCTGGCCGACGAACTTCGTCTGCAGGAAGGTCTCGAACGCTTCAGCCTCGTTGAGCTTGCGCAAGACCCGCAGCTGCTCGGCGTGGCCGGGCTTCTGGTACTTGACCTCGAGCTTCTCCTGGAACCAGCGGCGCTGCTCCGGATCCTGAATGTGCATGTACTCGATGCCGAGCGTGCGGCAGTACGAGTCGCGAAGAACGCCCAGGATGTCGCGCAGCTTCATGACGCGCTTACCGCCGAAACCGCCGGTGACAAACTCGCGGTCCAGATCCCAGAACGTCAGGCCGTGGCTTTCGATCTCGAGGTCGGGGTGCGAACGCTGCACGTACTCGAGTGGGTCGATGTCGGCCATCAGGTGACCGCGGACGCGGTACGAATTGATGAGCTCCTGCACCCGCGACTGCTTGTCGACGCGCTCAGCGAGGTCAACGGCGATATCGGGGTTCCAACGGATCGGCGCGTACGGAATGCGCAGCGCAGCGAAGATGTCGTCGTAGAAGCCGCGCTGACCGATCAGCAGCTCGTGCGCCTTCTTCAGGAACTCGCCAGACCCGGCACCCTGGATGACACGGTGGTCGTAGGTGCTGGTGAGCGTGATGGTCTTGCCGATGCCGAGCTCGGACAGTGTCTTGGCGCTCGCGCCCTGGAACTCTGCCGGGTAGTCCAAAGCGCCGGCGCCGATGATGCAGCCCTGGCCCTTCATCAGACGCGGCACGGAGTGCACGGTGCCGATGCCGCCCGGGTTCGTGAGCGAGACCGTGGTGCCGGCAAAGTCGCCGGCGGTCAGCTTGTTGTTTCGAGCGCGGGTGACGAGGTCTTCGTAGGCCGCGAGGTATTCGGTGAACGTCAGCGTGTCTGAGCGCTTGATGCTCGGCACCATCAGTGCACGGGTGCCGTCAGGCTTGGGAATGTCGATCGCGATGCCGAGGTTGACATGCGCGGGAGCGACCACAGAGGGCTTGCCGTCGATCTCGGCGTAGAAGACGTTCTGGCTTGGGAACTCCTTCAACGTCTGGATCAGCGCCCAGCCGATGAGGTGGGTGAAGCTGACCTTGCCGCCGCGCGAGCGCGACATGTGGTTGTTGATGACGATGCGGTTGTCGATCAGCAGCTTCGCCGGGATCGTGCGCACACTGGTCGCTGTCGGAACGGTGAGCGACTGGTCCATGTTCGCCGCGAGGGTCTTGGACATGCCGCGAAGCGGAGTGGCCTTGTCCTCGTCGGCCGATTCCTCGGCAGCGGCCTTGGCCGTTGGCTTGGGAGCCTGGGCAGGGATCGGTGCCGGCGCTGCGGGCTTCGCCGTGGTGCGCGCCACCGGCTGCAGACCGATCACGGGGATCGGTGCAGTCACGGGGTGCTCGGCTGCGGCTGCGGACGTGCTCGAAGGCGTCGTCGAAGCGGGCGGAGCCGCCGCGCTGGCGGGCTTGTAGTTCTCCAGGATCGGCCACCACTCCTTGTCGACGGAGTTGCGATCAACTTTGAACTGTTCGTAGAGTTCGTCGACGAGCCACGAATTGGCTCCGAAATCTCCGTCGTCTGAACCCCCGACGCCGGCCACCTGGTTCGCCACGCGTTATCGCCCTCTTTCATCGCTGAAGCTGTGTCTCATGCTCGAGTCCGAAACGTCCGGAACGATGCATCGCGTGTACTAGCCTAACGTGTTCTGGCATGTGAATACGCGCGTAGACTCGCCCGTTTCGCTGCTTGGAAAGATACCGTGGGGGTATGAAGTTCGTCAGCGAGCAGCCTCAGGTCGATCTCACATACTCAGATGTCTTTCTGGTGCCGCGGCACTCGGACATCACCAGCCGGCTTTCCGTGGATCTCTCACCGCACGACGGCACGCCTGCGACGTTGCCGCTGGTCGCCTCGAACATGAACTCCGTGACCGGTCCCCGGCTGGCTGCGGTGCTTGCGCGGCGCGGTGGTCTGGGCATCCTTCCGCAGGACATGCCGTTGCAGGATCTGGACGCTGCGATCCGCAACGTCAAGGCGCAGCCGGTGGCATGGGACAGCCCGCTCGTGCTCCCACCTTCAGCCACGGCCGCTGATGCGCTGCGCCTGGTGCCGCCTGCTGTCGGGCACGGCATCGTCGTCGCCGAAAGGGGCGCGACCGTGGAAACATCCGCGATCCGCGGCATCCTGCCAGCCACCCGGCTGGCAACCGCCCTGCCCGATGCGCAGTTGGGCGATCTTGTGCACACCGGCACGCCTGCTCTGGATGCTGAGGACATCACGGATGCGCGTTCAGCATTCGACGTCATCACCGAAACGGGCGCGGAGGTGGTCGCGGTCGTCGATCATGGCCGCTTGGTCGGAACGCTCAGCGCGCGCAGCGCCCTGAGATCAACGCTGTATGCGCCAGCCGTCGACGCGGACGGTCGACTCGCTGTCGGTGCCGCCGTCGGGATCAACGGCGACGTCGCCGCAAAGGCGACAGCGCTGGCAGAAGCGGGCGTCGACGTGCTCGTCCTCGACACTGCGCACGGGCACCAGGACGGGATGCTGCGTGCGCTTCGCACCGTCGCCGCGCTGAATCTCGGTATCCCGATCGTGGCCGGCAACATCGTCACCGCCGACGGGGTGCACGATCTCGTCGACGCCGGGGCATCCATTCTGAAAGTCGGCGTCGGTCCCGGCGCGATGTGCACCACGCGGATGATGACCGCGGTGGGACGACCACAATTCTCGGCCGTGCTCGAAACCGCAGAGGCTGCGCGCTCCCACGGAGCACACGTCTGGGCAGACGGGGGAGTGCGCTATCCGCGCGACGTCGCGCTGGCACTGGCGGCGGGAGCCGCATCCGTGATGATCGGCTCCTGGTTCGCCGGAACGATCGAGGCTCCCGGTGAGCTGCTTGCTGACGCCGAGGGGCGCATCTACAAGGAGTCGTGGGGGATGGCATCCACGAAAGCGGTGCAAGCGCGGTTCGGCCGGCTCGACGCCTACGAGCGCGCACGCAAGGAGTTGTTCGCAGAGGGGATCTCCTCCTCGAAGATCTACCTCGACCCGCTGCGCCCGGGTGTGGAGGATCTGCTCGACATGATCACCTCCGGGGTGCGTTCGTCGTTCACCTACGCGGGAGCGGCGTCTGTGCCGGAGTTTCACGAACGCGCGCTGGTCGGCAGGCAATCGGCTGCGGGCTACGAGGAGGGCAAGGCGCTGCCGGTCAGCTGGTAGAAGTTCGGTAGAATCTAAGCATCATGGACGACCCTCCCAGTTGTAGTATTGTGCCCCACTGCCCGTTGCCTTCCTCTGAGGAGGGAAGCAGCTGATGGACTACGTCATGCTGGGCGTGGGGCTCCTACTCACAGTAGGAACAGGTTTATTCGTTGCGAGTGAGTTCGCCCTCGTCAACCTTGATCGTGCAGAGCTAGAAGCTCGTCAGGCCCGCGGCGAAAGCCGGCTGGCGCTGACGATCTCCGCTCTCAAACACACGTCGACTCATCTTTCGTCGGCGCAGCTGGGCATCACGCTGACGACTCTGTTGACCGGTTACACGATGGAGCCAGCGCTTTCCAATCTGCTCGGCCCGGTGCTGATCACCTGGGGCATCGCCGAAGGTGCTGTCCGTCCTATCGCCACCGTCGTTGCGATAGTGGTCGCCACTGTGCTGTCGATGATTCTCGGCGAGCTCGTTCCGAAGAACTTCGCCCTCGCGCTGCCTCGTCAGACAGCCAAACTGGTCATCCCATTCCAGACCGGTTTCACCGCGGTGTTCAAACCGGCGATCGTGATGCTCAACAACAGCGCCAACGGGGTGCTGCGCAGCATGGGCATTGAGCCGAAAGAAGAGCTGTCCGGCGCACGAAGCGCTGAAGAGCTCTCCTCACTGGTGCGCCGTTCGGCGCTTGCCGGTGTGCTGGAGGCGGACACCGCCAGCCTGCTCGATCGCAGTCTGACCTTCGCCCGGCTCTCCGCGGGCGATGTCATGACTCCGCGTCCCAGCATGCACGCGATCTTCTCCGGAGATTCGGCCGAAGACGTCATTCAATTGGCCCGACGCACCGGCCTGAGCCGGTTCCCGGTGTATTCGGACGACCTCGACGACATCACCGGCGTCGTGCATCTGAAAGCGGCGGTTTCGGTGCCGCGGGAGCGTCGCGTGGACGTTCCGGTGGGCGCGCTGTCCACGGATCCGTTGCGAGTACCGGAGACGCTGCACCTCGATGTGCTGGTGTCCGAGTTGCGTGCCAAGGGCTACCAGATGGCCATCGTCGTTGACGAGTACGGCGGAACCGCCGGAATCGTCACTCTGGAGGATCTGATCGAGGAGATCGTCGGAGAGGTTTCAGACGAACACGACCGCACCCGTGCCGGCGTCGTTCGCAGCAGCGACTCGATCGCGTTTCCGGGGGAGCTGCGTCCTGATGAGCTGCGCAGCAGCACAGGAGTCCAGGTTCCCGAGGGAGATGTCTACGACACCGTCGGCGGCTACATGATGAGTGTTCTCGAGCGCGTTCCCGTGATCGGAGATGAGGTCTCGTTGGACTCTGGTGTGCTGCAGGTGATCCGGATGGACGGTCGCCGCGTCGATCGCATCCGGTACACGCCCGTGCCGGTTGACGCCACGGCCGAGGGGGTGACCCGATGAACGACTGGGCAGGAATCGTCTGGCTCGTCGTACTTCTCATCGCGAACGCCTTTTTCGTCGGCGCAGAGTTCGCCGTGATCTCGGCACGTCGCTCGCAGATCGAGCCCCGCGCTGAGCAGGGGTCGCGGGCGGCTAAGACTGCGCTGTTTGCCATGGAGCATGCAACGCTCATGCTCGCCACGTCCCAACTCGGCATCACGATCTGCTCATTGCTGATCCTGAACGTCTCAGAGCCCGCGATCCACCATCTGCTCGGTGTGCCGATGCACGCTCTCGGGTGGCCGGATGCGGTTGTAGACATCGTCGGCTTCGCGATCGCACTGCTGCTGGTCTCGTACCTGCACGTGGTGTTCGGCGAAATGGTGCCGAAGAACCTGGCGTTCTCGGTACCTGATCGTGCGGTGCTCATCCTCGCCCCACCGCTGGTATGGGTGTCGAAGGTGTTCATGCCGGTGATCTGGGTTCTGAACACGACCGCCAATGGCGTGTTGCGGCTGTTCAAGGTCGAGCCGAAGAACGAAGCGGCGTCGACCTTCACGATCGACGAGGTGGCCACGATCGTCACCCAGTCGCGTCGGGAGGGACTGCTTTCAGATACCTCTGGTGCTGTCGCCAAGGCCGTGGAGTTCACCGATAAGAAGGCACGTGATGTCGCCGTCTCGCTCGGTGATCTGGTCACGCTGCCGCAGACCACGACACCGGATGACATTGAGCGTGCCGTCGCCCGATACGGATTCTCCCGCTACGTGATCGTGGATGAGCAGCAGGTGCCGGTCGGTTATGTGCACCTCAAGGACATCCTGCGTGCCTCGGAAGGAGCGGACGCCGCCACGATGACGGTGGCACCGATCCCGACCAAGCGCATCCATCACATGGTGCCGGTGCAGGAAGACACCGACCTGGAAGACGTGCTTGCACTCATGCGCCGTGCCGGCCGGCACCTCGCGAAGGTGCGCAACTCCCAGGGTGAGACGACGGCGGTGCTGTTCCTGGAGGACATCCTCGAAGAGCTCATCGGCGAGGTCCAGGACGCGACTCGACGGGTGCACGGGCGCTGATGCGCCCGTGCCCCTCGGGGCGCGTGTCCCCGCAGGTCAGCGCCAGCGTGCGCGGAGGTACTGGGACGGCCACGTGACCGGTGCTGCGAGTTCGTGTGCGGCCCGCAGGCCGAAGTGCGGATCCCGTAGCCATTCCCGACCGGCGAAGACGGCATCAGCCGCGCCATCGGCAAGCACCTGCTCGGCCTGCTGCCCCGTGGTGATGAGTCCGACAGCGCTCGTCCGGACCGCACCGCTCTGGCGAAGCGTCGCGGCAAGCGGCACCTGATAGCCAGGATGCACATCGATCTGCTGGTGCGCCACGAGTCCGCCGCTGGAGACGTCGATGAGATCGGCTCCGTGCTCGAGCAACCACGTGCTCACTGCGGTCGCTTCCGCGGGGAGGAAGCCGCCATCGGCGTGGTCGGTGGCTGAGATGCGGACGAAGAGCGGCACATCGTTGCCGGCCTCTTCGCGCACAGCATCAACCACGCGCAGGAGCAGCCGTGCCCGGTTTTCGAGCGAGCCGCCGTATTCGTCGGTGCGCAGATTCGACAGCGGGGAGAGGAACTGGTGCAGCAGATACCCGTGCGCGCCGTGAACCTCCAGTACGTCGAACCCGGCATCCAGTGCGCGTCGGGCAGCGGCGCGGAAGCTGTCAACAAGACTCTCGATGCCCGCGGCATCCATCGCGGCCGGCTCATCGAAGCCGGCGAAGGCGACGACCGACGGCGCGACCGTCTGCCAGCCGCCGTCAGCATGCGCGACTGATCCCTGCGTCTCGGCCCACGGCCACCACGTGGACGCTTTGCGGCCGGCGTGGGCGAGTTGGATTCCGGCGAGTCCACCACGCGCATGAATCGCCGCAACGATCGGCGCCCACGCATCACGCTGCGCATCGTTCCACAGCCCGGCATCGCGCGGGGAGATGCGGCCCTCGGGAACGACAGCGGATGCCTCGGCGACGATGAGCCCGGCGCCACCGCTGGCGAACTGGGTGAGGTGGGTGTGATGCCATTCCTGCACCACGCCGTCGATTGCGCTGTACATACACATCGGGGAGACCCAGAGGCGGTTCGGGAAGGTGACAGAACGGATGCTGAGAGGGGAAAAGAGAAGACTCACCCTTCGACCGTAGTGCCGTCTCAACCGGGCAGGCGCGCTAGCGTGGAAGCTATGGTCGATATGCGCGAGTGGTCCCGGGCTGACACCGCGCACCTGCTGCGGGTGCCCGGCGCTGGCGACGACAAGTACTCTCGGGGCGTTGTCGCTGTTCGGACGGGGACGGATGCCTATCCGGGCGCTGCCGTGCTGGGTGTTGAGGCAGCGTGGCGTGCAGGTGCGGGATTCGTTCGATTCGTCGGGACGGGGCGCGCAGCGGACGCTGTCATCGCCCGCCGACCGGAGACAGTGGCGGCACCGGACATCGGACGCACCCGAGTGGATGCCTGGGTGATCGGGTCCGGCACCGACGCTGCGACGCGTATTCCTGCGGAGACCGAGGCGCTGCACGAGATCCTGGCGGGTCAGGCACCCGTCGTCGTTGATGCAGGCGCGCTGGATCTGGTTCGTGGAGCTGCTGCGCCCGTACTCGTGACTCCGCACGCGGGGGAATTCGCTCGGTTGTGCGAGCAGCTCCAACTGACTGAATCCGGGGATCGTGCGGCGGATGCGGCCGCAGTCGCCGAAGCGCTGGGATGCACCGTGCTGGTGAAGGGATCCACAACGCTCGTGGCGGCAGCCGGCGACGCTGTCATCGCGGTGGCGTCCGCACCGGGCTGGTTGGCCACGGCCGGCGCCGGTGACGTGCTTGCCGGCGCGCTCGGCGCGCTCCTGGCCAGCAAGCCGGCGGCTCCGATCGCTGAGCTCGCCGCTGCCGGAGCATGGTTGCACGGATATGCGGCACGCATAGCATCCGGGGCGCTTGATGGTCAGACCGGGCACCCGATCGTCGCGCTCGATGTGGCAGAGGCTCTTCCCGTTGCCATCGGGGACCTGCTCTCGTGAGGTTGCGGACACTGTTGCTGTGGGGCACGTTCCTCGCCGTGCATGTTCTCGTCGCCTGGCAGGGGTGGGTGTTTCCGAGCCAGCCGATGGGCGACGTCGTCATCGTGTATCAGCCGTGGTCCCAGGCGGCACTCAGCGGTGGGCCCGTGGTCGGGATCACCGAGTCGTGGGTATACCCGCAACCGGCGCTGCTGCCCATGCTGCTCACACAGATGCTCGCGTGGCCGCTGACCGGGGTGGTCGGGGCGGTGGATGCATATCTGATCGGCTGGGCGGTGTTGGTGACAGCTCTGGATGCGGTCGCCTTCGGCCTTCTCGTCGGGCGCACCGGTTCCGCACGGCGGCGCTCAGCGGGATGGTTTTGGACGGGAGCGCTGGCGCTGTTCGGCCCGATCGCCATGTACCGCATCGATGCGGTGACGGTGCCGCTGGCTGTCGTGGGCGGGCTGTGGCTCGTGCGTCGCCCCGGCGCGGCCGCGATCGTGCTCACATTCGCCGCCTGGATCAAGATTTGGCCGGGGGCTCTTGTGCTCGCGGCGGTCGCGGCATCGAAGAATCGGATGCGTATCCTCCTCACCGCAGCAGCGACCACGGCAGCGATCATCGTCGTGCTGTTCCTCCTCGGTGCTGACCAGCATCTGTTCGGTTTTCTGACCGAGCAGACCGGACGCGGCCTGCAGATCGAAGCGGTCGCCGCGACACCGTTCATGTGGATGGCGCATTTCGGCGCAGCATCCGTTGATTACAGCTTCGACATTCTGACGTTCCAGATCGGCGCACCGGGCGTCGAGTTCATCGCCTGGATGCTGACCCCGCTGATGGTGCTGGCGCTGGCCGTCGTCATCGGGATCGGGGCAGTCAAAGCGATGCGCGGGGCGTCGTTTCCTCGGCTGTTCCCGCCGCTCGCTCTGGCCGCGGTACTTGTGCTGATCGTGACGAACAAAGTCGGTTCGCCCCAGTTCCAGACATGGCTGATTGTTCCGGTGATCATGTGGATCATCTTCGATCGCACCCGCTCGGGCGTGCCGGCCGGCATCGTACTCGGCCTGGCTGCGCTGACCTGCCTGGTCTATCCGCTGACCTACGACGGATTATTGCGCACCCAGCTGCTACCGGTGTTGCTGCTGACCGTTCGCAACGTGTTGGTGGTCGTCCTGCTGGTGCTTGCGGTTCGGGCACTCGTGCGCGTTCCTGTTCGCCCTATTTCCCACCGATCCTGATCTGAGAGGTACATGATGCTTGTTGCATTCTCCGTTGCTCCTTCTGGCACCGGCCGCGAAGACGGTTCCGTCCATGACGCGGTCGCAGCAGCCGTGAAGGTTGTTCGTGAATCGGGGCTCGCGCACCGAACCACCAGCATGTTCACCGAGATTGAAGGCCCCGACTGGGACACGGTGATGGACGTCGTCAAGCGGGCGACCGAAGCGGTGGAGCCGTTCGGCTCACGCATATCGTTGGTTCTGAAAGCCGACATCCGTGCAGGATATGAGGGCGAGATCGACGGCAAGATCGAGCGGCTCGAGAAGGCGGTCGATGAAATCTCCTCCGCGCGCGACAGCACGCCGTAGGGTTGATGGCTGTCGAGAAGGTCCGGAGCAGCTATGGGGCCCGAGCGGATGAGTACACCGAGTACCTCGGCTCCGTCGAGGCGATGGCCGCCGAGGACCGCCGGGTCATTTCCGAGTGGGCTGCAACGATCAGAGGCCGTGCTCTCGACGCGGGGAGCGGGCCCGGCCACTGGACGGCATTTCTCCGCGACCACGGTGTCGAGGTCGAAGGGCTTGACCTCGTGCCCGAATTCGTCGGGCGCGCGGCAGCCCGGTTCCCGGACCTGCTCTTCCGCGTCGGTGACCTGGAGTCGCTGCCTGTGGAGGACGGCTCTCTGGGCGGAATCCTGAGCTGGTACTCCCTCATCCATACCGAGCCCGAGCGCGTTCCCTCGATCATCGGAGAGTTCGCGCGCTGCCTCCACCCAGGCGGCACGCTGCTGCTCGGCTTCTTCGAGGGCCCTCGGATCGAGCCCTTCGACCATGCAATAGTGACCGCCTACTTCTGGCCGGTCGATGCCCTGAAGAAGGAACTCGCGCGCGCCGGGTTCGAGATCCTCGCTACCCACGCTCGCACGGATCAGGGTAGCCGTCCGCACGGCGCGATACTGTCCCGGCTGGAAACGGTGAGGCGACCGTAATCCTCGGGGCGAACGCCGTGACGCGTAGGGTGATCCCATGGATACGATGCCGGTCGGTGGGACAGCGATACTGCTGCGCGATTCACCCGGCGGGCTGGAGACTCTGCTGATTCGCCGACCCGACCACGGCTCGTTCGCCGGCGGCTGGGTCTTCCCCGGCGGGGTGGTCGAAGAGCTCGACCGCGCTGACGCTGGTGAGGAGCAGCAGATCGCCGCGGTCGCAGCGATTCGCGAATGTGTAGAAGAAGTGGGGCTTCGGCCAGCCCGCCTGGTCACGCTGTCGTGCTGGATACCACCGGCCGAAGCACCAAAACGCATACGCACCTGGTTCTTCCTCGCGCCCGCGCCCGCGGGAGAGCTCGTCCTTGCGCCCGACGAAGTAGAGGAATCGCGCTGGCTGACACCCCCTGAAGCGCTGCGGCTGCACGCCGAGGGCCGGCTGCGCCTGTTCCCGCCGACGTGGGTGACACTGCATGAGTTGGCGTCGAGCGAGAGCGTTGCGGCGGCGTTGGCGCAAGCATCCGCACCTTCGCTCTACGCCACGCACATCATCGACGGCGGAGTCTTCGTCTGGGGCGGCGATGCAGTACACCCCGAGGGCGGCACCGGCCGCCATCGGCTGGAGACCGCAGCTCTGCCGTGGAGCTACCTGCGCGACTGACTCACGCCGCGAGCAACCGGCGCAGGTGGGCGCCGACCTCATCGGTCTCGATGAGGAAACCGTCGTGCCCGAAGTCGCTGGCCAGCACGACCGCTTCGTTGCCGTCGAGGGTGTTCGGGATGCTGCGCGCGATGCGATGCTGCCCGTCGACCGGGAACAGCCTGTCCGTGTCGATGCCGAGGACAAGTGTGGTCGCGGTGACCGTGTGCAGGGCCTCCTCAACACCGCCACGGTCGCGTCCGACATCATGCGAGTTCATCGCCTCGACCACGGTGATATAGCTGTTGGCATCGAAACGGCGAGTGAACTTGTTTCCGTGGAAGTCGATATAGCTCTCCACGGCGAAGCGGCCGCCGCTGCCTAGCGGCGACACCCCGGACTGCCACGAGCGTTGGAAGCGCTGGTTCAACTCGATCGGGCTGCGATAGTTCAGTAGCGCCATCCGGCGGGCCAACGCGAGACCGCGGTGCGGGCCGTCCCCGTCGCTGAGATCGTAGTACTCGCCGCCCTGGAATCGAGGATCGATGCGGATCGCCTCGATCTGCACAGAGTTCAGAGCGATCTGGTCGGCCGTGGTCGTCGGGGGAGAGGACAGCACCGCGAGACGCTCAACGCGCTCGGGATGTGTGACAGCCCATTCCAGTGCGTGCATGCCGCCCATCGAACCGCCGATCACGGCCGCCCAGCTGTCGATTCCCAGCTGATCCGCCAGCAGCACTTGAGCTTCGACCTGATCACGGATCGTGAGGTAGGGAAAGCGCGAGGCCCACTCATAACCGTTCGGGGCGACGCTTGCGGGGCCGGTGGAACCCTGGCATCCGCCGAGCATGTTCGGCGCGATGACGCACCAGCGATCGGTGTCTAGCGGCGCACCGGGTCCGACGATGTCTTCCCACCAGCCGGCCGTCGGATGCCCGGCGCCGGCTTCACCGCGCAGGTGGCTGTCACCGGTGAGCGCATGCAGCACAAGAATGGCGTTGGTGCGAGTGTCGTTCAGCTCGCCCCACGACTCATAGGCCACGCGGATGCTGGGCAACTCCTGCCCGCTCTCGGTGCGGAATGGTCCGAATGCCACGAACTTGCGGTCTCCGACCGGGTCGCCGTCGCGCCACGCTCCGGTGACAGGGGGTCGCGCTCGCAGCAGACGAGCATCCGCCGCCGTCACCCGTGCCGAGGGCACGGTGTCTTCGGAGGTGCTCTGCCAGTCCATGCCTCCATTGTCGCCTGCTCAGGGGGCATCCGGGCGCACGTTACGCGTCTGGTCCGCCCCGGCGTGTGCCATCTGCTCGGTGAAGAGGAAGAACCCGGGTCAGCGGTTGCACCGACCCGGGTTCTTCTTCCAGTACCGCTCAGCGCGGGCTGTGGACGCCTTAGGCGCGAGCAGCCTCCGACACACGGCGCGCGGCAGCGAGTGCCTGGTCGAGGTCAGCCTTGAGGTCGTCGATGTTCTCGAGTCCTACCGACAGGCGCACCAGGCCCGGCGTGACGCCGGCAGTGAGCTGCTGCTCAGGCGAGAGCTGCGAGTGCGTGGTGGATGCCGGGTGGATGACGAGTGAGCGCACGTCGCCGATGTTAGCGAGGTGGCTGAACAGCGACAGGCTGTTGACGAACTCACGACCTGCCTCGACGCCGCCCTTGAGCTCGAACGACAGCACAGCGCCGACGCCCTTGGGGAGGTACTCGTTGGCCTTGGCGTACCACGGCGACGCGGGCAGGCCCGAGTAGTTCACCGAGGCGATGTCCTCGCGGCTGTCGAGCCACTCGGCGATCTCCTGCGCGTTCTGCACGTGGCGCTCGATGCGCAGTGAGAGAGTCTCGATGCCCTGGATGAGGTTCCACGCGCTCTGCGGGGAGATGGCCGATCCGAGGTCACGAAGCAGCTGCACGCGAGCCTTGATGATGTACGCGAGCGAGTCACCGACGGCGGTGGTGTAGCTGGCGCCGTGGTACGAGGGGTCTGGCTCGCTCAAGCCCGGGAACTTCTCAACGTTCTTAGACCATTCGAAGGTGCCGCCATCGATGATGGCGCCGCCGATGGTGGTGCCATGGCCGCCGAGGAACTTCGTCACCGAGTGGACGACGATGTCAGCGCCATGCTCGAACGGACGCAGCAGGTACGGCGTCGCGATCGTGTTGTCGACGATCAGCGGGACGCCGTCCGCGTGAGCGATATCTGCGATGGTGCGGATGTCGAGCACATTGATGCGCGGGTTTCCGATGGTCTCCGCGAACAGCAGCTTGGTGTTCGGGCGGATGGCCTGTCGCCACTCTTCGGCGTCGTCCTGGTTCTCGACGAACGTGACGTCGATGCCGAGCTTGGCGAGGGTGTACTTGAAAAGGTTGTACGTGCCGCCGTAGATCGAGCTGGAAGAGACGATGTGATCGCCGGCCTGCGCGATGTTCAGCACAGCGAACGTCGATGCCGCCTGGCCGCTGGAGAGGACGAGAGCACCGGTGCCGCCTTCGAGGGCGGCGAGGCGCTGCTCGAGCACGTCCTGGGTGGGGTTCTGAATGCGCGTGTAGATGTTGCCGAACTCAGCGAGCGCGAACAGATTCGCAGCGTGGTCCGCATTGTCGAAGACGTACGACGTGGTCTGGTAGATCGGTGTGGCACGTGCCTTCGTGACCGGGTCGGGTGCGGCGCCCGAGTGGATCTGCTTGGTCTCGAAACGCCAGGTTTCAGCTGCGGACATGAGGTTCTCCCTGGATCGGATAGAGGTCAGGACGGCGGATGCCGCTTCATGAAGAGTACGTAACGCCGTGCTGCGCAACAACGCGCCGGAAATGTTACGTAACATGCGCCGCGGCGGAAAAGCCGTACGGTTGATGCATGGTGATCAGGCGTGCAGTCGTGACAGGTGCAAGTTCAGGGATCGGCGAGGCGACCGTGCGAGAGCTCCGCTCCCGTGGTTGGGACGTCATTGGCGTCGCCAGACGCCAGGATCGCTTGCAGCAGCTGGTCGAGGAGACCGGGGCTTCGGCGATCGCGTGCGATCTGACCGACGCGGATGCGGTGGCCGACCTCATCGCCGAGTTGGATGCTTCCGGGCCCGTGCACGCGCTCGTACAGGTTGCTGGCGGCGCCCGCGGAACCGATCGCGTCGAAGACGGCAACAGCGATGACTGGCAGTGGATGTTCGACGTCAACGTGCTCGCGACCCAGCGGCTGGTGGCCGGGATGCTGCCGCTGTTGCGGCGTGCTGCGGTATCCGACGGTCATGGCGACCTGATCTTCGTCACCTCCACAGCAGCACAGACGGCGTACCCCGGCGGATCCGGCTACAACGCAGCGAAAGCCGCGCAGTCGATGATCGTCAAGGTGCTGCGTCAGGAACTCAACGGCGAGCCGTTGCGCGTCGTCGAGGTTGCCCCGGGCATGGTGCACACCGAAGAGTTCACCCTCAACCGCCTGCGCGGAGATCGACTCGGCGCGGAGTCGGTGTACTCCGGTGTGGATGCTCCGCTCACTGCCCACGACGTCGCCGACGTCATCGGCTACGCCCTCGACGCTCCGGGCCACGTGAACCTCGATCTGATCACGATGCGTCCGGTCGCGCAGTCCGCACAGCACCTGCTCGCCCGTGGAACATTGCGCGTGCGCACCGAATCCGAGGACTGACCGCGGGTGTTGCACCGCTCGCTGATCGATCCCGGCTGGGCCGCGGCTCTCGCCCCGGAGGCGGATGCGATCGCCGCGATGGAGCAACGACTGCAGTCCGAGCCCTACCTTCCTGCGCCCGAGCACATTCTGCGAGCGTTCCAGCGGCCGCTGGACGATGTGCGCGTGCTCATCGTCGGGCAGGATCCATACCCGACCCCAGGGCATCCCATCGGGCTCTCCTTCGCCGCCGATCGCCATGTGCGTCCGCTGCCGCGGAGCCTGGTGAACATCTATCGTGAGCTGCACGATGATCTCGGCATCCAGCCGGCGGTGCATGGTGACCTGAGTGCCTGGAGCGACCAGGGTGTGCTGCTGCTGAACCGTGTGCTCACGGTTCGCCCGGGAGAGCCGGGCTCTCATCGCGGTTGGGGCTGGGAGGAGATCACCGAGCTGGCAATTCGGGCACTGGTGGCCCGCGGCCGGCCGCTGGTTGCGATCCTGTGGGGCAAGGATGCTGCGCGGCTCGAGCCGATGCTGGGTGAGACGCCGATCATCGAGTCCGCGCATCCTTCACCGCTGTCAGCGCGAAGAGGATTCTTCGGCTCGAGACCGTTCTCCCGCGCCAACGATCTTCTGCAGCAGCAGGGGGCGGCTCCGGTCGATTGGAATGTCGCGAGTGCCGATGATTCCGGTGACCTGCAACCAGCACTATTCTGACGGAATGCAGTTCGAACCCGGTGACCGGCGTCGACGTTTACCGCGGCATCTGCAGGCGATGCCACCCGAGGCGGAGACGTTCGCGTACACGATCCGCGCCGTCAGGATCAGCGATCTGCCGGACATTCGGGCCATCTACAACCACTACGTCGAAAACTCCGTGGTGACCTTCGATGAGAAGCCCACCACACACCGGTTCTGGCGTGAGAAGTTCTCGATGCTCCAGCGGCTCAAACTGCCGTTCATCGTTGCGGTCACGGCGACGAATCAGGTGATCGGCTACGCGCTTGTGCAGCCGTGGGCGGCGAAATCCGCGTATCGGTACACGGTGGAGAGTTCCATTTATCTGGGGCCGGCCGCGGGGGGAAAAGGGTTGGGCACGGCGCTGCTGGAACAGCTGATCGACGCGTGCGAGCAGATCCGACTGCGCGAGATCGTGGCGGTGATCAGCGACAGCGGAGCGGATGCATCGATCCGATTGCACAGGAAGCTCGGTTTTATCGAGTCCGGGCGCATGAGCGGCCTCGGGTTCAAATTCGGTCGCTCGTTGGGGACGGTCTACCTACAGAAGTCGCTCACGCCGAAGCAGAGTCACCGCGGGCGGCTGCGGGAATGACCGGGATCGCCGCGAGCAGTCTCTGGGTATAGGCCTGCTGCGGATTCAGCAGGACGTCGGTTGTCGTGCCGCGCTCCACGATGTGCCCGTCCTTCATCACGGCGACCGTGTCGCAGAGGTTCTGCACCATACCGATATCGTGCGAGACGACGATGAGGGTCAACTCCTCGGTGCGCAGGAGCTGCTCGAACAGTTCCAGCACCTGGGCGCGCACGGTGACGTCCAGGGCAGACATCGGCTCATCGCCGACGAGGATGCGGGGACGGTGGACGATGGCTCGTGCGATGGCGACCCGCTGCCGCTGACCACCGGAGAACTCGTGCGGGTAGCGGTCAGCCATCTCGGGCTCGAGTCCGACCTGCGTGAGAACTTCACGAACGCGGGAGCGTCGATCGCCGGCAATGCCCAGTGCCCACAGCGGCTCAGCGATGATCTGCCCGGCGTTCATCCGGGGATCCAACGATGCGTAGGGGTCTTGGAAGACGAGTCCGCTCTGACGACGCAGCCAGTGCAACGAACGGGCGGAGCCGCTGGCATCCACGCTCTTGCCGTCGATGGTGACCGAGCCGCTCGTCGGGCGATCGAGTCCCAGCAGAAGCCGCACCAGCGTCGACTTTCCAGAACCGGACTCGCCGATGAGGCCGATGGATTCACCCGCCTCGATGTTTAGATCTGTGGGATGCAACGCTGTCTGCGTCTGCGCGCGTTCGAACATCGCCTTCTTGGGCACGGGGAAGTCGCGACTGAGGCCTCGAGTTTCGATCAGGCTCACGCTTCACCACCGTTCGGGCGCCACAGCGTTGCGGTGGCATCGCGCAGCAGCCCCTGCGTAATCGGAGAGGTGGGGGCGGTCAGCAGCGTGGAAACCGGTGCGTGCTCGATCACCTTCCCGTCCTCCAGGACCACCCCGTGGGTGGCGACCTGCGCGAGCACGGCGAGGTCGTGAGTGATGAACATCAGCGACATGCCCTGCTCCTCGACCAGCGAGAGCAGCAATTGCAGGATCTCGGCCTGAATAGTGACATCCAGAGCGGTGGTCGGCTCATCGGCGATGAGCAGCTGCGGTCTGCATGCGAGCGCCATGGCGATCGCGACGCGTTGCCGTTGGCCTCCGGAGAGCTGGTGCGGGTATTTGTCTATCGTGGATCGGGGGTCGGGCAGACGCACCCGCGTCGCCTCTTCGACAGCCCGCTCACGCGCTTCGCGCCTGCTGACCCGGGTGTGGATTCGGACCGATTCGGCGATCTGCCTGCCGACGGTGCGGATCGGGTTCAGCGCCGTCTGGGGCTCCTGGAACACGATGCCGATATCGTCGCCGCGCAGGCGGGCGAGGTGCTTGTCGGGCATCCCGATGAGCTCCGTGCCATTCCAGCGGATGCTGCCGCTGGCTGTTGCACCATCGGGGAGCAGGCCCATAATCGCGAGAGCGGTGACGGACTTTCCGGAGCCGGACTCACCGATCAGACCGAGCCGCGCGCCATCGGGCACCTCGAATGAGATGCCGTCGATGACGCGTCTGCCGTCGATGACGACGACGAGATCCTCGACGATGAGACTCATGCGACCACCGCCGGAGTATGTAGTTCGGCCGACCGGTGCCGCAGCGTCGGATCGGTCGCCTCGCGCAGCGCATCGCCCAGAAGATTCAATGCCAGCACCGTGATCGTGATGGCCAGGCCCGGCCAGACCACCGAGAGCGGGTGGATGATGATGTACCGCTGCAGATCCGCCAGCAGAATGCCCCAGGACGGTTCAACGACGGACGCACCGAAACCGAGGTAGGACAGCCCCGCCTCAGCGAGCACGGCGACCGCCATAGACCAGGACAGCTGGACGATGAACACCGGTGCAACGTTGGGCAGCAGGTGACGGAGCAGATTCTGACCGGCCGACAGCCCCGATGCTCTTCCGGCCAGCACGAAATCGCTCTTCTGGACCCGTCGCAGCTCTGGACGAGTGACGCGTGCGATGTTGACGCCGAAGCCGATGCCCACCGCCCAGATCACCACCCACAGTGATCCGCCCCACACCGAGGAGATCATCATGGCGATGATCAGTACGGGAAAGGCGATGAGGATGTCGACGAGAACGGCGACGGTCTCTCTCATCCAGCGGAAGGTCAGAGCTCCCAGAGTCGCCAGCAGGATGCCGATGAGGGTCGCGATGACTCCGGCGCCGATGCTCACGAAAACGGTTGTGCGGGCACCAACCATGATGAGGCTGAGGATGTCGCGGCCCGTGTTATCGGTGCCCAGCAGGTGCGGCCAACTGGGGGCAGCCCACCGGTTGCGGACGTTCGCGTCGAGGGGATTGAACGGCGTCCAAAATATCGATACCAGCGCGATCAGGGCGATCGCCCCTGCGGTGATGAGCCCGAAACGTCCCGTTGCGCTGCTCCACAGCGAGCGCAGCCAGCGCGGCATCATGCGGCCTCCCGCTGTCTGGGGTCGACGAAATGATGGATGAGATCGACGATGAAGCCGATGATGAGAACAAACCCGGTGAGTACCAGCAGCTCACTTTGCACTTTGACCAGATCACGTGTTCCGACGTCGGCTACCAGCATCCGGCCGATTCCCGGCAGGGTGAAAAGCTGTTCGATCACAACCGAGCCGACGATGATCCCGGCAACCTGCAGTCCCAGGACGGTCACAATCGACAGGCCCACAGCAGGGATGCCGTGCCGGATCAGCGCCTGATTGCGCGTGAGTCCTTTGGCCGCGGCTGTACGGACGAAGTCCTGACCGCGCGCCTGCAGACTGGCGCTGCGCACGAAGCGCAGCAGCATCGCCCCCTCGACTATGCCGATCGTGAGCGCAGGCAGCAGCAGCGCCCGGATCGCCTGCCATGGCTCGGACCATCCGCTGCGGGGGAAGCCCTGCGCCGGCAGCACTCCGAGCCAGACGGCGAAGACCACGATGAGCATCATCCCCGCCCAGATGACCGGGACTGCTGCGAGGGATTGCGCGGCCACGCTGATGGCCGTGCCTCCCGCTCGTCCGCGCAGTACTGCCGAGAGGACGCCGAACGGAATCGCGATGAGTAATGCGATCACCAGCGACATGATGCCCAGCGGGACGGTCACCTGCGCCTTCTCGACGAGTTCCTCGCCGACGGAGGCCCCACTGAGCTGAGACGTGCCCAGATCACCGGTGAGTACTCCGCCGATCCAATCGCCGTACTGCACTGGCAGGGGGTGGTTGAGCCCCAGCGACTCCCGCAGCGCCTCCACAGTGGCAGGCGATGCCTGCGTGCCCGCGATCAACTGTGCGACGTCGCCGGGGAACACCCGCAGAGTCAGGAAGATGAGCACGCTCGACACGAGGAGTCCGGCGATGAGCAGGACCCCTCGTGTGAGCGTGTAGCGCAGCACCGGGCTATTCGGTGACGACGGTGACACCCGCGAGGTTGATTCGCGAGTTGATGGAGTCTTGCGGGAATCCGGATACGGTCGGGCGGACGGCAGTGATGGTCTCGCCGGTGTACAGCCAGTCTGCAGCGTGGTCCTCTGAGACGAGGCGTGCGGCTTCGGCCAGCAACTCGGCCGAGGCATCCTCATCGATCTCGGCAAGGGCCTCGGCGTAGAGCCGCTGAACCTCGGGGTTGTCGTAACCGAAGTAGTACGTCGGGTCAGCGAAGTTGCCGAAGTCGCGGGGCTCGACGTGCAGCACGAAACTGAGGTCGTAGTCGTGGTTGGTGTAGACATCCTCGAGCCAGGTGGGGAATTCGACCGGGTCGACTTCGAGCGTGACTCCGACCTTGGAGAAGTCAGACACGAGCACCTGCGGGACAGTGGTGCCGTAGAAGGACGGAATGGTCAACGTCAGATCGAGCGTTTCATGTCCGGCCTCGGCGAGCAGCTCTTTTGCGCGCTCCGGGTCGTAGGGTGCGACGTCGGACAGGTCTTCGTAACCGGGATCGAGTTCGGGAATCGGCCCGTACTGGGTGGTGCCGGCGCCGACCGCCTCGATAAGGCCCTCGTGATCGACGGCAAGGCGCAGTGCTTCGCGAACACGGATGTCATCCAAGGGAGCCTTGGCGTTGTTGAAGGCGAGGGTGGCCTTGTCGGTGGTGCGTCCCCGCGTCAGCAGGAACTCACCGGAGGATTCGAGTTCGGGTGCGAGGTTAGGATCGACGGCGGTGAGAACATCCAAGCTGCCGTCGAGCGCGGCATTGACGCCTGCCGTGAAGTCCGGGATGTACTCGAAGACGACCTCGGCGACGCCTGCCGGCTCGCCCCAGTACTCGTCGTATCGGGCGAAGGTGATCGAACTGCCCTTACTCCACTTCTGCAGTGTGAAGGGGCCGGTGCCGTTCTCCGCAGTCTGCATATCGGTGGTGTCCCCGGACTGGAATACGAGCCCCGCGGGACCGGTGAGTGCGAACAGGAAGTTCTGGTTCGGTTGCGTCAGCGTGATGACGACCGTGCTCGCATCAGGTGCCGTGACCGAGGCAAAACCAGCGAAATCAGCGAAGCCCTGCATCGTTTCGTCGGCACGAACGGCCTCGAAGGAGGCCACGACATCTGCCGATGTGAGCGCGGTTCCGCTGTGGAAGGTGAGCCCCTCATTGAGCGTGAAGGTGTAGGTGAGTCCGTCGGGGGAGACCTCGTAGTCGGAGGCCAGGCGCGGTTCGATCGTGTTGTCCTGCGTGCGCGTGACCAAGCCTTCATAGACGTTGTCGATGAGGACCTGTTCGATCGCCGCTCCGCTGGTGTGGCGGATATCGAGGTTCGTCGGCTCCAGGACGAGCCCGACGGTGAGCGTTGCGCTGGCATCCGGGACGCCGGTGGCGGTCTCGACCGGATCGGGTCCAGACCCGGCGCAGGCACTCAGGATGACGGCGGTGGCAGCGATGACCGAAATGACGGCTGCGCGTTTGGTGCGTCGGAACATGAAGGGCGAGATCCTCTCGGTGCGGCAGGTGCTGTGTGCCGATTCGGGTAGAGCCTAGAGCGTGGTGCGGTCAGCCAGTTCGCGAATGGCATCGGCGAGTTCTGCCGGGGCGGTTTCTTGCACGTTGTGGGTGGCGTCCATGGCAATGACCCGCGCTGCCGGCACCCGGCGTGCGAACTCCTCACCGTCCGGCGCGGTGACGAAACCGGCGATCGCGCGCACGAGAGTGATGGGGGCTTGCACGGCGGCGAGGTCCTCCCACCCGGTCGGCGTGAGTACGGCGGGGGATACCGTGTCATCCGCAGAAGCGGCGATCGCCTGTGCGGCCAGATGAGCGAAGTGATGCTTCCACTCGATCCGGCCGTCCGGACGGACTCGGGTGTTCAGAAAGACACCGCGTTCGGTTTCGGCGCGTGTTCCGCCGAACCCCAGGGACATAGCGCGGTCAACAAGTTCGTCGCGGCTGGCGAAGTCGGTGGGTCCCTCGTAGAACTTGCGCAGTACGGTGGGGCCGGCCGAGGTATCGATTCCGGGGGTGATGTCGACGATCATCAGCTCGCGGACGAGATCCGGTCGGGCAGCGGCAACAGCCGCCGCGGTCAGACCGCCCAGCGACTGGCCCACGAGGACCTGGGGCTCGGTGGTCCATGTATCCAGGGCGGCGGCGATATCAGCGGCCAGTGTTCGGGCCGAGTAATCTGCATCGGTCCGCCAGCTGGAATCGCCGTGCCCGGTTAGATCAATGGCCAGCACCGGATGCTGGATGTGCAGTGTGGTCGTGTCCCAGGTATGAGCGTTGAGACCTGCGCCATGCAAGAGCGTGATGACGGGAGAACCTTCGCCGAACTTGAGGGCGCTGATCACGCGACCGTCGGCCAGAGCGAGGGTGAGCCGCGTCACTGACGGAGCCGTCACACCGAGAGCTTCGGCCTGGTGCGGAAGATAGCTGAACTCGTTGGTTTCTGTCGCCACGCCCATATTCTGACCCCCAAACCCGTGCAGTAAGAAATGCCGGAGCAAAATGCTCAGTAACAACGCACGTTTACCGAGCGATATGCAGTCTTCAGAAGAAGTTTGTTTGACATGATGCATTTCAACGCAGAACGGGATGCTGGTATCCCGTCCTATCATGGAGACATGAGTGAGACGCGCGTGCACCTGTCAAAAACCGAGCCGGCCGCTTATCGGGCACTGGACGCATTTTCGCAGACAGTCGGTGAGATCTGCGAGGCGAACGGAATCGATGACCGGCTGAAAGAGCTCGTGATGATCCACAGTTCGCAGCGCAACGGGTGCGCGTACTGCACGCGAGTGCATGTCGACCGCGCTGCCGAGGCGGGAATCGACCCGGACACCCTCGCGCAGCTGCCGGCGTGGCGCGAGAGCGGCGTGTTCTCCGATCGTGAGCGTGCAGCGCTCGAGCTGGCGGAAGCGTTCACCCACATTCATGACGGGGGCATCCCCGACGATGTCTACAACCGCGTCGGCAGTGTCTTCACCGAAAAGGAGTACGCGGCTCTGAGCTGGGCCTGCGTTTCCATTAACGCATTCAACCGGGTGGTGATCGCCGGCCGCTACCCGGTGCCGGCACGGGGGAAGCAGGCATCGGCGTGACGATCCTCGAAGTCGACGGCGTCTTCAACGTTCGAGATGTCGGCGGGATGCCCGCTGAGAGCGGACGCATCCGTACGGGCACGCTGCTGAGGTCGGGCAACCTCGTCCAAGCAACGGCGGTCGGTATCGCGGAGTTGGAGCGCCGGGTCACGCACATCGTCGACCTCCGTGATGGCCAAGAGGTCGCCACTGCGCCGTCGCCACCACTGTCGATGACCACAACCCACCTGCCGCTCTTTCTCGGGTCGGTGACCTCATTCTTCGAGGAGGACCTCAGCCTGGGGCAGATGTACCGCCAACTTGTCGAGGAGAGCGCTGCACGAATCGTGGATGCGATCCGGGTAATTGCGCAGAATGAATCGACCCTGGTGCACTGCACGGTCGGCAAGGATCGCACCGGTGTCACCGTCGCACTCGCTCTTGCGGCGGTCGGGGCGGACCGCGAAGCCGTTATCGCGGACTATGCGCTCACAGCGTCGCAACTGCCTGAGGAGCGCAACCGTCGAATCGTCACGTTCCTGCAGACGCAGCATCCGGAGGCACAGCATGCGCTCGCACTGGCGACGCTGTCCCCGGCTGAGGAGATGCGGGCGCTGTTGGACGAGGTGGATACGCGGTGGGGATCGGCGGCCGAGTATCTGCTGGCGAATGGGATGGCGCAGGCCGATTTCGTCGCGTTGAAGAAGACGCTCGTCGAAGAAGTCGCGCTACCAAGGTAAGGCAACCCTTCATCGGGTGTATGATGGAGGAATCATGACGGCATCCTCCATCGTTCGCAGCGGGCGCGCCCAGCGCCGGGCCGCACGGCTGAGCTCGCACCACCTGGTGACCGCAGACGAGAACTCGCTGCTGGACCTCGAGGTCTTCCTCAGTACTCTGCCGCTGTGCGCCTCCGGACGCGTCTTCATCGAAGTTCCGCACGCCGACGACATCGGATTCATCGAGGCTCCGGCCCGCATGACGGTGACTTGGCTGGCCCGCTCGTCGCGAACAGGTGCCCCGGGGACCGGTCGTACGTGCGCACCCGGCGCAGCGGTTGCGCGTGCTGCTACGGCATGGGCAGACGAGATGCTCTGCGACGACGAGCGTCCCACTCAGGTGACGTTGCTCGGCGGGTACCTCGGCACCGCTGACATCGTGGACCACCTCACCGGCACTCTTGCTGTTTCGGCCGCGCAGATTCAGGCTCCGGAGCGCTTCGGGCTACTGCCCGCCGACCGCTGAGCACGGCGCACGTAGTTGCCGTCTTCCAGTCCTGCCTCGATCTCGAAGCGGTTGCGCAACGGGTCACGGCCGGCTAGCAGGTACAGCAACGGCATCAAGAAGCCATAGCGAAGCCATTGCGCCTTGTGGACGGCTTCATGGCGCAGCACAGCGTCGCTGGGATTGGCATCTCCGGTCAGGAAACAACCACCGACGCATACGCCGCCACGGTTGAACGTCCACTGCGGCATGCCGCGGAAGACCCACAGGCCCGCTCGACGCTCGACGGGTCCCGTGCTCCACAGCGTTCCCCAGGTCCAGCCAACGGCCGTGCCCCAGGCGTAGCCGATCCGGCTGATCGGCGAACGCAGCAGGAAGGACGGGATGCGGCGATCAAAGCGTCGTCCACGCGCAAGCGCAGCTTCAGCCGCGGGGCGCCAATCAGCGCTCACGCGATCGCACCGATGAGCCGCAGAATAGTGCCGAGATCGTCGACGGCATCTACGGGCGATCGCGGCGCAAACCCTGCGATTGTCGCCCCGGCCAAATCAAAGCGTCCGCGTAGGGCGCGCAGCGCATCGGTGAGCGCCGCGGTGCCGGCGCCGAACGGTGTTGCCGTCGACACACCGGTGATTTCGGCAGGGTCGAGTACATCGACATCGATGTGCACCCAGACCCGCTTGGCTCCGGTGGCTGCCACGGCATCGGCCAGGGCATCCGCATTTTCGAGTTCTCGGACGCTCACCTGGGTGAGTCCGGCAAGCTGTGTCTCTTCTGCGTCGTCGAGTGCGCGGGCGCCGACGACGACGACGCGATCTTTCGCGATTGCGGGGGAGAGCGCGAGTTGCCCCTCGCCCTCACCGATGATGCTGCGCAGTGCCATGCCCGAGTACGCACCCGAGGGTGATGTGTCCGGGGCATGCAGGTCAGGATGTGCGTCGCACCAGACGACGGCGACGTCATCGTGATCGATCGCGCTCAGCGCGGCGGCAGTGACGCTGCAGTCTCCGCCGATGACGATCGTTTCCGGCGTCATCGCATCGGCGATGAGCGCACGAACGCGCAGCAGAGAGCTCAACCGATGCACTCCGGTTCCCAGCGAGTCACCAGCCTCGACCGGCACATCGAGAACCGTAGTGGCCGTGCGGGGCAGGTCACCGGCGATGGCTGATGCCCCGTCGATGAGGAGCATTGCCCGCGCAGACGGCGATCCCTGCCACTGCGGTACTACAAGAAAACGGGCCACGTCAATCTCCAAAGAATAAGACGGGTGCCAGGGATGCCGACATCCCAGGCACCCGGAGTCTCAGGACTCGAGCTGCGACTGCGAAGTGCCGGCCTTGAGCTCGGCCAGACGCGCCTCGACCTCGGTGAGCTCACCGAGGTCTTCCAGGCTCTCGAACTGGGCGTCGAGGCTGGACGCCGCCAGCTCGATCTTGCCCTGGGCGAGGGCCTCCTGGCGACGAACCTTGTCTTCGAAACGACCCAGTTCGCTGGTGGGGTCAAGCACGTTGATGGACGAGACGGCATCCTGCACCTTGGTCTGTGCTTCGGCGACCTTGGCACGAGCCAGCAGCTCGCTACGCTTGTTCTTCAGCTCGCCGAGCTTGTCCTTCATCCCGTTCAGGCCGCTCTTGAGCTTGTCGACGACCTCGGTCTGCGCGGAGATCGTCGGCTCGGCACCGGTGGCTTCACGCTCGGCGCTGATCTGGCGCTGCAGCGCGATCTTCGCCAGGCTGTCGAACTTGTCAGCATCCGCCGATTCGCCGGCACCGCGCAGCTCATCTGCCTTACGGCTCGCGGCGAGCGCCTTGTTTCCCCAGTTCCTCGCGGACTGCACATCTTCCTCGTGGTCGCGCTCGAGCAGACGCAGATTGCCGATGGTCTCGGCGATGGCGGCCTCAGCGTCGGCGACGTTGTTCGTGTAGTCGCGGACGAGCTGGTCGATCATCTTCTGCGGGTCTTCCGCGGAATCGATGAGCGAGTTGATGTTGGCCTTCATGAGGGTCGAGATGCGGCCGAAGATGGACTGCTTGGTCATGGTGTTTCCTTTCGGTTGGAATGTCGAAGTCAGGTCAAGTCAAGGACGAAGCACGTTATTAGAAGCGGCCCCCGCCGGAGCGCCCGCTGCGGCCGCCGCCGCTGCTGCGACTGCCGCCGCCGCTCCGACTGCCACCGCCGAAGCCCGAGCTGCGGAATCCACTGCTGCTGCTGGAGCGCCAACTGCTCCGACCAGACGAGGATCGGCCGCCACCGCCGCCACCGGAGAGCAGACCACCGATGATGCCGCCGAGGATATCGCCGCCGATTCCTGAACTGGAAGAGTGGGATGAACCGCCGAAGAATCCACCGCCGAAGCCGCTGTCGTACTGACTATGGCTGTAACTGTTGATATCGGACTGAGCCGTGGACTGCGCCTGCCGAGCGAGGGAGAGCGCACGCTGTGCCTCGCTCAGCGCCGCCTGCGGGTCGCTGTGTTCGAGCGTGTGGGCATGCGTGAGGGAAGCCTCAGCCTGGGAGAGGCGAGTTCGGGCGGTGGATCCCACGGTGCCGCGACGCGTCTGGATGAAGTCCCGGGTGCCGCGCACCTGGGAATCGGCCTGGGTCAGCGTCTGCTGAAGCATCAACTGAGCACGGCGAGTGCGTTCAACGCTTTCACGGCCCTGGGCGATAGCGGAATCGATCTGCGCGTTCGCTGCGGTCAGAGCGTCAAGAACACGCTGGGGGTTGCGTGCGGGACCGGCAAGATCTGCCTCAGCCTGTTGCAACTGGGTAGTCGTCGCAGTCATGGCCGCAGAGATCGCGCCCGAAGCGTCGGGCAGCTGTTGAGCGGCAGCGAGGTCGCTCTTCAGCTCGATGATCAGCGCTGTGGACTGCCGCTCGCTTTCGGCGAGCTCTGTACCGAGTGCAGCTATAGCGTTCGCCAACTGCGCGGCCTGGGCCGCCGCCTGCTCTGCCGTGCGAATGGCAAAAGCGGCCTCGCCGTTGCTGCCCGCAGCAAGAGCCGATGTTGCGGCTTCGATCGAGTGGTCTGCCAGATCTGCGCGCTCTCGCGCCTCGGCCGGATTATCTGAGATCGCGCCGAGCGCTTCGGGGGCGTAGGCAGCGGCAAGCGCAGCCAGCGCAGCGGAGGCGCCAGTCACGAGCGGTTCAACCTGTGCTCGTTCGGCGCGAACCCGCTCGAGTTCTTGCGGCGCATTCTGCTCGAGCTTGCGCAGCGCGTCGAAAGCTTCGGTGTTGTCATCGAGGACGTCATCGATCTCATCGCACAGCTGGATGATGCGAATATGCCAGGCGCGACGCTCGTGGATGGTGTCTTCGATCTCGTCATCGAGCTTCTGTTTGAGATCGAACGCCTGAGACATCTTCTGCTGGGCGGATTCGATCGCCCCGCTGAATGCTGCCGTTGCTCCCTCGCCGTACTGGGCGACAGCGAAGCCCAGCTCTTCTCGGCTGGAGGTGATCGCGTCGTCTGCCTGCACGAGCGCGGATCCGGCTTCAGTCTCGACCTGCTCGTCGGTCATGGTGGAGAAGGGATCGTTCGGGTCCGGCTTTTCGGGCATGGCCCCACGCCGCCGGATCTCCGCATTCTTCCTGGCACGCCGAATGAGCGCGATAACGAGCCAGGCCACGAGGGCGAGAGCGACGATCCCGGCGAAGATCAGCACGCCTCGCAGCATGCCTGCGCCACCGTCGCCCTGGATCTCATCGGCGGCGAGGATAATCGCGCCGTCCCAATCCTTTGCCGCGAGCAGTGGTTGGATCGCGTCTTCGATGTTGCTGAGCTTGCCCTCGCTGAGCGGCCCACCCTGTGCGGCTGAGATGTAAAAGGCGCGGCCCTCGACTGCGACGGCGAGCAGGTACTGCTCGGGGCCCAGATTGTTGCGGTCAGCCACGGTGTCAGCCCATACGACGTAGTCGGACGGAGAGGTGAACTCGTCCACGAGGACCACGAAGAGGTCGGCGGTGGAGTTCTCCGTGAGCTCCTGCAAACGCTCCTCGGTCGCCTGCTTCTCGCCCGCGCTGAGCACACCAGCGCTGTCGGTCACGTACCCGGGGTCGAGTGGCAGCGGATCGGTGGCATGGGCTGCGGGGGCGGTCAATGCACCCAAGAGCATCGCGGACGTGATTACGGCCGTAGTCCGCCACCTCGTCTTCATCGTGTTCCCTCCGAGTGGCAGCCGTGCGTCATGCCACGAGTCTATGCAAACAGTCAGACACGCGACAGCATCAACCGGCGGATCGCCGTTCGCCATCAGCGCAGACACATACGCTGGAAGGCATGGAAGACATGTACGGCTCTGATGTGCTGGCGGCGGGATGGCGAGAGCGCGGCGCCAAGAAAGTTCCGGACGTCGCAGCCGAACGCGACCTGGTCGTCGAGGTCGCCATCGACGGATACTGCGGCGCGGTGACGCGGGTGCAGAGCGGACACGTTGAGCTGGAGGATTACCGCGGGCGCAAGCGGCTCTTTCCCCTCGGCGGAGGATTCCTCATCGACGGCGAGCCGGTTCGGCTCACCCCTCCCGCACCCGTGAAACAGGCGATCAAGCGCACAGCATCCGGATCGTTCGTTGCCGACGACCAGCGCGCGCGTGTTGCGCTGCCCAGCCGCATCCTCGTCGAGGGCAAGCACGACGCCGAGTTGGTTGAGAAGGTATGGGGCGCGGATCTGCGTGCGGAGGGCGTGGCTGTCGAGTTTCTGCAGGGTGCTGATCTTCTCGACGAGCTGCTCGCGAGCGAGCCGCCCAGTGCGACCCGTCGCTACGGGGTTCTGCTAGATCATCTCGTGCCCGGATCGAAGGAGTCGCGCCTTGCGGATGCTGTCCGGCGCGGCCCGCACGGTGCGCATGTGCGCATCGTCGGGCATCCCTTCATCGATGTTTGGCAGTGTGTGACGCCGAAGACGCTGGGCATCGCGCGCTGGCCGGAGATTCCCCGCGGCACTGACTGGAAGACCGGGATCTGCCGAGCATTCGGCTGGCCGTACCAGGAGCAGGGCGACACCGGACGCGCCTGGCAGCACATCCTGAGCAAAGTGACCTCCTATCGCGATCTCGAACCCGCGCTGCTCGGTCGGGTCGAGGAACTGATCGACTTCGTGACGGTGCCCTGACAGTTAAGCTGGGTGTATGTCTGAACCGCGCACTTTCCGTGATGAACCGGTGTCTTTCGTACGGCGGAGCGGACGGATGTCTGAGGCTCAAGACCGCGCGTTCGATGAGCTTGCACCGCAATATCTGATCGAGGTTCCGCGCGGTGATGCATCAACGAGTGTGCATCCGGAAGCACGGATGGACCCCACCGCCGTGTACGGCCGGCAGGCACCGCTGATCGTCGAGATCGGCTCGGGCCAGGGACATGCGATCATCTCGGCCGCGTCGTCTCGGCCCGGTGATGACTTTCTCGCCGTTGAGGTCTTCCGGGCCGGTCTTGCCCGCACGATGCTCGATGCGGACAAGGCCGATGTACGCAATCTGCGCCTGATCGAGGCCAACGCTCCCGAGGTGCTCGCATCGTTCTTACCGGTGGGCGCTGCTGCGGAGGTGTGGATCTTCTTCCCCGACCCGTGGCACAAAAAGCGTCACACCAAAAGGCGCCTGGTTCGGCCCGGGTTCGGAGAGGGCGCGGCTCGTGCCCTTGCCGACGGCGCGCTGCTGCGGCTGGCGACGGACTGGGAAGAGTACGCGCTGCAGATGCGTGTGGTTCTGGACGCCGACCCACTGTTCGAGCGGGCCTTCGAGGGGGAGTGGGCTGAGCGCTTCGAAGGACGCGTCATGACCGCCTTCGAGCGCAAAGGACTAGGCAAGGGACGAGACATCCGCGACCTGGTCTACCGCAGACGGCCTCGTCCGTGAACGGCTCTGTGCGTGTCTCGGCGCCGAGCATCACAGCCGCGGCTCTGGTGTGCCTGGCAGCTCCGGCGTTCTTCGTCGCGGAGTGGAGCCTGCTGGGGTGGATCCTGCTCGCCCTGGGCATCGGCGTGAGTTGGCTGAGCGAACGGCGAATGAGCACAGCATCCGGCCCATCGCTGACGCGCGATCTGTCGCTGATCGCCCTGGGCCTGCTCATCGTCAGTGTCATCCCGCTGGCGGCCGAACTCGACAACCTGGCCATGCTGCGCTTCACGCTCGCCCTCGGCGGTGCGGTAGTCGTGCCGTACCTGGTCTCGCGGTTCGTGTACCGCGACCGAGCCATCAGTTTCCCCTGGCGCACCGGCAAACGCTGGGGAAGGCTGCAATGGGGGTGGCTGATCGCCGTGCTGGTGCTCGGTTGGCTGATCCTGCCGTTCTACTTCATCACCAGCGGCGTCTACCAGAACTGGCCGGTCGTCGACTCGCCTGAGCTGATCGCGCGCCTGTTCGTCGGGGTGGGGGCGGTCGGCATCTGGGATGAGCTGTTCTTCATCTGCACGGTGTTCGCGCTGTTGCGTCGGCACTTTCCCAACGCGCTGGCGAATGTGCTGCAGACGATTGTGTTCGTCTCGTTCCTGTGGGAACTCGGCTACCGCGAGTGGGGGCCGCTGCTGACGATCCCCTTCGCTCTGCTGCAGGGATACATCTTCCTGCGGACGCATTCGCTTGCATACGTCGTGACCGTGCACCTGCTGTTCGACGCTGTGGTGTTCGCGGTGCTGGTGCACGCGCACAATCCGGGGATGCTGCCGATCTTCCTGGTCTGAGCCTGGTGTGCACGCCGCAATGCTCGCGGCAGTGCTGGTTCTTGTGCTGTCGAACGTGCCCGCCTCAGCGCGCGGTCAGACGACGGATATCGGCGATCGCCTTCTCGAAGGCGGGGATCGAGAGCGTCACATCGGTGGGTCCGGAGGCTTCGCTGACGACGGCCATGAAAGCGCCCATGACCATAGAGACGGTCAGTGTCGCCTCACGCGCCGCTGTGTCGTCTGGGATGACGCGCCGCGAGGGCAAGGAGAGCAACCAGTGCTCCGCAACGGCGGTCAACTGGGTGCTGATCGGGCCGAACTGTGCGAACAGCGTGGCTTGCGTGTCCGGCTGCTCGGCGAGCAGTCGCGCACGCCCTGCCGCCACAACAGGGTTCACCTGCGCGTGCGGAAGGGAAGCGAGGACAACCATGAACAAGGCGGTCGTGTTCCTCGCACTGGTGTCCGCCATCAGCAGATCGAGAGCCTGATCGTGCGGAAGTAGATTGAGGGGACGGCCGAAGATGGCCGCCTCGCGAGATGCCGCGTAGTTGAAAAATGTGCTGCGTGAGACGTCGGCTCGTTCGCAGATATCGGGCACGGTGATTGCAGCGTGACCGCGCTCAAGCGCGAGGGAGATGGCAGCTTCTTCGATCGCGTTTTCTGTCTCGCGCTTCTTGCGTTCACGGCGTCCCGGCTCCTGTGCCATCATGAACCAAGTCTAACTTTGGACTAAGTGCAAGAGTAGGAGCTCCATGAGTGTTCAGGATCCCGCGGCCGTCGCAGATGTCGGAACCGCGCATGACGGATATTTCGCTCCCGACAGCATCTCCTGGCGAGTGTTCGCCGACCCGGTATCGAAACTGGGCGGCATGGCAGCGTTGCTGCTGCAGGCGCTCAACCCGCACATGATGCGCGTCTTCTACAACGCGACCGAGTCGCACAGTGATTCGGCGGGCCGTGATGAACGCACTGGCCGATACTTCGAAACTGTAATCTTCGGCGACCGCGCACACGCGGATGCCGCGTCGGCCTCGGTGCGAAGAATGCACGTGCATGCCACGTGGACGGACGCCGCCACGGGTGAAGTCCTGCGCGCCGACAAGCCGGAGTGGTTGGCCTGGACGCACAACACCTTCGTATACGCGCTGTTGCGCGCATCGCAGGAGTTCGGCGTCGAGATCACCCCTGCCGAAGCTGACCAATTCATCGTCGAGCAACACGTGGCCGCGCGCCTGATCGGTATCGAAGACGAAGCGCTGCTGCCCTCGAACGCACAAGAACTGCAGGAGTACATCGACGGCCAGACGCACTGGCTCGCCCTCGGGATCGAGGCTGCGGAAGTGACTCGAAACCTCCGCAAACCAGCGCTCCGCGGCAATCCGCTGAAGGTGTGGACCGGGGTGATTGTGCAGGACGGCGTGTTGCATCTGCTTCCCGATTGGGCACGGCTGCTGTACGGAATCGAGGGGCGCCCGATGAATCTGCGCAAAGCAGCGCGCACCACCAAGCACCTCATGGCCGGGGCACGGAAATCAAAAACGTATAAGCAGCTTGTCGACGAAGCATCCTCTCGCGTGCAGGATCACCCGTACCGCAAAGTGCGCACTCGCGTCGCAGCGCAATGACCGACCACACGGTGCAAGCGGAGGCGAGCGAGAGGACTGTTTCGCAGGGCGCCTATCGGAACCTTCTCGGTGCTGCATGGCAGGTTGTGCGCCGCGGCGGCTGGCGTCTGGCCTCGGTGTATCTGGTCGGCCAGCTGATCGTTGCGGTGATCGCCGCACCGGTGCTGCATTGGCTGTTCGCTGAGGCGTTGCGCGCGGCGGGGCTCAGCGGCGTCGAGATTGCTGCCCTCCCGCGACTTATCGAGGCCCCGTTGTCCGCCGGCCTCATTCTCATCGTGGTCATTGTCGGCTTCCTGGTGCTGTCACTGCAGTTCCTCGTACTCGTCGTCGCGGTGCAACGCGTACAGGCGGGAGAGCGCCTCCTCAGTCGCGATGCGCTGACGCACGTGGCTTCGCTCGCACGGAAGCTCCTGCGGCCTAGCTCACTTGCGCTGTTGCCCTATCTGTTTCTGCTGCTTCCGCTGGGCGGGATCGGCTTCCTCTCCGTGCTTTCGCAGGCGATCACGATTCCGTCCTTCATCTCTGGTGAGCTCGTAAAGACGACCGCGGGCATGATCGGTTACCTCGTTTTTCTCCTCGTGCTCCTCACGCTGAATGTGCGGTTCGCCCTGGCCGTTCCGCTGTTCGCAATGACCGACGCCACGGGCGGGCGCGCCCAGCGCCGCAGCTGGCGACTCATGCGCGGCCACGGCATCACACTCACACTGCTTGTTGCCACGGTGCTCATCGCCGGCGCGCTGGCAGGTGCGGTGCTCGTCGCCGTCGGGCTTGCGCCTGTCGCGCTCACAGATGTGTTTGCGCCGTCCGCATCTCCTGCCGTCGCCGCGGTGATGCTCGCCCTCACACAGGCATGCGCATTGACCATCATCGGTATGGGCGGCGTCATGATTGTGTCCATCGTGGTGACGCTAACCCGCATCGTCGTGCCGGACGCCTCTCGAGTGTCAGATGCCGAGGCCGCAGCCGTCGCTGATTCCGAGAAGGAGCAACCTCAGCCGCGAAGAGCACTGATCGCGGTTCTGTGCGCGGCAGCGTTGATCGCCGGATTGAGCGTTGTGAACCTGCCGCTTATGAATGCACTGTCGCGGGCGCCGGATACCCTTGTGATCGCACACCGCGGCTACACCGCCGAGGCAGTGGAGAACACGCTGTCGTCGCTGGAAGCCGCGCGTGAGGTAGGCGCTGACTTCGTGGAGATGGACGTCATGGAGACCGCGGATCGGCAGTTCGTGGTCATGCATGATGCGAACCTCAGCCGGCTCGCAGATCACGACAGTGCGGTCAGCGAGCTCACCCTGGATGAGTTGAGCGCGCTCACTGTTCACGACACGCAGGGCAACAGCGACCGCATTCCTTCCCTCGAGGAGTACGTGCTCGTGGCCAAGGACATCGAACAGCCTTTGCTGATCGAGATTAAACTCCACGGCGCCGAGACACCGGATCTGGTGCCGCGGCTGGTGCAAGAGCTTGAGTCACTGGGGGTGCTCGAGGACAACATCTACCACTCGCTCGACGGCCCGACGGTCGAAGAACTCAAGCGGGTGCGGCCGAACCTCACCGTAGGGCTCACGATGGCGCTGGCTGGCATGGGAGTGCCGCAGACCTCAGCGGATTTCCTCGTAATGGAGGAGTGGTCGTTCACCGATGAGATGCGTGATGCCGCGCATGCGGCGGGTCTTGGCGCGATGGCATGGACAGTGAACGATGAGCAGCGCATCCGCGATCTGATGCGCGATGACATCGATGGGGTCATCACCGATGTGGCCGCCGAAGCGCTCGATGCTCGCACGCAGATGCAACAGTCGACAGGGCTCGCAGACGTGTTCTTCGATGCGATCATGCGTTACGTCGTTATCTTCTGAGTCGTCGGACCGGCTGACGCAGCAACGTACGGCGTTTGGCAGGATCGCCTCTGCGCGGGTCGCTGAAGTAGATCTCGTGGTGCTTGCCGGTCAGGCTCAGCCTGTTCAGCGGGATGAACGAATCGTGCATCTCAGCGAGTACCGGCGCCTCATCATCGAAGGCACCCACGTGCAGCGTCTGAACGCACAGACCCTCGCTGAACGAGCCGAATCGCACCTCATCGAACCGCCTGCCGGGGTTTTTCGCTGTGACTCTGGCGACAGCATCCGCGAAGTGTTCGTGGTCGATCCAATCGGGCTGCATGATCATCATCGTCCAATCCCATTGCGACTTATCGCGTGAGGACGTGAACGCGGCATGATCGTCCGCCCACCACAGCCCCTCCAACGGCATGACCGTGTAGTCGCGGCCGAGGGTGTTCTTGCTGGTGAACTTCAGCGTATACGCGATCGGAAACAGCGCCTCGACGGCGCTGGCGAACTCAGGGGAGGTGTTCGGGTCGCCGTGACCGTCGATCATCAGGTAACGCAGGGACGGCACCTCGACGATGTCGAAGCGGCCCCTGCGTGCCGAATACGCCCCGATCTGCTTCTTGAAGTCGACCTTGGCGTTCATGCGCGGCAGTTTAGCTCAGCGCGTGCTCGGAGATGAAGGCCCGGAGCTGCTGCTCGTCATCGGGCATCTCGATCACACGCTGCGGTGCATCCAGCAGCGCCTGAGTATCGGCATCCGGCTCGTCCGTGGTGCCCAGAGCCTCAGCGATGAGATCGGCGAACTTCGCCGGCTTCGCCGTTTCGAGGACGAGCATGGGGACGCCATCCTCGACGTGGTCACGCGCGACCTTTGCACCATCGGCGGTGTGCGGGTCGAGGATGACACTGCTGTTCGCGGAGAAGTCACGGATCGTCGAGAGTCGATCGGCGTGCGTACTGGTGCCGCTGACCAGACCGAACTCGTCCGTGAACCGGCTGAGTTCGCCGGACAGGTCGATCTCGTCGCGTTCTTCGAGTTCGTGCCAGGCCGCCGCGGTGCGCTCCGGGTCGCGACCCAGCAGATCGAAGACGAAACGCTCAAGGTTCGAAGCGCGCGAGACGTCCATCGACGGGCTCGACGTCGCCAGCGTGTTCTCGGCGCTGCGCGGTCGGTAGTGCCCGGTGCGGAAGAACTCATCGAGCACGTTGTTCTCGTTCGACGCGAGTACGAGCTTGCGGATCGGGATCCCCATGCTCTTCGCATAGTGACCGGAGAGGATATTGCCGAAGTTGCCGGATGGAACTGCGAAGGAGACAGCGAAATCTGCTCGCTCGCTCTCCGAGAGACCGTCAGTGACACGCAGCCACGCCCACACGTAGTAGGCGATCTGCGCCGAGATACGACCGAAGTTGATCGAGTTCACCGCGCCGAGACTGTGGGCGCGCTTGAAATCAAGGTCTGTGGAGAGACGCTTGACCAAGTTCTGACAGTCGTCGAAGACGCCTTCCACAGCGATGTTGTGCACGTTCTCGTCCTGCAGCGAGTACATCTGCGCACGCTGGAATGCGCTCATCCGGCCCTGCGGGGAAAGCATGAAGATCGACACGCGCTCGCGTCCGCGCAGGGCATGCTCCGCTGCGGATCCGGTATCGCCCGAGGTCGCCCCGAGGATGTTCAGCACACGGTCGTTCTTCTCGAGCACGTACTCGAGCGCCTCGCCGAGGAACTGCATCGCCATGTCCTTGAACGCGAGAGTCGGGCCCTCGGACAGCCCGACCAGAGTCATGCCCTCGCCGACCTCGGTCAGCGGGACGATCTCGTCGACGGCGAACTTACCGCCGCCGTAGGCCGCATCGCACAGCCGGGCGAGGTCTTCTCGGGGGATGTCGGTGGCGAACAACCCGATAACCTCGGTGGCCAGCTGCGGATAGGTCAGCAGGCGTAGCCGTTCGAGGTCGTCACCGGTGAGCTGCGGAAGGCGCTCGGGGACGGCGAGGCCGCCGTTGGGGGCGAGACCCTCGAGCAGGACATCGCAGAACTGTCCGAGTGAGCCGCCGCGTGTGGAGATGAACTGCAAGTCTCAAACCTCGATTGTGCTGGGGGACGGAGTCGCTTCCATCGTAGAGCGTGGAGCAGAGGTCGTTACGATCAGGCAGCAGCCAAATGACTCACAGCACCTTGTCGAGGAACTCCTTCGTGCGCGCCTCGCGGGGAGAGTCGAAGATGGCGCTGGGGATTCCCTCCTCCACGACCACTCCGCCGTCCATGAAGACGACGCGATCGCCCACCTCTCGAGCGAAGCCCATCTCGTGCGTGACAACGACCATTGTCATGCCCTCATCCGCCAGGGTCTTCATCACAGCGAGCACATCTCCGACGAGTTCCGGATCGAGCGCCGAGGTCGGCTCGTCGAACAGCAGGATCTTCGGTTCCATCGCAAGCGCGCGAGCGATGGCGACACGCTGCTGCTGTCCGCCGGATAGCTGTGCAGGGTAGGCGTTCTCCTTCTCCGAGAGTCCGACCTTCGTCAGCAGCGCACGACCGCGCTCGAGCGCCGCCTGCTTGTCGAGACCGCGAACCTTCATGGGCGCGAGCATGATGTTCTCGATCACGGACTTGTGCGGGAACAGGTTGAACTGTTGGAAGACCATGCCGATCTCGGTGCGAACGCCGTCGATATTGATCTTCTTGTCTGTGACGTCATTGCCATCAACGATGACGGTGCCGCTGGTGATCTCCTCCAGACGATTGAGGCAGCGAAGCAGCGTGCTCTTGCCGGAACCGGACGGGCCGATGACGCAGACGACCTCGGACTCATCGACTGTGCAATTGATGCCAGAGAGCACTTCGTTGTCACCGAATGACTTATGGAGATCTTTGATTTCAATGATCATGATCAGCGGTCCAATCGTTTTTCAACAATGCTGAGCACCTTCGACAGCGTGAGTGTGATGACGAGATAGAAAGCGGCGACCGTGGTGTAGATCTCGACCGCGTTGAAGTGGCTGGCCGCGATCATACGGCCCTGGAAGATGAGTTCGGGTACGAGTATCACTGAGAGCAATGACGTGTCTTTGATGCTGATGATGAACTGGTTACCCAGCGGCGGGATCATTCGTCGGAAGGCCTGTGGCCAGATCACGTGGAGCATGGTCACGTGCTTGCCCATGCCGAGCGAGCGGCCAGCCTCCATCTGTCCCTTGTCGACTGACTGGACAGCACCTCGAACGATCTCGGCGATATACGCACCGGAGTTCAAAGCGATCACGATGATGCCGGCGACGAGGGAGGGGAAGGTGTAATTGATGATGAGCGGGAGCGCGAAGTAGATCCAGATGGCCTGGACGAGCACAGGGGTGCCGCGGATCAGCTCGACGTAGACGGTGGCCAGCCAGTAGAGCGGTTTAATCTGGCTGATGCGTCCCAGGCCGACGAATGCGCCGATGACGAAGCCGATGCCGATGCCGATCACCGAGACCAGCAACGTGTAATAAAGACCGACCCCGAGCGCCGGGAGGAATTCGATCACTCCGGCCCAGTTGAAGTTTGCGAGTGCGTGCATGTCGAGTGTGCCTCTCATGGAAGAGGCGGGTGCATGATTGCACCCGCCTCAACGAATAGTGCGTGGATACTACTTGGCGTCCACGCCCATGGCGGCAAGATCCTCGAGCCAGGTGGGCTCCTCGCCGAACCACTCCTGGTAGATCTCGGCGTAGCGTCCGTCGTCGATGATGTTGGCGAGCGCCTGGTTCATGGCCTCGACGAGTGCCTCGTTCTCCTTCGACACGGCGATGCCGTACTCCTGAGCTTCGTACAGGTCACCGACGGCCTTCAGCTTTCCTTCGCCGGTGGTCTTGATGTAGTACTCGACGTTGGGAGCGTCATACAGCAGGGCATCTGCGGTGCCGCCCTCGACTGCGAGGTACATCTGGTCGAGCTGCTCGAACGGAAGCGCCTTCGCGTCGGGCACGTTCTCAGCCAGGTAATCCAGCGGTGCTGAACCCAGTCGAGACGCGACGGTCTTGCCCTCGAGGTCTTCCATGCTGGTGATGTCGGTGTTGTCGACGGGGACGCCGATACGGGTACCGGACTTGTAGTACGGGCTGGTGAAGTCCACAGCGCCCTTGCGTTCTTCGGTGATCGTAATACCGGCGATGGCGATGTCGAATGCGCCGGTCTGTAGGCCGGGGATGATGCCGTCGAAGTTCGTGACTTCGAGGTTCACGTCGAAGCCGACCTCATCGGCGATCGCGTTGACGATGTCCATGTCGAACCCGACGTGCTCACCATCCTGGTCGAACTCGAACGGAACGAAGGAGCTGTCCGTGGCGACCGTATAGGTGTCCTTGAGGTCGCTGCCGCCTGCGCCTTCGCCGTCGCTTTCGGGGGCGTCACCACCTGCGCAGCCGACCATTCCTACCGAGAGCGTGATGGCTGCCAACGTGCCGATTCCGGCGGTGAATGAACGCTTTGTAAACTGCATTGTTTGCCCTTCCGAAGCTGAGCCCCCGAGTAGGGGATCCCGATCCACGCTATGGAGCGGTCAAGAGGCGTGTCAACACGTCCGGGTGGATATGGGCCGATTCCGTTGTGAATCCCGCCGTGCTGCGCTTCGGCGCTCGCAGCCCGGTCGGACCTGGGCCGCGCCCATCGCGCGGAACGTGTCCACGGGAGGATTTCCGAGGATCGATACCGCCGCTCGCGCGCGCACGGGCGCGAGGAAAAGACCTGGCTGCAGGTGATAAAGAAGGTGGTCGCATCCTCGATCTCGCACCCGGGTTCATCGAGCGGATGCGGTCGGGCACAAATCGTCCGTATCGGTCGCGTGGGGACGCCCCAGCACGGACGGAGTCGTCGTCACCTAACGGCTAACATCACGTTCTGGTACCAAGTGCTGCGGACAGCACAGAAGGGCCGTCCAATGGACGGCCCTTCTGCAGAATGTGTGCCCCCGACAGGAGTTGAACCTGCGACCTACGGTACCGGAAACCGGCGCTCTATCCACTGAGCTACGGAGGCGTACCGATCGAGAATATCACCGACTGGGTGCGGACTCCGCAACGCCGGCCTCGGTTGTGGGCGCGGCGGCCAGATCTGTCAGCGCGGCGGCGACCTTTTCCGCAAGATAGCGGTGCCCTGCGGTCGACGGATGCCGGTTGCCGAGGTCGATATCGATGACATCGCGGTAATTGAAGAATGTGATCCATTCCGCGTGGATGGGGGAGACATACCACCAGCCGCGCGCGCTCGCGAGGGCGGCCAGATCCTGGTCGATTCGCACGGTGCCGTCTTCAGCAGGAAGGATGTGCGGTGCGGGCCCCAGCACGACGATCGCGGCATCCGGATACTTCGCAGCCAGCGCGTCCCACGCCGCGTTCACGGCATCGCGGTAACCGGCAGCGCCCTGCGCACGGTCGTTTATGGAACCCTGAATGATCACCAGGTCGGGATCGAGCGCAGGATCCAGCCCCGCGATACGCTCTCCGAATGCCGGCCCGTCGACCCCAGGTTTGAGATAGCCGCTGCCGCGCACACCCTCGACGGTGGTGGTGCCGCCGATGAGATCGGCCAGTACGTACGCGTAACCGAGGCTCGGATCGCTGGCGGCCGAGCCGTATGTCCACGAGTCGCCGAAGACGAGAACATGCGGATGCACCGGCAGAGCCAAAGGCTCCGGAACGATTGCAGCCGGCCTGTCGGCGGCGAGCACCGGCGCCGCGGTGGGGGCAGGGATCCAGGGGCGCCAGACGCCCAAGGCCACCGCGCACAGTGCCACGACGAGCACGGCGATCAGCGTCGTTGCTCGTGCGCTTCGGCGCGTCTGTGCCCTGGCCATGGCATGAGGGTAGGCGATCGGATGCTGATCGCCAATTCAGCGCGGAAAAATGCGTCTGCGTGCGCCGTAGACTTGACAGGCTATGAACCCTGACACTCTTGCCGAAGCCATTCTCGCTGTCGTCACACCGATCGCGGCAGCCCTGCGCCCCGACGAGACGCTCGACCTCGACGTCTCCGACATCGTCCTGGAGCGTCCGCGCAACCGCGATCACGGCGACTGGGCCTCAAACCTGGCGATGCGTCTGGCGAAGAAACTCGGTACGAACCCGCGTGAGCTCGCACAGCAGATCGCCGATGAGGTTGCCCGCGTCGATGGCGTTGCCAGCGCCGAGGTCGCCGGCCCCGGCTTCATCAACTTCCGCCTCGATGCGGCCGCGGCTGGCGTGCTTGCGAAGACCATCGTCGAGGCCGGAAGCGACTACGGCACCAACACCTCGCAGCAGGGTGTGAGCGTGAACGTCGAGTTCGTCTCTGCGAACCCGACCGGCCCACTGCACATCGCGCACACGCGCTGGGCGGCTCTGGGCGACTCGATCGTGCGGTTGCTGCTGGCCAGTGGCGCCAATGCCGTCCGCGAGTACTACATCAACGATGCCGGTGCGCAGATGCAGCGGTTCGCGGCATCCGTCGTGGCTGCAGCCAACGGGCAGCCGACCCCCGAGGGCGGCTACCCGGGGGAGTACATCGCGTCGCTGTCGGCGCGGGTGCTGGAGGCGCGCCCTGATCTGCTTGAGCTGCCGGAGGCAGAACAGCTGAAGGTGGCCGAAGATCTCGCCTACGAGTATCAGCTCGCCGAGATCAAGAGCTCGCTCGACCGCTTCAATGTGCCTTTCGATGTGTGGTTCTCGGAGCGCTCGCTGCACGAGAAGGACGCGTCCGGGTCCAGCCTCATCGATCAGGCAGTGGATCGCCTCCGTGAGCAGGGGCACGTCTTCGACGAGGACGGCGCCGTCTGGGTGCGCACCACTGATTTCGGCGACGACAAGGATCGGGTCATCCGCCGCTCCAACGGCGAGTACACCTACTTCGCCGCCGACGCCGCCTACTACCTGAACAAGGGTGACCGCGGATTCGAGAACAAGATCTATCTGCTCGGCGCCGATCACCACGGGTACGTGCATCGGCTGAAGGCCATCGCAGGCGCCGCCGGTCAGGACCCGGAGAAGAACGTCGAGGTGCTGATCGGGCAGATGGTGTCGATCAATGGCGCCCGCCTGTCCAAGCGTGCCGGGAACATCATCGAGATGGACGACCTGCTGGACTGGCTCGGCACCGATGCGCTGCGCTATTCGCTGGAGCGCTCACCCGCAGACTCGCCGCTGGACCTTGACCCGGAGCTGCTGCAGAAGCGCACCAACGACAACCCGGTGTTCTACGTGCAGTACGCGCACGCGCGCACTCACAATGTGGGCCGCAACGCCGCAGACTCGGGCGTTGACCGCTCGGAGTTCGCTCCGCAGACGCTGACGCACGAGACGGAGTCCGCTCTGCTCGGTGCCCTTCAGGAGTTCCCGCGCATCGTCGCGTTCTCCGCTGAGGTGCGCGAACCGCACCGGGTTGCGCGCTATCTCGAAGAGCTCGCGGGTCTTTACCACCGCTGGTACGACAACTGCCGCGTCACGCCTCTCGGTGACAGCCCGATCGAGAGCGTGCACCGCACCCGTCTGTGGTTGAACGACGCCACCGGTCAGGTTCTGCGCAATGGCCTCGGTCTGCTCGGCGTTTCCGCTCCGGAACGCATGTGATGTCTGACGACGTTGTGCGGCGCGGGCGATGGCCCTGGGTGCTGCTCATCGTCGTCGCAATACTCGCGGTGCTCATCGTCGTCGCGGAGTTCGTCGCGCGCAGCATCCTGCCCGGCATTGTGCGCGGCATCGTGATCGAGCAGCTCGAGCTGCCCGCCGATCAGGAGCTCGACGTGGATGCCTCCGGCATACTGCTGCCGCAGCTGATCGGCGGGCGCCTCGATGAGCTGCACCTGCAAACGGACGCTGTGACCATCGGCGGTGTCACGGGAGCCGCTGCTGTCACGGCCGTCGGAGTTCCGCTTCACGGCGGAGACCTCGACGGGGCCGCTGGCACCGTGCGCATCGACCAGGACGAGTTCGTCGCTTTGGCGGCAGCATCCGACCTGCCGATCGATGAGATCGCATTCGCTGCGCCGAATGTCACAGCAACGAGCAGTTTCACGGTGATCGGTGTGCCGGTTCCGGTTGCCCTGACCGTTGAGCCGGGGGCGGATGCCGGAGAACTTCTGCTCACACCCGTCGAGCTGCGAGTCGCCGGGGTCACGCTGAACGCCGCCGAGATCGCCGAGCGATTCGGAGACGCGGCGGCGGGGCTGACACAGCCGCACCGGATCTGCATCGCGGATCAGCTTCCTGCTGGCATCACCGTCACCGGTCTCACGATCCAACACTCCACAGCTGTCATCGACGTCGACGTGGATGGTGCGATCATCACCGACGCGGCACTGCAGCACAACGGGGTGTGCAGCTAAGAACCCCGCTGCTCCTCAGCTGCGGCCTCTTCCGCAGCGCGCAACGCTCTGGTCGTCATGATCACATCGTGTTGAGCGAGCTGTACGCGTCGCTGTGCGAAGGTGCGCGCTGCCGCCCGCGCTGACACGCGGTCGTGTTCTTCTTCGGCGCCGGTGACGATGTAGGCGCACGCGACCAGAATCACCTGGGTGCTGAGGTTGAGCCAGATCAGCAGCGCCAACAGTGAGGCGAAAGAGGCCAGCAGCGGATTCGACGTTGCACCTCCCACGAACAGGCTGGAGAGCTCCTGCAGCACTAGCAGTCCCAAGCCGCCCAGCATCGCACCGGACCAGACCGCACGCGTCGACGCGCGCTGACCGGACAGTAAACGGAAGACGCCGTAGATGAGCAGCGCATCCAGTGCGAACACGACTAGGAGGGAGACGATGCGGATGCCCCACACCGCCCCGGTGGCATCCGATGGCACGCCGAGCAGATCCGTCACGAATCCGATCCCGATGCGTGCGAGGAAGGTGACGGCGGCCGCCGCGACGAACGAAACCGCGATACCGACAGCCAATGCGAGGTTGCGCACGATGACCCACACCCAGAACGTGTCATCCATCACGGAGCCCGCAATCGTGCGAACGGCGATGCGCAGGGAGCCGATCGCACCGAGCGCTGCACCGATCAATGCGATCAGCGAGATGATGCCGGCGATCGAGAGACCGGTGGGAGCCTCGATCGTTGCGGGATCCTCAACGACGCCGCCTTCGCCGATGAGTCCGGGGATGGCCGAACTGATGGCGTCGGTGATCGCCTTCCACGCGGCAGTGTTGCCCTCCAGCCACAATGACGCGATGGAGAAACCCAGCAGCAGTCCCGCGAAGACGCTGAACAGCGCCCGGTACGTGACACTGTCGGCAAGAGCGGGGCCGCGCCTGTCGGAGTACAGCAACGCCGCCCGCACGAGCTTGCGGGCCAGCGCCCAGGCGATGGCGGACCTCACGAACGCTGCCACGCCGCCAGCCTTGTCGCTGTGCTCGGATTCCGTTGTGTGCGTGTTGGGCATGCCTTCACCGTAATGAATGATCGTGTGTGTCGAGGAGGGACTTGCGGATGCATGTCGGCGCGCGCCGTTGCTCTAGAATCGGGGCAACCTCGATTGGCGTGATCTGGCCCGAGGATTCCCTCCACGATTGGTGCTCTGTGCTGTCTCACGCAGAATCGCTCGCCCCGGAATGGCTTGTAGAGCCAGAGGACGCCAACTCTTTGGCGCCACTGGTTTGGCCCAAATCAGCAGCCCGCGACGACAGCGGTGCACTGACGATCGCGGGGATGACAACGACAGAATTGGCGCGGACGTACGGCACCCCTCTGCTCGTACTCGACGAGTTGGAAGTCCGCAGCCGCGCACGCGCATTCTTCACGTCATTCTCCGAATCTGCCGCCGCACACGGGACGAGTGCGCGCGTCTATTACGCCGGCAAAGCTTTCCTGTCCACAGCGGTCGCACGCTGGGTGACCGAGGAGGGCCTCAACGTCGACGTCTGCACGCGCGGGGAGTTGGAGATCGCCCTCGCAGCCGGCGTGGAGCCTGCACGTATCGGGTTCCACGGCAACAACAAGTCGCTCGCCGAGATCGAACGGGCCGTAGAGGTCGGCGTCGGGTCGATCATCATCGACAGTGCGATCGAGATCGAGCGGGTCGCGGCGGCCGCCGCGCAGCGCGGCGCTGTGCAGCGCGTGCTGGTGCGAGTGAACAGCGGCGTGCACGCTGAGACGCATGACTTCCTCGCGACCGCCCACGAGGACCAGAAATTCGGCATGCCGTTGACGGACGCCGAAACCGCAGTCGCACGCATCCGCGCTCTGCCGAGCCTGGAATTTCTGGGACTGCACTGCCACATCGGCTCGCAGATATTCGGCGTCGCCGGATTCAGGGAATCAGCATCGCGCGTGCTGGAACTGCACGCGAAGCTCCTCGCCAGCGGCGATGCCCCGCTGCTGAACCTCGGCGGTGGTTTTGGAATCGCCTATACGGGTGCCGATGATCCAACACCGATTGAGCAGCTCGCCGCAGAGATCGTCGAAACGGTCGCCGAGGGATGTGCGGCACGCGGCATTCCGATGCCGCAGCTCGCTTTTGAACCAGGGCGAGCGATCATCGGCACTGCCGGCGTCACCCTTTACGAAGTGGGCACGACCAAGAACGTGCGACTGGAGCGCGGGAGCCGGCTGTATGTCAGCGTCGACGGCGGAATGAGCGACAACGCGCGACCGGCTCTGTATGGCGCGCAATATTCGGCTCGCGTCGCTTCGCGTCTCAGCGCGGCGGATGCCGTGTTGGCCCGTGTCGTCGGCAAGCACTGCGAATCCGGTGACATCGTCGTCGACCACGAGTATCTCCCCGGCGACATCGCCCCAGGAGACCTACTGGCCGTTCCGGCGACCGGCGCCTACTGCGCTTCGCTGTCCAATAACTACAATCACGTCCCTCGTCCCGCGGTCGTCGCGGTCGCAGACGGCACTTCCCGCGTCATCGTGCGCGGCGAGAGCCTGGAAGATCTTCTCGCGCGGGACACCGGGATCAGCACGAATGAAGGAGCACGATGACCGACCTTGCACACAGCGATGCGGCTCAGGGGAACAACACAGCGGAGTATCGAAAGCTTCGGGTGGCGTTGCTCGGCGCCGGTGCCGTCGGCTCCCAGGTCGCCGACCTGCTGCTGCGTCACGGAGCCGAACTGGCGGACCGTGCCGGTGCATCTCTGGAGCTCGCCGGTATCGCGGTACGCGATGTCGATGCTCCGCGTGATGTGGACCTCCCGAAGGAGCTGTTCACCACGGATGCCGAGAGCCTGATCGTCGGAAGCGACATTGTGATCGAGCTGATGGGTGGTATCGAGCCTGCCCGCACCAACATTCTGACCGCGCTGAACTCCGGTGCCGATGTTGTCACGGCCAACAAGGCTCTGCTGGCAACGCACGGCACTGAGTTGTTCGAAGCGGCCGACCAGGTGGGCGCTTCGGTGCACTACGAGGCCGCCGCCGCCGGTGCGATCCCGATCATCCGTCCGCTGCGCGATTCGCTGGCCGGAGACCGGGTTGTGCGTTTGATGGGAATCGTCAACGGCACCACGAACTACATCCTCGACCGGATGGACTCCGAGGGAGCCGACTTCGACGAGGTGCTCGCTGACGCACAGCGGCTCGGCTACGCGGAGTCAGATCCGACCGCAGATGTCGAAGGCTTCGACGCCGCGCAGAAGGCGGCGATTCTGGCATCCCTCGCGTTCCACACCACGGTTCCTCTGGAAGCGGTGCACCGTGAGGGCATCACCCAGGTCACGCCCTCGATGATCGAAGAGGCACGTGCTGCCGGATTCGTCATCAAGCTGCTCGCGGTGTGCGAACGCATCACCACTGATGCCACCGAGTCGATCTCGGTCCGTGTGTACCCGGCACTGGTCTCGCGCACGCATCCACTCGCCACGGTGCACGGGGCGAACAACGCCGTGTTCGTGGAAGCAGAAGCGGCCGGCTCGCTGATGTTCTATGGCGCCGGTGCCGGCGGCGTGCAGACCGCGTCCGCTGTGCTCGGTGACGTCGTCTCCGCTGCGCGCCGTCATATCGCCGGAGGTGTCGGCGTGGGGGAGTCCACGCGGGCGAACCTGCCGACGGTGCCGATCGGTCATGTCATCACCCGGTACCAGATCACCCTCGAAGTGTCCGACCAGCAGGGCGTGCTCGCCACGATTGCCGGCATCCTCAGCGAGGGCGGTGTCTCGGTCGCCACACTCGTGCAGACGATCGAGTCAGAATCTGACCCCACCGCCCGCCTGATCATCGGTACGCACCGCGCGCCCGAGCAGGCTCTGAGTGACGCTGTTGCGGCGCTGGCGGCCAGTTCGGTCGTCGACCGAGTCGTGTCCGTACTGCGCGTGGAAGGCGAGTGATGGCGGTTTCGGACCCCGAGCTTGTCGAGGGGCGCACCGTCCAGGTGCAGGTGCCGGCCACGAGCGCAAATCTCGGACCGGGCTTCGACACGCTCGGACTCGCACTCAGCGTTTACGACGAACTCACGGTGTCCGCGCTGTCGGACGACCGGATCGAGATCGAAGTCACCGGCTCCGGGGCATCCGAGATTCCGCGAGACGAATCGAACCTCATCGTTCGCTCGATGGCGCATGTCTACCGGGATGCTGGACGCGATATGCCCGGCGTGCGCATCGTCGCACACAACGGTGTGCCGCACGGGCGCGGACTCGGGTCATCCGGCGCAGCGGTCACGGCCGGCGTGCTGGCAGCTAAGGGGCTTCTTGCTGGCGAGGTCGACTTCACCGACGCCGACCTGCTCCGCTTGGCGACTGAGCTGGAAGGGCACCCCGATAACGTCGCACCGGCTCTGTTCGGAGGTCTGACGATCGCCTGGACAGGAGAGCGCGGCCCGCAGCACAAGAAGTTGCTGGTGCACCGTGGCGTTGCGCCACTCGTCCTGGTGCCGGAGCAGACCATGTCGACGAGCCTTGCTCGTTCGCTGCAGCCTCCGCATGTGTCGCGTGAGGATGCCGTGTTCAATGTTTCTCGCTCCGCGCTGTTGATCGCAGCTCTCACGCAGAGCCCGGAGCTGCTCCTGGACGCGACGGCGGATCGACTGCACCAGGACTACCGGGCAGAGGCGATGCCGGAGACGCACAAGCTCGTCATGGCGCTGCGTGCGGCTGGATTCGCCGCCGTCGTCTCCGGGGCAGGACCCAGCGTTCTCGTTCTCGCCGATGGGCCAGGCAACCGCCAGTTCGCAGTGGAGCTGGCCGAATCCATCGCCGACACCCCGTGGGATGCTCTCATGCTGGCCGTCGACGTGCGTGGTGGTACAGTAAGGGAACGAGCGGAGGGCTCCACGTAATTTCGTGAATCTGGCCCCCATCGCAATTCTGCGAGATCCGCACGCAACCCCCAGAACTGCTTCACTGTTCTGGCTGGTGGGCGCCGAGCGTCTACCCGTGCGATCGCGCGCAGCACCCGTTGTGCGCGAGACATGCTCATTTCCCACGACATATGAGGGAGTACTCGTGGAGAATTTCTCCGAGACCCAGAACGACCAGGCAACACCCGTCGCCGAGACCGTAACCGCCGAGACAACAGCTCCGCCGCGCAAGCGCGCGCCGCGCCGGGCGACGACCGCCACGGCGGCAGCGAAGACCAAGCAGGAAGCCGAAGCGGCCTCCGCTGAGGCGGCATCCGCGCCGGCTGAATCTGCTCCGGCTGCTGAAGCTGCTGCGGCCGAGGCTGCGCCGAAGGCGAAGACCCCGCGTCGCAGCCGTGCCAAGAAGACTGAAGAGGCACCTGCTGCAGCCGCCGCTGCGTCGGACGACGCAGCAGTTGCACCCGCAGCAGCGGAATCGGTCGACGCACCAGCTGAGGCACCGAAGGCTCCGGCCCGCGGCCGTCGCAAGAAGGCAGATGCTGCCAGCGACGCAACTGCCGAGTCCAGCACGAACGACAAGGCTGACGCGGGCGACGCGACAGCGAGTGAGTCGAACGACACCGGTGCCGATGCGAGCACCGAATCAGCCCCGGCCGCCAAGAGCGGCCGTGGTCGCAGGACTACCAAGGGCGCGAGCGCTGACAAGTCGAACGCCGACAAAGCTGACGCTGACAAGTCGGGCGCTGATAAGGCTGACGCGGACAAGGCTGACGCAGACAAGTCCGGCGCAGACAAGTCCGGCGCAGACGCGAAGTCCGCTGAAAGCGTGTCATCCGAGAAGGCCGGCTCCGGCGAGAAGTCGGTGCAGTCCGACTCGGCTGAGAATTCCGACAAGTCGGACTCCGCAGACAACAACTCCGATTCGAGTGACGGCGAAGAGGGCTCCGGCCGTGGCCGTGGTCGCAACCGCAACCGCAACCGTGGTCGCAGCCAGAACGGCGGCAGCGACAACCAGCAGCAGAGCTCCGACGACGACAACGCCAACAGCAACAGCCGGGGGCGTCAGCGCAACAAGCGCCGCACCAACGGGACCTCCGACGAGTTCGAGACCGAGGTCGGCGAGGACGACGTGCTGATCCCGATCGCCGGTATCCTCGACGTTCTCGACAACTACGCTTTCGTCCGCACCACCGGCTATCTCGCCGGCGCCAGCGACGTCTACGTTTCGCTCGGCCAGGTGAAGAAGTACAACCTGCGCAAGGGCGACGCGATCGTCGGTGCGATCAAGCAGCCTCGTGAGAACGAGCAGCAGGGGCGTCAGAAGTACAACGCACTGGTGAAGGTCGACTCGATCAATGGCCTGTCCGTCGACGACGCGGCCACCCGCGTGGAGTTCGGCAAGCTCACCCCCCTCTACCCCCAGGAGCGCCTGCGTCTGGAGACGGCTCCTGAGAAGCTGACCCAGCGCATCATCGACCTGGTCGCTCCGATCGGCAAGGGTCAGCGCGGCCTGATTGTCGCGCCTCCCAAGGCCGGTAAGACGATCGTCCTGCAGCAGATCGCCAATGCCATCTCGCAGAACAACCCTGAGGTGCACCTCATGGTCGTCCTCGTGGACGAGCGCCCTGAAGAGGTCACCGATATGGAGCGCACTGTGAAGGGCGAGGTCATCGCCTCGACCTTCGACCGCCCCGCAGAGGACCACGTAACGGTTGCTGAACTCGCCATCGAGCGCGCCAAGCGTCTCGTCGAGCTGGGTCGCGACGTCGTCGTTCTGCTTGACTCGATCACCCGCCTGGGTCGCGCGTACAACATCGCAACTCCCACCTCGGGCCGCGTGCTCTCCGGTGGCGTCGACGCCGCAGCGCTCTACCCGCCGAAGCGCTTCTTCGGTGCTGCTCGCAACATCGAGAACGGCGGATCGCTTACGATCCTTGCCACTGCGCTCGTCGAGACCGGCTCCAAGATGGACGAGGTCATCTTCGAAGAGTTCAAGGGCACCGGCAACAGCGAACTGCGCCTGTCGCGCCAGCTGGCAGACAAGCGCATTTTCCCGGCCGTCGACATCAATGCATCGTCTACGCGTCGCGAAGAGATGCTGCTCTCGGCCGACGAGGTCAAGATCACCTGGAAGCTGCGTCGCGCGCTTGCGGGCCTTGATCAGCAGCAGGCATTGGAAGTCGTACTCGGCAAGCTCAAGGAGACGCAGTCGAACGTCGAGTTCCTCGTGCAGATGCAGAAGTCGATGCCTGCTCCGGTGGCCGGTGGCTCCAGCCACAGCCATGAGAACAACATCCGCTGATCGCGAACTGAGCGGAGCAGAGGCGTGTTCGATTCGGTTCAAGCACTGATCGAGGAGCACCGCCGGGTGCAGGAGGAACTCTCCGACCCGGCGGTGCACGCCGACGCCGCCCGCGCGAAACGGGTCAACCGGAGATACGCCGAGCTGAGCAAGATCGTCGCAGCGCACGACGCATGGGTCGCGGCATCCGCTGATCTCGAGGCTGCGCGCGAGTTCGCCAAGGAGGACGAGGCATTCGCCGAGGAAGTGCCGGTTCTGGAAGAAGGGCTGGCGCAATCGCAGGAGAAGCTTCGCCGTCTGCTGATCCCACGCGATCCGGACGACGCACGCGACGTGATCCTGGAGATCAAGGGCGGTGAGGGCGGCGCCGAAAGCGCCCTCTTCGCCGGCGACCTCTTGCGCATGTACATCCAGTACGCCGCCCACAAGGGGTGGAAGACCGAGCTGCTCGAGCACAACGAGTCCGACCTCGGCGGCTACAAGGATGTGCAGATCGCGATCAAGGGATCGTCTACGGATCCTTCCCAGGGCGTCTGGGCTCATCTGAAGTACGAGGGTGGGGTGCATCGTGTGCAGCGAGTGCCCGCCACCGAATCACAGGGGCGCATTCACACCTCGACGACCGGCGTGCTGGTCTTTCCCGAGGTTGATGAGCCGGAAGAGGTCGCGATCAGCCAGAACGACCTCAAGATCGACGTGTACCGGTCCTCGGGCCCGGGTGGTCAGTCGGTGAACACGACCGACTCCGCAGTGCGAATCACCCATCTGCCGACCGGCATCGTCGTCTCGATGCAGAACGAGAAATCTCAGCTGCAGAACCGCGAGGCCGGTATGCGCGTACTGCGTGCTCGTATTCTCGCCAAGCGGCAAGAGGAATTGGATGCCGCGGCATCTGATGCACGCAAGTCGCAGATCCGCGGGATGGATCGCTCGGAGCGCATCCGCACCTACAACTTCCCGGAGAACCGGATCGCCGATCACCGGACGGGCTTCAAGGCATACAACCTTGATCAGGTGATGGACGGGGCTCTTGACCCGATCATCGAGAGCGCGATTCACGCTGACGAGGAAGCGCGCCTCGCGGCCATCGGCTCAGAGTCCTGACTCGTACCGCGCCGGCAGCACTATGATCAGGTCGTGATCACATTTCTGCTGCGCACACTGATGTTCCTCATCTCCGCCGGCATCGGGCTCATCGTCGCCGATTTCGCGCTCGAGGGCTTTGAGATCGAGTGGAACAAGTGGTGGGGATTCGTTGTGTGCATCGTGATCTTCACGATCCTGCAGAGCGTGCTGAGTCCGTGGATCAGTAAACTCGCCGACCGCTACGCTCCCGTGCTGCTGGGCGGGATCGGCATCATCTCGACGCTCGTCGCACTGATTGTGGTTGTTCTGCTGCCGATCGGCGGCCTGCGCATCAATGGAATCGTGTCGTGGATTCTGGGCGCCGTCATCGTCTGGGTGATCACCGCGTTGGGATCGGTATTGCTGCCGCTGATTTTCCTCAAGCGCAAAGTAGTCCAGCGCCCCGGGCGCTGACCGCTCAAATCGAGTAGTCGGCGGCGATCCGCAGAGAACTGAAATCGTCGCGACCACCGCGTCTGCGAGCACGCGCCGGGACACCGACGAGGATGCTGTCCTGTGGGGCATCCTTGGTCACTACGGCATTCGCACCGACCACGGTGTTGCGTCCGACAGTGATCGGGCCGAGGATCTTCGCGCCAGCGCCCACGACAACACCGTTCGCGAGCGTCGGATGCCGTTTGCCGGTGTCATCCTGCGTACGGCCGCCCAGCGTCACCCCGTGATACAGCATCACGTCATCGCCGATCTCGGCAGTCTCGCCGATCACGACTCCTGAGCCGTGGTCGATGAAGAAGCGTCGCCCGATCTTCGCGCCGGGATGAATCTCAATCCCGGTCATCCAGCGCGCGAACTGCGAGTTCGCACGCGCCAGGAAGCGCAGCCGCCGACGCCACAGGCGGTGCGAGACCCGATGCGCCCAAACGGCGTGGAGACCGGGATAGAGCAGGCCGATCTCTACGCCGGATCGTGCAGCAGGGTCGCGAAGGCGCGCAGCGGCGACGTCCTCGCGCATTCGACCGATCACGTGCTCAACTCTCGCGCAGGTCCTCGAACAGTGCCGTGGAGATGTAACGCTCGCCGGTGTCGGGCATGATCGCAACGATGGTCTTGCCAGCGTTCTCCGGTCGCGCGGCAACCTGCAGCGCGGCCGACAATGCGGCACCGGAGGACATTCCGACTAGCAGACCCTCCTTGGACGCCAGTTCTCGGGCCAGTCGCAGCGATTCGTCGAACTCGACGGCGATGACCTCATCGAGAACATCGCGATCGAGGACATCAGGGACGAAGTTCGGGCCGATGCCCTGAATCTTGTGCGGCCCCGGGTGCCCCTCGGTGAGAACAGGGGAGTCCTTGGGTTCGACGGCGACCACGATGACGTTGGGATTGGCCTTCTTGAGCGCCTGGCCGGTTCCGGTGACAGTGCCGCCGGTGCCGATTCCAGCGACCAGGATGTCGACGTTGCCGTCCGTGTCGCGAAGAATCTCCTGCGCGGTGGTTTCGCGGTGGATCTGCGGGTTCGCCGCGTTCTCGAACTGGCGGATCCACACAGCCCCGGGAGTCTCGGCGACGATGCGCTTGGTCTCCTCGATCGCTCCACTCATTCCCGTCGTCGGGTCGGTGAGCACGATCTCCGCGCCGAAGGCCTTCAGCAGCACACGACGCTCTTTCGACATGGATGCCGGCATAGTGAGGATGACACGATAGCCGCGGGCCGCTCCCACCATGGCCAGTGCGATGCCGGTGTTGCCGCTGGTGGATTCGACGATGGTGCCACCGGGCTTGAGCTCGCCCGATGCCTCGGCGGCGTTGACCATCGCGATGCCGATGCGGTCTTTGACACTCCCGGCCGGATTGTAGGACTCGAGTTTGACGAGGACTGTGGCGCCGAGGCCCTCGGTCAGGTGGTTCAGGCGGACCAGTGGCGTGTTGCCGAAGGCCGTCGTGATGTCTGAATGGATGCCGCTCATGATGTGGCCCTTCGTCCGAGAAACGGTGCGTGACAAAGCCTATGCGAGTCGATGCAGCTGTGGGGCAATGTGACGCAGCCGCACGGGTGGGCCGTACGCTGGAAGGATGCCCGAACCATCCGTCGCCGCCGTTGTACGCTCCGCCGCCGAGGAACTCGCACGCGCAGGCGTCCCTGACCCGCTCGTGGATGCGGAGCTGCTCGCAGCGCACGTGCTCGGACTCCGCCGCGGCGAAGTACAGGCGGCGATCATCCGCGGCGACACCATGAGCGAGCGCAATATTTCGGACCTCGAACCCCTGATCTCGCGGCGCGCTGGACGAGAGCCGCTGCAGCACCTCACCGGGATCGCACCATTTCGCCACCTCGAACTGGCCGTCGGACCCGGAGTGTTCGTGCCGCGGCCGGAGACAGAAACAGTCGCCCAGTTCGCGATCGACGCTCTGCTGAATGCTCCGGATCCCGAGCCCATCGGCGTCGACCTGTGCACAGGAAGCGGCGCGATTGCTCTGGCCATGGCCACCGAGGTCGCTCATTCCAGGATCTTCGCTGTGGAGCTCTCCCCGGATGCACATGCCTGGGCCGCTCGAAATACCGCTGGAGCGGATAACCTCACGCTCGTCCAGGGCGATCTGGCCGATACGCTGCCCGAACTCGATGGGACGGCTGCGGTGGTGATCTCCAACCCGCCATACGTTCCGGATGATGCGATTCCTCGTGATCCTGAGGTGCGATTGTTCGACCCCGCGCTGGCGCTTTATGGCGGGCCCGACGGATTGGACATCGTGCGTGTGCTCAGCACGCGGGCGCTGCGCCTGCTTCGACCCGGTGGGCTCCTGGTGATCGAACACGGCGAACTACAGGGGGAGCAGATTCGCGATCTGCTTGCCGCCGACTCCTGGCGGGCACCGACGACGCACCGTGATCTCACCCAGCGTGATCGTGCCACGACGGCGCTTCGCCCCTGACACCGAGAACGGCCCGTCCGGCCGGTGCACGTAGACTGTTGGGGTCATGTCCTCTGTCTTCGATTGCCACGATGAGGCGCAGCTACTTGCCGGAATGCGCCATGCTCGTCAGGCGATCGCGCGCGGCGAGCTCATCGTCCTGCCCACCGACACCGTCTACGGCCTCGCGGCCGATGCTTTCACGCCCGCGGCCGTGCAACGACTGCTCGATGCGAAGGGGCGTGGACGCAATCAGCCGCCGCCGGTTCTTGTCGCCAGTCAATCGGCTCTCGCCGCGCTGGTGGAGGAGATTCCCGAGCCCGTGCAGCGACTCGTCGACGAATTCTGGCCGGGCGGACTGACCATCATCCTGCCCGCCCAGCCATCACTGTCCTGGGACCTTGGCGACACACTCGGCACGGTCGCCGTACGGATGCCGGATCTGCATCTGGCCCTGGAGCTGTTGGCAGAGACCGGCCCGCTGGCAGTGTCGAGTGCGAATCTGACCGGTAAGGATGCCGCTGTGTCAGCGGTCGACGCCGAGCGGATGCTGACGGACAGCGTCGCGGTATACCTCGATGGCGGCTTCAGCCAGAGCGGCGTCGCCTCGACGATCATCGATGCGACCTCTCTTGTACGCCGTGGCGCCGATGACGATTCCGAGCCGCGCGTGCGTGTCCTGCGCGAGGGGGCGATCTCGCGGCAGCGTCTGGAAGCAGTGCTGGGCGAGCTGCTGGAACCGGAACCCTCGCCGGACGGCGCGGCGTGAAGCAGTACCTCTTCACCATCATCCTGACCGCGACCATCACGCTCGTGATGTCGTGGGTCGTCTGGCAGCTCAGCCTGCGCTTCAAGCTCTACCCGGGCATCCGGGAACGGGACGTGCACACCACGCCGACGCCGCGGTTGGGCGGCGTGGCGATGTTCCTCGGAATCGCTGCTGCGATCGGCGTCTCCTCGGCCAACCCGTTCTTCAGCATCATGTGGGTGCCGCCGCAGACGATGTGGGCAGTGCTGGGGGCAACACTGCTGATCGCCGTCATCGGCGTGATCGATGACCTGTGGGACCTGGACTGGATGATCAAACTCGGCGCGCAGTTCCTGGCGGCGGGGATCATCACCGTGGTGGGTGGGCTGCAGATCCTGGCGCTGCCGCTGGGCGACATGATCATCTTCTCGAGCTGGTTGAGCATCGCCGTGACGATGTTCGCCATTGTGATCGTCATGAACGCCGTCAACTTCATCGACGGCCTGGACGGACTGGTCGCGGGCGTCTGTCTCATCGCGAACAGTGTCTTCTTCGCATACTCGTACATCCTCACGCGCGACACCGGTGCCAGCAGCTACTTCAACCTGGCATCCTTTCTCGCAGCGGTCGCCATCGGCGCGTGCCTCGGCTTCCTGCCGTTGAACTGGAGCCCGGCGAAGCTGTTCATGGGCGACTCCGGCGCACTCGTGATGGGCCTGTTGATGTCGACAGCTGCTATCTCGCTGACCGGGCAGATGTCTTCGGCGGCGATGGACCCGGAAGAGTTCGGCCGCTCGCAGCTGCTCGGTGCATTCATCCCGATTCTGCTCCCGCTGGTGGTCGTCATGCTGCCACTGCTCGATTTCGGACTGGCCGTGTTCCGACGGATGCGCGCGGGCAAATCCCCGTTCTCGCCGGACCGCAAGCACCTGCACCACCGGATGCTCGATCTCGGGCACCGCGACCGCGATGCCGTGCTCATCTTTTATGCCTGGACGGCGGTCATCTCGCTCGCCGTGCTCTTGATGTACGTCGGAACGCGGGAGGACTGGCCCGGTCAATATCTGCTCGGCGTGGCGTTCGGCGTGATCGGCATCGCAGCCTGCCTGATTGTCACCCTGCTTCCCTCGCATCCCGAAACGCGAAAAGCTCAACCGGAGAACAACTGATGAACAACGTCACCGTCTCAAGTACACCCGTCCTTCGTGCCGCCCTCATCTGGGGGATGAGCATCGGCGGGGCCGCGCTGCTGATTGCCGCTGTTGTCGGCTTCCTGGTGGCTGGGGGACCGGGGCTGTGGAGCGGCGTGGTCGGTGCGCTCGTGGGTGTGATCTTCCCTGCGTTGACGGCAGCGAGCATTCTGTTCGCGAACCGTTGGTATGGAAAGCCGGCGTTCCTGCAGGCTTTCTTCGGAATCGTCATGGGTGCGTGGCTGCTCAAGTTCGTGCTCGTGGTCGTACTCCTGCTCGTGCTGTCGCAGCTGGCGTGGGTCGTACCGCTGGTCTTCTACATATCGCTGGTCGCCACAGCGGTTGCCTCACTGGCTGTTGACCTGGTGGTGATGCGCAAGATTCGCATCCCCGCGGCATCCGATGTGGCGCTGCCGGAAGTGGATCCGGAAGCATGATGCGGCCCGGCGTACTGAAGCACTCGGAGTTTTTGATAGAGTGTTTGAGTCACCTTGTGGAAGTTGTCTGGCGGTGAAACCCAGGCCCTGCAGGGACCTTTTTCTCACCTCCCGATGCGTTGGGTCCATCCCACGCGAGAAGCAGGAGTCGATCCGTTGACTTACGCGAGTGCGGTCTTGCTGGCCGCCGACGATAACCAGTTCCACCCGCCGTCGATTGGTGATTTTTTCCCTCCCGCCCTCTTCTTTGAGGGAACGGCGTTCGAGTTCACCCGGATCAACCTCGCGCAGGTCATCGCAACTGTGGTGCTGGTGCTCGTGCTCCTCATCGGAACACGACGTCTGAAGGTTGTTCCTGGTCGTTTCCAGAGTGTGATCGAGCTCTTCTTCGGATTCGTCCGCGAGCAGGTCGCCTACCAGGTCCTCGGCGAGAAGGACGGCAAGCGCTTCCTTCCGATTCTCACGACGATGTTCTTCGGCATCCTGTTCATGAACCTCACCGGCATCATCCCCGGCATCAACATCGCCGGAACCTCCGTCGCCGGAGTTCCTCTGATGCTGGCGTTGGTCGCCTATGTGGTGTTCATCTACGCAGGAATCCGCAAGCACGGTGGACTGCGTTTCTTGAAGAACTCGCTCGTACCGAGCGGCGTTCCCGTCTACCTTGTGCCGATCATCGCCCTCGTGGAATTGATCTCCACCTTCATCGCGCGACCGGTCTCGCTGTTCCTGCGACTGCTGTTGAACATGATCGTCGGGCACATGATGCTCGTGCTGTTCTTCTCGGCCACGCACTTCTTCCTGCTGAGCATGAACTGGCTCACGCCGTTCGCTATCGGAACCTTCGGACTGAGTTTCGCATTCACTCTGTTCGAGACCTTCGTCTACGTTCTCCAGGCATACGTCTTCACAATCCTGACTGCGGTCTACATCCAGCTCGCAGTCGCAGAAGAGCACTGACGAGCATCCAATCGGATGCTCGCCCTACGAAAGGAAATAACCAGTGGACGCTACGACAGTTCTCGCGCAGATCACGGGTAACATCGCAACCGTCGGTTACGGTCTGGCAGCGATCGGCCCGGCTATCGGCCTCGGCATCATGATCGGCAAGACCATCGAAGCCACCGCGCGTCAGCCTGAGCTTGCTGGACGACTGCAGACCACGATGTTCATCGGTGTCGCATTCATCGAGATCCTCGCGCTCATCGGCATCGCCACGCCGTTCATCTTCGCCGCAATCTGACCCCGCCGCTCGCGACTCGAGAATAAGGAGACAGGATGCTGAACGCTCTTGTCACTCTCGCGGCCGATGGCGAAGTCGGTAACCCGCTGCTCCCAGCGAGTTACGACATCATCTGGTCGCTTGTGTGTTTCATCATCATCTTCGTCGTGGTCTGGCGGGTGGCTCTTCCCCGGCTGGCGACGGTGCTCGACGCGCGCTCCGCGGCCATCGAAGGCAACATCGCGAAGGCAGACGAAGCTCAGAAGGAGGCGGAGGCGGCTCTCGAGGAGTACACGCGTCAGCTTGCTGAGGCGCGTACCGAAGCCGGCGAGATCCGTGAGGCCGCCCGTGAGGACGGCAAGAAGATCGTCGCCGAGGCCAAAGAGACCGCGACTACTGAGGCAGCACGTGTGTCGGCTCTCGCCCACGCACAGATCCAGGCCGAGCGTGAGACCACACTCGTCCAGCTGCGCTCTGAGGTCGGAACCCTCGCGATCGACCTTGCCGGTGGCGTGGTCGGGGAGACTCTCTCCGACGATGCTCGGGCATCCGCTGTTGTCGACCGTTTCCTCGCAGACCTCGAGGCAGCAGACAAGGCGGCCAAGTAATGGGCAGCGCGACCACTCAGGCACTCGAAGCTTCGACTGCGGCCCTCGCTCAGGCGAAGGGCATCACCCTCGACACGGCCGGTGAGTTGTTCACCGTGGCGCGTCTGGTGGGGGAGTCGGGGCAGCTGAGCGGCGCGCTTGCCGATCCGGCTGCTCCAGCAGGTTTGCGGGAGCAGATGGTGGCATCTGTCTTCAGCACCGCGTCAGAGGCGACCCGTCAGGTGCTTGCCGTTGCCGTGGGACAGCGCTGGTCTGATGCGGATGGGCTTATCGCCGGCATCGAGGAACTCGCGATCCGTGCTGCGGTCATCGCTGAGCCTCAGGCAGACGTGGAGGGGGAGCTGTTCTCCTTCCTTCGTGTCATCGCCGCCAACCCGGAACTCGAGCTTGCGCTCGGCGGACGGATGGGCGACAACGGCGCCAAGCGGGTTCTGGTCGACAAGCTCATTGCGGGCAAGGCCTCTACGGCGACCACGCTGATCGCCTCGTCGCTGGTTCTCCAGCCTCGCGGCCGAAGGGTACGTCAGCTTCTGAACCGGGCGATGAAGATCGTTTCGGCGCAGGGCGGACGCATCGTCGCCACGGTGCACACGGCAACAGCGATGACTGCTGCGCAGCGGACTCGTCTCGGCGAGGCGCTGTCGCAGCGCTACGACGGACAGATCTCGATCAACCAGGTCATCGACCCCACAGTTGTGGGCGGACTGCGTGTGCAGGTCGCCGACGACGTCATCGACGGCAGCATCTCCGCGCGGCTCGCCGAACTTCGACAGAAGCTCGCGGGCTAATACGACTTCGCGCGGGGAACCGCGCAGACTCTCTCAATACAAAGGGAAGACAATGGCAGAACTATCGATCAGCCCCGACGTCATCCGTGACGCGCTGAAGGACTTCGCCGCTGCGTACGAGCCCACCGGCCCGGCAGCAACCGAAGTCGGCACCGTCGTGGACGCCGCTGACGGCATCGCCCACATCGAGGGCCTGCCCGGCGTCATGGCGAACGAGCTCCTCACGTTCGCCAACGGCACGCAGGGCCTCGCACTGAACCTCGACGAGCACCAGATCGGAACGGTCGTCATGGGCGACTTCTCCGGTATCGAAGCTGGCCAGGAAGTTCGCCGCACCGGCGAAGTCCTCTCGGTCGCCGTCGGTGATGGCTACCTCGGCCGCGTCGTCGACCCGCTGGGCAACCCCATCGACGGTCTCGGAGAGATCGCATCTGAGGGACGCCGCGAGCTGGAGCTGCAGGCGCCTGGCGTCATGCAGCGTAAGAGCGTGCACGAGCCGATGCAGACAGGTATCAAGGCAATCGACGCCATGATCCCGGTCGGCCGCGGACAGCGCCAGCTCATCATCGGTGACCGTCAGACCGGTAAGACGGCCCTGGCGATCGACACGATCATCAACCAGAAGGACAACTGGGCGTCTGGCGACACCAACAAGCAGGTTCGCTGCATCTACGTCGCCATCGGCCAGAAGGGCTCGACGATCGCCTCCGTCAAGGGTGCGCTCGAAGATGCTGGCGCTATGGAGTACACGACGATCGTCGCAGCTCCCGCGTCGGACCCGGCAGGCTTCAAGTACATTGCGCCCTACACGGGATCTGCAATCGGACAGCACTGGATGTATGGCGGCAAGCACGTCCTCATCATCTTCGATGACCTGTCGAAGCAGGCTGAGGCCTACCGTGCCGTTTCCCTGCTGCTGCGTCGTCCGCCGGGCCGCGAGGCTTACCCGGGTGACGTCTTCTACCTGCACTCGCGTCTGCTCGAGCGTTGCGCGAAGCTCTCCGATGAGCTCGGTGCGGGTTCCATGACGGGTCTTCCCATCATCGAGACCAAGGCCAACGACGTCTCCGCATACATTCCGACCAACGTGATCTCCATCACCGACGGCCAGATCTTCCTGCAGTCCGACCTCTTCAACGCTAACCAGCGTCCGGCGGTCGACGTGGGAATCTCGGTCTCGCGAGTCGGTGGTGACGCTCAGGTCAAGTCCATCAAGAAGGTTTCCGGAACGTTGAAGCTGGAGCTGGCGCAGTACCGCTCGCTCGAGGCTTTCGCGATGTTCGCAAGCGACCTGGACGCGACTTCTCGTCGTCAGCTCGACCGCGGTGCGCGCTTGACTGAGCTGCTCAAGCAGCCGCAGTACTCGCCGTACCCGGTGGAAGACCAGGTCGTCTCGATCTGGGCGGGCACCAATGGCAAGCTCGACACGATCGCGGTCGAAGACGTTCTGCGCTTCGAGCGCGAACTGTTGGATCACCTGCGTCGCAACACGAAGGTGCTCGACACTCTTCGTGAGACGAACGTTCTCGATGACGACACGGCTGCCGAACTGAACAAGCAGGTTGATTCGTTCATCCTGGAGTTCCGTGGCGGCAACGGTCAGGCTATCGACGCCGTCGGCCATGAAGAGCACTCCGCTGCTGATGTGGATGACATCAACCAGGAGAAAATCGTCAAGGGCCGTCGCGCGTAATCGCGTGAGGTACTGAAAACATGGGCGCTCAACTCAGGGTCTACAAGCAGAAGATCTCTTCTGCTCAGACGACCAAGAAGATTACGAAGGCGATGGAACTCATCGCGGCTTCGCGCATTCAGAAGGCGATGGCGCGCGTTCGCGCGTCGTCGCCCTTCGCGCGGGCGGTCACACAGGCTGTGTCTGCTGTCGCGACGTACTCCGACGTCGATCACCCACTCACACGCGAGCCGGAGACGATTCGTCGGTCAGCCGTCGTGGTCTTCTCATCAGACCGCGGCCTTGCCGGTGCCTTCAACTCCCAGATTCTGCGTGAGGCGATGGAGCTGGGCGAGCTCATCCGCTCGCAGGGCAGTGAACCGGTTTACTACCTCGTCGGGCGTAAGGCCGTCGGGTACTTCCAGTTCCGCGGCATCAAGTCCGCTGCAGAGTGGACCGGTGACACGGATACTCCGCAGTTCAAGACTGCTGAGGAGATCTCGGCGTCGCTGCTCGAGGCATTCCAGCGCGGCGGTGCTGACGGTGGGGTCGACGAGTTGCACCTCGTCTTCAACCGCTTCGTCAGCATGATGACGCAGAGCCCGGAAACGGTCCGTCTGCTCCCGCTGGAGATCGTGGAGAACGCTGAAACTCCCGAGCCCAGCGCCGCGCTGTATCCGCTCTACGATTTCGAGCCGGATGCAGAGACTGTGCTCGACGCGATTTTGCCGGTGTACGTCCAGAGTCGGGTCTTCAACGCCCTCCTGCAGTCGTCGGCCGCCAAGCAGGCCGCGACGCAGAAGGCAATGAAGTCGGCCAGCGACAACGCCGACAAGCTCATCACCGACTACACCCGTCTGCGCAACAACGCGCGTCAGGCGGAGATCACGCAGCAGATCGCGGAGATCGTCGGCGGCGCCGACGCCCTCGCATCGAGCAAATAGACCATCAGGAGAGAGACGAAAATGACCCCCACCGCTACGGCTGACCAGCCGGCGACCGCGGTCGCCGGGCGCGTCGCACGCGTCAACGGTCCGGTTGTCGACATCGAGTTCCCGCACGACTCGATTCCGAACATCTACAACGCACTGAAGACCACGATCACGATCGGCGAACAGTCGACTGAGATCACGCTCGAGGTTGCACAGCACCTCGGTGACGACCTGATCCGTGCCATCGCCCTCAAGCCCACTGACGGCATCGTCCGTGGCCAGGAAGTGCGTGACACCGGCGAGGCCATCTCGGTTCCCGTCGGCGACGTCACCAAGGGCAAGGTCTTCAACGTGATCGGCGAGGTTCTCAACGCAGAGCCCGGCGAGCAGATCGAGATCACCGAGCGCTGGCCGATTCACCGCCAGGCGCCGAACTTCGACCAGCTCGAGTCGAAGACGCAGATGTTCGAGACCGGCATCAAGTCCATCGACCTTCTCACCCCGTATGTGCTGGGTGGAAAGATCGGCCTGTTCGGTGGTGCTGGTGTCGGCAAGACCGTCCTCATCCAGGAGATGATCCAGCGTGTTGCGCAGGATCACGGTGGTGTGTCGGTGTTCGCCGGTGTCGGTGAGCGCACCCGTGAGGGCAACGACCTCATCCACGAGATGGAAGAGGCCGGCGTCTTCGACAAGACCGCCCTTGTCTTCGGTCAGATGGACGAGCCGCCGGGAACCCGTCTGCGCGTCGCGCTGTCGGCTCTGACGATGGCGGAGTACTTCCGCGACGTGCAGAAGCAGGACGTTCTGTTGTTCATCGACAACATCTTCCGCTTCACGCAGGCCGGCTCCGAGGTCTCCACGCTGCTGGGCCGCATGCCTTCGGCCGTGGGCTACCAGCCGAACCTCGCCGACGAGATGGGTCTGCTCCAGGAGCGCATCACCTCGACGCGCGGTCACTCGATCACCTCGCTGCAGGCGATCTACGTTCCGGCCGATGACTACACCGACCCGGCTCCGGCGACCACCTTCGCGCACCTCGACGCGACGACTGAGCTGAGCCGTGAGATCGCGTCGAAGGGTCTGTACCCGGCCATCGACCCGCTGACCTCGACGTCGCGCATCATGGATCCCCGCTACTTGGGCGAGGACCACTACCGCGTTGCGACCACGGTCAAGCAGATCCTTCAGAAGAACAAGGAACTGCAGGAGATCATTGCGATCCTCGGTGTCGACGAGCTCTCCGAAGAGGACAAGATCGTCGTGTCGCGTGCACGTCGCATCCAGCAGTTCCTCTCGCAGAACACCTACATGGCGAAGAAGTTCACCGGTGTCGAGGGGTCGACGGTTCCGCTCAAGGAGACCATCGAGTCCTTCGATGCCATCGCAAAGGGTGACTTCGACCACGTCGCTGAGCAGGCATTCTTCAACGTCGGTGGTATCGGCGACGTCGAAGAGAAGTGGGCTCAGATCCAGAAGGAGAACGGCTGATCATGGCACTCGGCGCTAGCTCGCTGAAGGTCAGCCTCGTCTCCGCTGAAGCGGAGGTCTGGACGGGAGAGGCTACGCTCGTCGTCGCCAAGACCGTTGAGGGTGAGATCGGCATCATGCCAGGACACGAACCGATTCTGGCCATCCTGGCCGAGGGCCAGGTTCGCATCACCGAGCTGAACGGCACGAAGGTGCTCGCCAACGCTCAGGATGGTTTCCTGTCGATGGATCGCAACCAGGTGACGATCGTCGCCGGTAACGCCGCCCTCATCGCCTGAACTGACTAATCACGGACGCGTCCGCTCTTCGACTCATACCGGTTCCCGGTCCCTGACACTGTCGAAGGGCGGGCGCTTTCGCGTCTGGACATCATGAAAATTCTGCTTCCCCCCTCCGAAACGAAGCGTGCCGGGGGCGACGGATCACCGCTATCGCTGCCCTCCCTCGCTCTCTCGGCGCTCACGGACCAGCGTGAAGCCTGTGTAGAAGCACTCGTCACGCTGGCTGCGGAACCGCTCGAGGCCCGCCGGGTGCTCAAGCTCAGCGAGCGCCAGCTCGGCGATATCGGGCACAACGCGGCCCTCCGCTCGGCACCCACTCTGCCCGCCATCGATCGCTACACCGGTGTACTGTACGACGCGGTGGACGCTGCCGGCCTGGACGCTGATGCCCGCGCATGGCTCGGGCGTCATGTGCTGATTCACTCCGCACCGTTCGGACCGGTCGCAGCGCTCGATGCTATTCCCAGCTATCGACTGGCAGCAGGTGCATCCCTGCCGGGTGTTCCACCATTGCGCAGGCTCTGGGCTGACGCGACCACCGCCGCGCTGGCCATGGAGGAGTCAGCGTTCATCCTCGACCTGCGCAGCGAGGCCTACGTCGCGCTCGGTCCGCTGCCGCAGCGTGCGGCATCCGCCTATGTCCGTGTCGTCACCGAACACGGCCGCGCTCTCAACCACTTCAATAAGAAGGCCAAGGGCGAACTCGTTCGAGCGCTGGCTGAGTCCCGTCCGTCGGTACGCTCCGTGCAGTCGCTCATCGACTGGGGGGATGAGCGGGGCTTCCGTTTCCGGCCGAGCGACGATGGCATCGCGCTCGATCTTGTCGTCGACTCCTGATCCGACATACGCCGATGATGCGTGCAGCGGCCCCGCGGGCACGCTATCGTGATTGACGCGACGTGGAATGCGTTGCTCATTCCTTGGAGGGACTAATGGACTCTTACTACTACGACACCACAGGGGCGGCCGCGGGCATCCTCGTCGTCACGGTGTTGCTCAGTCTGCTGTTCGCAGTCGCTGGCTACGTGTTGTCGTCGCTGTTCCTGATGAAGATCTTCGAGAAGGCTGGCGTCGAAGGTAAGTGGCGCGCCTGGGTTCCGGTCTACAACAGCATGATCTTCCTCAAGCTCGGCGACATGAGCCCCTGGCTGATCCTGTACGGCATCGGTGCATCTGCGGTGCTGGGCTGGATTCCGGTTATCGGACAGATCATTATTCTCGCTGCGGCCGTTCTGATGGTTCTGGCGGCTTACCGCGTTGGCCAGAAGCTGCAGAAGGAGGGCGCCTGGGTCGTTCTCTACATCTTCTTGTCGATCGTCTGGCTCGGAATCAACGCCTTCGACAAGTCGCGTTGGAACACGCAGATCCCTCCCGCTCCCTGGGCTGCTAACGCTTTCTTTGGCGACCGCACCCAGTGGGTTGCCGTCCCCGCGCAGTCGTCAGGTCAGGTTCCGCCCGCTTACGGTGCTGCTCCTGGATACGGTGCTGCTCCTGGCTACCAGCCGCCGGCCGCTCCGGGCTACCAGCAGCCCGCCGCTCCTGGATATCAGCCACCTGCAGCGCCGGGATATCAGCCGCCGCCCTCGGCTCCTCCCGCTGCTGCTCCCGGCATTCCTCCCGTGACGCCGCCGCCGGCTGACCCGCCGCAGCCTCCGACGACGCCGCCGGCACCCCCGATGCCTCCGGCACCGCCGGCGGATCCGACGCAGCCGCCGGCTCGATGAGCTAACCGCTTCAGACTGTGAGACGCAGGACTCTCGACTTTGTTCGAGAGTCCTGCGTCTTGCGTGGCGGATACTCCGATAGCGTTAACCCATGGTCACGTCGCAGTCCCGAACAACGTACGCTTCGCAGTTCCAGTACGATGTGTGAGTATCCTGCGGCCACCCGACTCGCCGCGTTCACCCCGGAGGCTTTCTTTGTCTGAGACGACCACGCAGACGTATCGCGTTGGCGTTACCGATGATGACGATGTGATTCTGCACTGGGCTGCAATCACAGACACCGGCCACCGGCGTGACAATAATCAGGACGCGTACCTCGCCGAGTTCCCGCTGTTCGTCGTCGCTGATGGTATGGGCGGTCATGCCGGCGGCGAGATCGCCAGCCAGAGCACGATCGCGCGGCTGCAAGAGATTGTCGATGGCGGGACAGTCGCCACCGCAACGATCGAGAAGGCGCTTGAGCTCGCCGTCGCAGACATCGCCTCGCATCCGGACACCACTGATGAGGGCACGGGCACCACTCTGACCGGAGTGTTCTTCGATGCGGCAATGGATGAACCGCGATGGGTGTCGCTGAACATCGGCGACTCGCGCGTCTACCTGCTGCGTGATGAGCGACTTGTGCAGGTGACGACAGATCATTCTGTGGTTCAGGAGCTGATCAGTTCCGGGCGCCTCAGTCCAGAAGAGGCTGACGGGCACCCGTACAGCAACGTGATCACGCGCGCAGTCGGTGCCAGTGAACTCACACCCCCGGATTACCTGGGCATCGAGGTGCTCGACGGCGATCGTTTTGTGATCTGCTCGGACGGATTGACGAAAGAGCTCACCGATTACGGCATTCAGCATTTCCTGCGCGAGGAATCGGATCCGGCAAAGGCTGTCGACGCGATGCTCGCAGCGGCTTTGGAAAATGGCGGGCGAGACAACGTCACGCTGATCATCGTCAAGGTCGAGCGTACGGGCGGCGCTGTTTCTGCGGATGATGCCGCAACAGCGAAGATCAGCACGATCGACGAGTCTTCCTCCACAGCGGAGTAGTTGAGAAAATAGCCTCAGAAGGTTGTGGATAACGGCTTCTGTGCGGTTCGGGTGTCGTGCAATGGGTGCATGGACCTTGAACCCATCATGCTGCCGCCCGCGGCCGCAGAGCCTCGCAAACAGCCCATTCCGGTGTTGGCGGCTGTCGTGCCGATCGCCGCAGGCGTCGTGCTGTGGTTGATCACCGGTTCGATCTTCTCGCTGTGCTTCGCAGCCCTGGGGCCGCTGATGATTGGGGCATCGCTGCTGGACGGGTTGCGCACGAAGCGTCGTGATCGCCGCATCGCGGACGAAGACGCAGTTGCTGCCTGGCGGCGCGTCGAGCAGGACCTGGGACGTCGGCAGTTGCGGGAGCGGCGCGAACTTCGGCGAAATCACCCTGATGCGGCTGCGAGCATTCTGGACCCGCCCCTGCGTGATCTGCAACCGATCGACGACACCACCGCGCTCGTCGTCGGCTCCGGCACGCGCCCCAGTGCATTGCGAGTCACCGGCGACGACAGCGAGCGTGCGCGAGCCTTTCGCGAGCGGGCGGCGAACCTCGAGGATGTTCCGGTGGTCGTCCCGATGCGGCGCGGTGTCTGCTTTCACGGACCGCTGCCTCTCGCCTCCGCCGCGGCGCGGGCTCTTCTGGTGCAGTTGTGCTTGCGCTTTTCCCCGTCGCAGCTCGCGTTGCTCGGCGACGGACTCGGGCCGCTGGGACTCGGGCGATTTCCGCACGCCGGTCGACCCCGCCGTGGTGCCTGGCGGATCGCTGTGATGCTCGGCGACGGAGACTCCCCAGATGCAGCTGCGCACGTGTGGGTATGCGATTCTGACGCAGACGTGCCAGAGGGCATCACGACGGTGATCGACTGCACACGCCCCCAACGTGGGCGGCTGCGGACCACCGCGGGTGTCGAAGAGATCGTGGTGGAATGCCTTTCGATGGCGCAAGCCCAGGCTCTCGCGGTCGCGAGTCTGGATCGCGAGGGCGATGTTGCCCAGTTGCCCGACAGCGTGGCCTTGGCACAACTGCGACCGCCGCCGCACGACGATGCGCCGGGGCTCCGTGCCGCGGTCGGCCGCACCGAGAACGCTGACGTGTTCCTCGATCTCGTTGAGGACGGCCCGCATGCGATCGTCACAGGTATGACCGGCTCGGGAAAGAGCGAACTGCTGGTCACCTGGATCGCGGCGATGGCTGCCGCGCACGATCCGGACACGCTGGCATTCGTTCTGGCGGATTTCAAGGGCGGTACGGCATTTGATCCGCTGCGAGCGCTGCCGCATGTGGCCGCGGTGATGACCGATCTTGATGAGGAGGGCGCCAGACGCGGTGTGGAGAGCCTGACCGCGGAACTCCGGCGCCGCGAGGCCATCCTCGCAGAGCTCGGCGCTCGAAATGTCACCGAAGCCGGTGGCAGATTGGCTCGCCTGGTGATCGTGGTCGACGAGTTCGCGGCGCTGCTGCAGGAGCACCCGGATCTAGGCGCCGTCTTCACCGACATCGCGGCGCGCGGACGGGCTTTGGGGATGCATCTGATCCTGGGCACGCAGCGCGCGGCCGGTGTGATCAAAGACGCGCTGGCGGCGAACTGTCCGCTGCGCGTGAGCCTGAGAGTGACGGAAGCCGCGGACAGCCGGCTGGTGATCGGCTCCGACGACGCTGCCGACCTCCCCGGTGGCGCAGCATCCCGAGGTCTGGCTTTCATTCGGCGTCCGCAAGATTCGGATGCTTTCGCCGTGCGCATCGCGCTGACCGGGGCGGACGATCTGCGCGCCGCTGCCTCGCGGTGGGCGGGGGCTGCCGAGCCGGCGAGTCCTTGGCTGCCGCCGCTGCCGAAGATGCTCGCGTTGGATGAGCTGACTCCTTCCCACGATGCACCGGACGCGCTGTTGGTGGGGCTCATCGACGAACCAGAACGGCAACGGCAGTCGCCGATGCTGCTGCGGCCCGGAACCGATCGAGGGCTCGCCGTTATCGGAGGAAGCGGCTCCGGCCGGTCGAGCATCCTCCGGCTTCTGTCAGCCCAGAGCCCACACGCCATGCTGATTCCCGCAGACTCCGAACGGGCGTGGGATGCCCTGACGGCGCTAAGCGAGGGGGATGCTGCGCCTCCGGGACTCGTCCTGTGCGATGACCTGGACCAGTTGACCGCATCATTTCCGGTTGAGTATGCGCAGGTTTTCATCGAACGCTTCGAGAAGCTGGTGCGCTCATCCGCCGCGCGCGGTTGCACCGTTGTGATCGCGACGGGGCGCGGATCCGGTCAGATCTCTCGCGTCGTCGATGCGCTGCCGCAGCGCCTGCTGCTGCGGATGAGTACCAAGATGGAACACCTGGCAGCCGGCGGCGACAACGACGGCTACCACCGTGACCGTCCGGCCGGGCGCGGCCGCATCGACGAACGGGAGGTGCAGATCGCTTGGGTGCAGCCGGAGCCCGCTCACGGTCACGCACCAGCCCGCGAGTCGAGCACTGATTCGCTGTGGTCGCCGGCGGCAGGAATCGTCGGGGTCGTCGCGCCCGCGGTGCGCCGTGTGACCGAGGCACTGCGCAGCGCCTTTCCGTACTGCGATGTGCGTCCGGTCGTTGACCGTCTCGCGGAGCAGGCAACGGATCACTCATCCACACTAACGATGTCGTCTCCGTCAACCCCGACGGTGCTGGTTGGAGACGCGGAAAGCTGGCAGCGTCAGTTCGCCCAATGGCAGCGTGTCCGCAGCGAGGGGGAGATGCTGATCCTCGCCGAGTGCGCGAGTGAATTACGCTCTCTCGCCGGATGCCGTGAGCTGCCGCCGTACGCCGACACCCATATGGCTCGTGCCTGGGCGCTGCACGACGGCTCCTCACCACGTCGGGTGGTCGTTCCCGGGCTCAGCGCCGTCTGAGCGTCACAGCGCCGACGCGAGCGGCTGGGAGTCCCAGCCGTGCGAAACAGCGACGCTCTCGTTGACCACAGCTCCGCCGGTGGTGTTGAGCCCGGCAGCCAGCGCGGCATCCGATCGAAGGGCCTCTCGCCAGCCCCGGCTCGCGATCTGGCGAATATAGGGGAGAGTCGCATTGGTGAGCGCTGAGGTCGACGTATTGGGAACGGCGCCGGGCATGTTGGCTACGCAATAAAAGACGGTGTCGTGCACGGCGAAGGTCGGATCGTCGTGCGTGGTGGGACGGGTGTCCTCGAAGCAACCACCCTGATCGACAGCGATGTCCACCAGGACGCTGCCGGGGCGCATCTGCGACACCATCTCATTCGTGACGAGCTTGGGTGCGCGGGCGCCGGGAATCAGCACCGAGCCGATCACCAGGTCGGAGGCGAGTACGGCACTGCGCAGATCCAGCGGGTTGGAGGCGGCCGTCTTCACACGTCCGGCGAAGTGGTCATCCAGCATCCGCAGTCGCGCGATGTTGGTGTCGAAGATCGTGACGTCGGCGCCCATCCCGCTGGCGATCACAGCGGCGTTCGCACCGGCGACACCGCCGCCGATGATGGTCACGGTCGCTGGGCGCGTTCCGGGAACTCCGGACATCAGCAACCCGAGGCCGCCGTTGGAGCGCATCAGTGTGTTGGCACCGACCAACGGGGCCAGTCGCCCGGCAACCTCGCTCATCGGAGCGAGAAGCGGCAATCCTCCGCCGGGCAGTTGCACCGTCTCGTACGCGATGGCGGTGACCCGTTCGGCCACGAGACGCTGTGTCAGAGCGCGATCGGCGGCAAGATGCAGGTACGCGAAAAGCGTCAGGTCTTCGCGAAGATGAACGTACTCGGATTCGATGGGCTCTTTGACCTTCAGAACGAGCTCGGCATTCGCCCAGACGTCGGATGCGTCGCCCAGGAGCGTCGCGCCCGCCTCGGCGTACTCGGCATCGGGCATGGAAGATCCGACACCGGCGCCGACCTGTACGAAGACCTCGTGGCCTGAGCGCACCAGATCATGCACACCGGCAGGGGTCAGCGCGACACGGTACTCGTTGTTCTTGACCTCGGTGGGGACGCCGATTCTCATCATTGCTCCTGTTCGCCCTCGAGGGTGAGGGATTCAGAGCCCCGGGTCGGGGCCTCAGATATCGGCGCCAGGACGGATCGTCCCGACGTCGCTGCCCCCGCCATGCACGGCGAGGGGGAGCGCAGCGGTCAACGTGGCGACATCGGCATCGCTGAGTGCGCCTGCCCGAGCCAGCAACGTTGCCGCGACGATCGTCGATGCGCGAGAAGAGCCGTCGAGCATTTTCAGAGCGACAGTCGCGCCATTGGGGGCGACCATCACCATGATCCCCTCGGCGCCGCCCTTAGTGAAGACGCCGAGCGTCTCAATCGCGATGGTGTCTGCCGTCCCTGGGCCCTGGATCGTCCAGGGGTTCTCCTTGACGGCGCGAACCAGGGTGCCGGCGACGCGGTGCAGCGCAAAGGGCGAACGCTCGGACGCGGTGCCGATACGGTGGATGCCGCGAGCCAGACCCGCAAGAGTGATTGCGTGTACGGGGGCCCCGCATCCGTCGACCGACGTGTGGGCGATCTTCTCACCGGTGAGGCGCTCGACGACCTCACGGATATGCAGCTGCAGCGGGTGCGCGGCATCCAGATAACCCGCAGTCGGCCAGCCAGTGGCGACACACGCACGCAGCATGGCAGCGTGCTTTCCCGAGCAGTTCATGCGGATGCGGGCAGGCTGCCCGTGCTCGCGAACAAGCTCATCGCGGCTGCGCGTGTCGCTCGGCCAAGCCGGCGGGCACGCGAGGTCATCCTCTGTGAGGCCGCCGGCGGTGAGAATTTCCCGCACGACGTCGGCGTGACGGTCCGTACCGGTGTGACTGGCCGTCGACATGGCCAGTTCGACACCGGTGAGATCTGCACCCGCGGTGACGCAGGCAACTGCCTGGAGCGGCTTCAAACTCGAGCGGGGGAGGATCAGCGCGTCCGGATTGCCGAGCGTTCGCACCACATCGCCGTCAGGCGAGAGCACGATTGCCGCTCCAGCATGGCGTGATTCGACGAATCCGCTTCTTTCGACAACGGCAAGTTCAACAGCATCCGCCACAGTAAGAGTCTCCAGCACCCCACAAGCCTAGTGCGTCCGGTTTTCCCATCCCTGTGGCGCACCGTGTCAGACTGGCGCGATGAAGATCGGGGAACACCACTACGCCCTCACCACCACGTGGGATGGAAATCTCGGCACCGGCACGAGCGGCTATCGGGACTACTCGCGTGATGTCAGCATTCGTGTCGATGGGAAGCCTCTGCTGCTGGCCTCCGCCGACAAACCTTTTCGTGGCGACGCCGAGCGGTGGAATCCGGAGGACCTGCTGCTTGCGGCGCTGTCGGAATGCCATCTGCTGTCGTATCTGCATGCCTGCGTGTCAGCCGGCGTCGTGGTGGTTTCGTACCGCGACAGCGCTACGGGGGTGATGACCGAGGATGGCAGGAGCGGGGGCGCGTTCACAGAGGTGCTTCTGCGGCCGCAGGTCATCGTGGTCGATGCCGCGATGATCGGCGCCGCCGAGCGCGCGCACGCGGACGCTCATCGGATGTGCTTCATCGCGAACTCGGTGAATTTCCCGGTTCGCCATGAAGCGACAGTTACGGCTGGTTCGGCTAGCGCCGCTCGTGCGGGAGAGCCTGCTTGATCTTTTCGATCGTGCTCTGGGCCGGCGGTTCGTTGTAGACACCGGCGAGTTCCTGACCGCTGAGGGCATGAATCGCGGACATGATCTGATCCGTGGCCAGTCGCCGAGCCCTGCCGCTGGAGGCTGGGCCATGCACCGAGACATCGATCGGATCGCCGAAGCGAACGGTGACGCGCTTTTTCAGCGAGGGCATCTTCGCGTCCTGCGGCATGACGGTATCGGTGTCGACGAGCCCGACGGGGACAACCGGAGCGCCAGTCTGCAGTGCGAGAAACGCCACGCCGGTGCGGCCCTTGTACAGGCGCCCGTCCCGGGAGCGGGTCCCCTCCGGATACAGCGCGACGGCGAGGCCCTCGTCAAGCAGCTGCCGCTGCTGGTCCAGGGCGTTCAATGCGGCTTGACCGGCGCCGCGACGGACGGGGATCGCGCCGATCGACTGGAAGAAACGGCGCATCATCGTCCCCTTCACGCCGGTCCCTTCGAAATAGGTGGACTTGGCCAGGAAATGCACGGGACGAGGCGCTGCCACGGGGATCGCGATCGAGTCGATGAACGAGAGGTGGTTACTGGCGAAGATCACGGGGCCGGTGGCAGGAACCTTCTCGCGTCCGAAGACGTGCGGGCGGTAGATGATTCGCGCGAGCGCACGGCCGAAAGCATAGATTCCGCCTGCGTGGCGTGGCGTCTCCGACTCCTCTGCGGCTCGCGTCCCGGTCGGTTCGACGGCCGACTCGGGGGAGGGCGACTGCTCAGAGGTCATCAGATCAGGCTACTCCCGGGCGCATGCCACCGCGGGAATGCAGCCGTCCGCGCGTGTCAGAGGAGATCGACGGAGCAGCTTCTCAGCGAGGGCAAAGGCGAATACGACAGTATGAGGTGTCCCTCCAGAAGATTTTGAGGTCTTACTGTGCGCAACCGCTCACTCATCGCCGTGTCCACCACCATTGCAGCCACCCTGCTTCTCGCCGGTTGTGCGGGTACCGAGGGTGCCACCGGACAGGACAAGGACTCCGAGACGACGGCGACCGACCTGTGCTCGGCCACGGTCGAGTCCGGCGCCGCATCGGATGATGTCACCGTTGAGGGTGACTTCGGCACGGCCTCGGAAGCGAAGTTCGAGCTCGGCCAGAAGGTTGAAGAAGCACAGCGCACTGTGCTTTCGGACGGCGATGGCGCAAAGATTTCCGAGGGTGACTACGTCAGCTACGCGCTCAGCGCCTTCGACGGTGACAGCGGTGATCGTATCGGCGATGCCGGCTACACCGACGGTGAACTGCTTCCCGCGGCATTGACAGCGGATGCGCCGCTCGGCCAGCTCATCGGCTGTGCGAGCGCGGGATCGCGCCTGTCGATCGTCTTCCCGACGACCGAAGAAGCCGCTGCCCAGTACTACATTCTCGATGTGCTCGACGTGGTGCCCACGGCGGCCTGGGGTGAGGAGCAGGAGCCTACCGAAGGCCTGCCCGCCGTCACGCTCGATGAGGACGGTGTCCCCTCCGTCGAGATCCCTGAGGGCGAGGCACCCACCGAGCTGCAGATCGCGGTGCTCAAGGAGGGCGACGGTGCTGCGGTTACGGCCGGGGACACATCGCTCCTGCAGTACCACGGCGTGAGCTGGAACACCGCAGAGACGTTCGATTCGTCGTGGGAGAACGGCGCACCGATCCAGATTCCGGGAAACACCTACGTCGAGGGCTTCGTAGAGGCGCTGGAGGGTCAGAAGGTCGGCTCCCAGGTGCTCGTCGTCATTCCCCCGGCGCTGGCGTACGGCGAGGAGGGCGAGAGCGAGCACGAGCTCGCCGGACAGACCCTCGTCTTCGTGATCGATATCCTCGCCACGATGCACCCGGCGGCCGCATAACGTACCCGTGAGTGCTCCGGATTCGACGCCGGGGCATAGGCTGACGATATGCGTCGCATCATCGTTCTGGGCTCTACTGGTTCCATCGGCACACAGGCCCTTGACGTCATCCGGGCCAATCCGCGGCGGTTCGAGCTGGTGGGACTTGCTGCGGGCAGCAACGCCGAGCTTCTCGCTCAGCAGGCCGAGCAGTTCCACGTCGATGACACCGCGCTCGGTGCGGAGCAGGCCGAACAGCTCGTCCGCGATGTCGACGCAGATGTGGTGCTGAACGCGATCACCGGATCGATCGGGCTCGGATCGACGCTGGCGGCGCTCCAGGCCGGCCGCACGCTCGCGCTCGCGAACAAGGAGTCGCTGATCGTCGGCGGCGAGCTGGTCACCGCGGCGGCCAAAGAGGGGCAGATCGTTCCGGTCGATTCCGAACACTCGGCCCTCGCTCAGGCGCTGCGCTCCGGCACGCACGCCGAGATCCGCAGGCTCGTGGTCACAGCATCCGGGGGGCCATTCCGCGGACGCACCCGCCGGCAGATGAACGATGTCACTCCGGCGGAAGCACTCGCGCACCCCACCTGGAATATGGGCCGCGTCGTGACAACGAACTCGGCGACACTGGTCAATAAGGGCCTCGAAGTGATCGAGGCGCGCCTGCTCTTCGACGTCGACTACGACGACATTCAGGTTGTCGTGCACCCGCAGTCGATCGTGCACTCGATGGTCGAGTTCATCGACGGGTCAACAATCGCCCAGGCATCACCGCCCGACATGCGTCTGCCGATCTCGCTCGCGCTGGACTGGCCACATCGAATCGGTGGGGTGGGGCGTCCACTGGATTGGACGCAGGCGAGCAGCTGGGACTTCGAGCCGCTCGATGATGAGGCGTTCCCCGCTGTCGCACTCGCGAAACAGGTCGGCCGTGCGGGTCGGACCTTCCCCGCGGTCTTTAATGCTGCCAACGAGCAGGCCGTGGACGCCTTCCACGACGGACGGCTGTCGTTCCTCGGCATCGTCGACACGATCACCCGCGTTGTGGATGCGCACGATTCACCTGATCAGTTGACCGTGGAGTCTCTTGCTGAGGCGGAATCGTGGGCTCGCGCAACGGCAGATCAGTTCATCGGCACGCGCTGAGGTCAGTCCGCGTACGGCACCGGCCAGTGCGGCTCCGGCACGGACCAGCCGGCATCACGCAGCGCGCGGCGGGCGAGTTCGCGTGCCGAATACGGCGTGCGCACACCGCGGACGTCACGGTAATCCTGATGCCCAGGCCCTGCCCACAGGATCGCGTCACCGTCACCGACCAGGGCGACCGCGGCAACGATCGCCGTTTCCGGCGGGGAATACTCGTGGATCTCGGCATCCGGCTGCGCGTTACGTGCGCCCTCGATGAGCGTCGCACGAATCGACTGCGGATCTTCGAACCGCGGATGGTGGTCGGTGATGACGAGGATGTCGCTGCCCTCGACAGCTGTTCGTCCCATATCGAGCCGTTTCGTCGCGTCGCGGTCGCCGTCTGCGCCGAAGAGCATCAGGGTACGACCGGGCGTGACGCGGCGAACGGCGGCGAGGGTCTTCACAAAGGCGTCAGGGGTGTGTCCGAAATCGACGAATACCGCGGGGCCGCTGTCGCCGGAGACCAGCTCGGTGCGGCCGGGAAGATAGGCGTTGATCTGGCCGTCGCGCTCAAGCGCCGACTTGATGCGTTCCCAGGCGTACCCGCCTTCCAGCAGCATCACGATCGCGAGGGCCGCGTTGGAGGCCATGTGCGGGCCGATGACGGGAACAACCGTGGTGAGGGATCGACCCTGGGGGCCCGTCATCGTGAAACGGGTGCCGCGCTGGCGTTCCTCGTCGATCGTGACAACCCAGTCGGCGGCCGCCGCGGCCTCGGCATCGGCCGCGATTGCGGGGGTGCCGACAGTGACGACGGGTATCTCTGAGGCCGCGACGACATCGGCGCCGGACGGCGAATCCAGGCAGATCACGGCACGCCGGGCACGATCGGGGCGGAACAGGGCCAGCTTCGCCGCGAAATACTCCTGCATGTCGGCATAATCGTCGAGGTGATCATGGCTGAGGTTTGTGAAGCCGGCGACATCGAAAACGATGCCGTCGACGCGGTGACGTGACAGCGCCTGGGCGCTGACTTCTACCGCGACGGCCTCGACGTCGCGCTCACGCATCAGCGCGAGCAGAGCGTGCATCTCGGATGCCTCGGGCGTTGTGAGTCGGGAGACGATGACGTCGCCGGCGATGTGGCGCTCTGCGGTGGAGGAGAGCCCGGTGACAACCTCGATTTGGCGGAGGATGCCCTCCAGCAGATGGGAGACGCTGGTCTTGCCGTTGGTTCCGGTGGCGGCGAACAGCAGTGGAAGCGTGTCATCGGCGCCGGTGCCGTACACCCAGGCGCTGAGGGCGCCCAGGACGCCGCGCGGGTCATCGACGATGATGATGGGGAGCCCGGAAGCGGCCGCGATCTCAGCACCGGCCGCGTCAGTGATGACGGCGACGGCGCCCTTCTGGGCTGCTGCTACGGCGAACTCCGCACCGTGCTTGTTGACGCCACGGATCGCGACGAAAGCCTCGCCGGCGCGGAGATCGGCGGTTGCGAGGGTGATTCCGGAAAGGGTGACACCGGCAAGTTCACCGCGGGTGGCGGTGGCAAAGCGGGCGGCGAGATCCGTCAGCGCCCGCTTTGGCGGAGCGGCTGGTCGGAGCACGGGCGGAAGACTGGGCTGAGTGGTCGACATAGCCCTTCTATGATCTCACGCGCAACTGTCAGGGACGTGGAGAGACACAAGCAGCGGCACACCCCCTCGCGGAGCTGTCCGACGCGCAAAAAAGGAGTCAGGAGGAA
>NZ_JBSVRM010000002.1:457030-507424 GCF_054072595.1 Microbacterium wangyouchuni
ACGTGCCTTTTCGACTCTCCCACTCCCCCTTTGGGGGGGTGTGCCGACGCACAAGCGTCGGCACGTCCCTTCGGGGCGCTGTCAGACGCGCAGAAGAGGCGTCAGGATGAACGCCGGTACGCGAGCACAGCGACCGTCAGTGCTGCGAGAGCAGCCACCAGGCCCCCGACACCGAACGCGATAGGCAGCGGTGACTCGGCCGGTGACTCGGCCGGTGCTTCTGCCGCTGCTTCGACGGATACGACAGCGACCACGGGTGCTGGCGAATCGAGGTCGTGCGGGTCGATGCCCGCGTCCGCGATCTCAACCCATTCGTTGACTCCGCTCTCACACTGCTGTTCTACGGGAAACGCGAGCGACTCCGGCGCTTCCTGCATCAGCTGCACAGCCATGCTGGCGGCTCCCCGCATCTCGCCGGGAATCGGCGAGAGCGCCGTGTATGTGACGGCAGAGACCAGACCGTCGTCGGCGCGCTCCACCGCGATGTCCCAGTTCGGGTCGACCGTGGGAGCAACGGATGCGAGTCCCTCCGGCATCGTGATCCGCAGGGCGGTCGTAGGCGAATTCTCACAGCCGTGCGTGAAAGAGAACGTCAGTACCGCTGAGCCACCCTCGTCGATTGCATCGGGCATTACTCCGACGTGTGCGTGGGCTGCGGTGGGGGCGAGTAGAACGATTCCGGCGGCGAGGGCCGTCACGATGGCGGCGCGGCGGGCGGTGCGGGGTCGAGTGGTTTCAAGCATGGTTTCTCCAATGGATCTGCAGAGTCGTCTCTGCATGCGGGCGCGCCGATGAGCGCGACGCCGCGAGGGTGCCGTCAGACGGCGATGATCACATCTGCGGGCGAAGGGCCGCGGAGACAGACAGGTGGTCCTCGCAACGAGAGGTCGCTGGCCCAGAGTTGGTGGTTGGGACGCGGCGCCGCGGCAGCGTGCGCGCACGGGGCTGACCACTCGCCGTGCAGCCGAGGTAACCGCCGGACAAGCGCGGCGCGCACCCAGCGTGCGATGAAGCCGAGGATTCGCTCGCCCCGCCACAGCAGGACGACGGTAAGGGCGGCCGCGAGGACGTGTGCGCCGAGCATCGAGTCATCGGGGGCGATGGATGAAGTGATCGATCCCAGCACCAGGTGATGGCCATGGTGAGCGTGCTGGCTGTTCTGGCCTGTGTTCGTTCCCGGTCGAAGCGCCGCGCCGAGTGCGACGAACAGCACGTGGAATGCCGCCTGCGCGAGTGCCACTGTCGCGCTCAGCTTCGTCACGTTGAGGGTTCGCCCCACGAGGAACGCCGCGAGAGGTGTCAGCAGGATGCTGAGGGCGAGGACGAGCAACGGCTGAGGGGGTGATCCTCCGCCGATCGTGTGCGAGACCGCGGCGATGATGGTCGACATCGACGATGCGGCAGCTCCGCGGAGGAGACGCAGCTGCCGAGGGGTCACATCTCTTAGCCTATGCGGCGGATTCCTAGTTCGCGCACAGTACCGTTGGCATGTGGAAATCCTGCTCTATGTCGCCGGCATTCTATTCATGCTGGTCGGACTCGGCCTATCGATCGGGCTGCACGAGGTCGGTCACCTCGTCCCCGCGAAGCTGTTCGGCGTGCGCGTGGGACAGTACATGATCGGCTTCGGTCCCAGGCTCTGGTCGAAGCGGATCGGCGAGACCGAGTACGGGTTCAAAGCTCTGCCGGTGGGCGGATTCATCTCGATGTCGGGCATGTATCCGGCATCCGAGGGAAAGCCGGCGCGCGGCCTCTTCCGTGCACTCGTGCAGGACGCGCGCGCAGCGAACGACGAGACGATCGCCGAAGGCGCGGAGGAGCGCGTCTTCTACCGGCTGCCGATGTACAAGCGAATCATCATCATGCTCGGCGGACCGCTGATGAACCTGATCCTCGCCGTCGTGATCTTCACCGTGCTGGCATCCGGAATTGGCCTGCAACAGGGCACCACGACCATTGCCTCGGTTACGGAATGCGTGCTTCCGGCGGGGACATCTCAGACGGAATGCCAGCCCGGCGACCCGGCATCGCCGGCAGCGGATGCTGGCATCCTGCCCGGAGACGTACTGGTGTCGTTGGACGGAACCCCCGTCTCCACGTTCGACGAGGCGACCCAGATCGTGCAGGCGGCTCCGGGTGAGACGCTGGATCTCGTCGTCTCGCGGGATGGGGCGGATGTGTCCTTGGCGCTGACTCCGATCGCCGCTGAGCGCACGCTGACGAACGCTTCGGGTCAGCCGCGACTCGACGCAGACGGGCAGCCGATTGTGGCGCGGGTCGGTTACGTCGGCATGGGGGCCCAGATGGGGTTGGTGCCGCAGCCGATCGGCGCGGGCGCGGTAATGGCTGGCGAGAATGTGGCGCGCGTGGCGAACCTGGTGGTCGCACTGCCGGTGAAGCTGTGGGATGTCGGTGTGTCGCTGGTCACGGGCACCGAGCGTGATCCCAACGGACCACTCAGCGTGGTTGGCGTTGGTCGTCTTGCCGGTGAGGTCGCGGCGACAGATGCACCGGTGCTGGACCGCTTCGTGGTTCTGCTGAGTCTGCTGGGCTCATTGAACATCGCCCTGTTTGTCTTCAACCTCATCCCGCTGCTGCCGCTGGATGGCGGACATATCGCGGTCGCTCTGTGGGATGGCATCCGTCGTGCGTGGGCGAAGCTGTGGCGTCGTCCACCACCGGCGCCGGTCGATGCGACACAGCTCGTGCCGCTGACTGTGGTCGTCGCGGTGGTGCTGATCGGCATGGGGGCGCTGCTGATGATCGCCGACGTCGTGAATCCGATCAACCTGTTCCAATAATTCCCGTGGTTCGATGCAACCGCCGGCGCACTCCTTCTCCACAGGTTCCTGATTTGGGGGAGTTATCCACAGTTCGTGAATAGCTCCTGATCAGGTGGTTTTATGTCGCATCAATGTCGGTGGCCCCCTGTTGAATGGGGGTATGACATTCCTTGCTGAACAGCTCCAGCAGATCGATCGGCACCTTGCCGATTCTCTCGCTGCGGGCGAGGATGTGCGGCTGGTCACTGATGGCGAGCTGGTGGCGGTGCTGCAGATGCTGGGGCGGATTCAACGCCGCATCGACGGTGCGATCGTCTCGGCCACCGATCGGGTGGTGCAGCGGGACCAGGGCGAGCGAGTGACGAGGCTGTCGACGCGAGCCGGATGCCGAGACGCGGTCGAGCTGCTACGGAGGGCGTTGCGCGTAGACGGATATGCCGCGCGCCGCTATGTGACGGCGGCAACCGCGATGCACCGGGATCTGAGCATCACTTCGGGGGAGCTGCTGCCTGGTGCGTTCCCCGAGCTATCGGCAGCACTCGCCGACGGTGAGCTGTCACTGATCGGGTACCTGGCATGTGTGGTTCCGCTGCAGAATGCAGCGCGGATCGAGACCGCAGACCGGCTGGCCGCAGACGCCTTACTCGCACGATTCGCACGCGGAATCGACGTGGAAGGCGCAGGCGATCGGGCGGATGCTGCGGGGGAGCGTGCTCCGGCGCCAACGACGGAGGAGCTCGCCGGACTGACCGCGCACATCATTGCCCGTCTCGATCCAGACGGGCCTGAGCCAGACGACGATCGGGCGGGTAAACGACGCCGGCACTTCACGATCGGCAAGCTGCGCGGTGGATCTGTCCCGGTGCGGGGGGAGCTGCTGCCAGAGGTCGCCGCACAGTTGCAGAAGCTTCTCGATGCCCAGATGAACCCCAAGATCGACGGCGAACCAAACGCCGGGGGTCGTGTGCACTTCCGCCCCTCGGATGATAGGCCGGATGCCGGCGCGGACACTGCGCCGGCCGCTAACGATGGTGCCGATATGCGGGCTGACGGGCTACCTGCGCATCGGGCGACGTGTCCACCGGTGGAATCCGCCGATCTTCGTACTCATGCACAGCGACGCCATGACGCATTCGCGACGATTCTGATGGTCACTGCGGCCTCAGGTGGCATGCCGGCTTCCGGTGGCGCGGCGCCGACGCTGGTTGTGTCCGTCCGAGCGGAAGATTTCGTGAACCGCACCGGGCGCGCCACGATCGAAGGCGCCGGCTACACCGTTCCCCTCGGCGCCGCTGACCATGCCGCGTGCGCGGGCGGGGTGCAGCGGGTGCTGTTCGATGAGAACGGGGCAATCGTCGGGATTGGCACGTCCGCCCGACTCTTCAACGTTCGGCAGAGGCGCGCGATCGTGCTCCGCGACCGCAAATGTTTGATCCCCGGGTGCGCGATCCGCGCGGAATGGTGTGAAATTCATCATGTGATCGACCATGCCCAAGGCGGGCCGACGCACACCGACAACGGGGTACCCCTGTGTTGGCATCACCATCGCACCCTCGATGAGAACATCTGGGAGGTTCGCATGCGCGCCGGTCGTCCCGAGATTCGCGGACCGCACTGGTGGGATCCGTTCGGCAAATGGCGATCTCCACACCTGAACTACGAAGCCGTCGACGAAACTCTTGACAACGAACGCGAACGACAACGCGATGCCGCGTGGAGTAGCTGGTGACCGTCCTTGCCGTGCGGGGGAGATTTCAGGCGAATGCCGCGGTGATGAGTCGTTCCAGCGTGCGGATGCCGTCACGCGAGAGGATCGACTCCAGGTGTCCCTGCACGCTGGCGAAGCCTTCGCCCCGCAGCGCGTAGACGTCGCCGCTACTCGGATCCGCCGACACCTCGGCCGAACCTGCCGTGGTCGTACCGGGGGATACCCGAGCAGTGAAGGTGTTGTAGAACCCGATCGACGCATCCTCGCCGAACACCGGTACGACCTTCTGCAGGCCCTGGTGCGGTGCGTCCAGCGGGGTCAGGTCGATGCCGAGGCTGTCGGCGAGGATCTGATGGCTCAGGCAAACGGCAAGCAGCGGCTTGTGGTGCTCGAGCCGCTGTGCCACGGCCTCGCGCATGCGGGCGATCCGCGGCGTTGACGCGTCTCGTGGGTCACCGGGGCCGGGGCCTGCGACGAGGAGATCGGCACCATCGATGTCGGCATCAGTTATCTGGTCCCACGCGACGATCCTCGCATCCAGCCCGAGGTGGTGCAGCTGGTGGGCGAGCATCGTCGTGAAGCGGTCTTCCGCATCGACGACGAGGGCGCTGCGGCCGGCGAACGGCCCTGTTGATCCGTCTTCCTGCGGGTTCAGCCAGAACTCCGCAAGGCGTGAATTACGGGAAGCGAGCAGCTCGGCGACCTCAGGGTCGTCGGCGAGAGAAGCTTCGGGCGACGGCTCGTCCGGATCAGCCTTCGCTGCCGCGACCGTGTCACGGGGTATCGCTCCGATCGCCCCGAGCACGCCTGCCGCCTTGCCGTGGGTCTCGCTGACCTCGCCATAGGGATCAGAGTGGCGCACGAGCGTTGCACCGACCGGCACGCGCAGCTGCCCATTCTCCAGGTATACGGTGCGGATGAGGATCGGCGCGTCGACGTCATGGCCGCCGTCGTCGTTGGGAGTGAAGAGGGCAGCGACGCCGGAGTAGTAGCCGCGCGGCTTCGTCTCATGTCGGCGGATCACAGCGCACGCGTTCTGCATGGGGGATCCGGTAACGGTCGGAGCAAACATCGTCTCGCGGAGGATGTCGCGCGGGTCGAGGCGGCTGCGCCCCCGCAGCATGTATTCGGTGTGCGTCAGACGCGACATCTGCTTGAGGTGCGGCCCCGTGATCCGCCCGCCGTCCGAGCAGACCGCGCTCATCATCTTCAACTCTTCATCGACCACCATGAACAGCTCCTCGGTCTCCTTCGTGGAGGAGAGGAAGTCAATGAGCGTCTCTTTCGTAGCACCGCCAGCGGGGTGACGGAACGTGCCGGAGATCGGATTCATCGTGACGATGCCGTCGCGCGCGACGACGTGAGCTTCTGGGCTCGCTCCGACCGCGATGTGGCCGGGAGTGATGACGGCGAATGTCCAGTAGGCGCCGCGCTCATGCTCGAGCAGAGCGCGGAACCACGTGAGGGCGGCGATGCGCTCATCGGCGTCGACCGTTGCGGTGTAGTCGCGGCGGATGACGAAGTTTGCGCCTTCTCCGCGTCCGATCTCATCGGCGATGACGCGCTCGACGACCTCGGCGTAGTCTTCGTCGGCGATGTCGAACCCGGAGTTGCGCAGGGGGACCGGTGCGTCGGGAAGTGCGGAGAGCACATCGCCGAGCGGAAGGTGCCGGTGCTCATCGACGAGCAGGCAGCGCAGTGGTGTGCCGTCATCCTCTGCTTCGAATCCGCGTTCACGCACTTGGCGGTAGGGGACCATCGCGAACACTTCACGCGGTGTGCCGTCGATGAGAAGGGGGATGTCGGCGAGGAGGTCGACATCGTCGATCTCGCCGGTGAGCAGTTCGACGCTCTGTACTCCGTCGCGGGCGATGAGCACGAAGGATGCCTCGGCGTCTCGCGCCAGGGCAGAGAGCAGGGCTGCGGGGTCAGTCATCGAGGTCTCCTGTGCAGGGCTCCGGCTCGGGCCACTAAAAAGACCGCCCCGGAGGCGGTCTGGATTCGAGGGAACGCGAACACACCGCCTAGAAGGCGGGCCACCAGGTGGTTGTACGCATGGGCTGAAACTACCACAGCGCAGCGCGCGTCGCTTCCAGCCAGTGTTGATCAGGTGCGCGTAATCTGGAGGTGTGCCTGCCGTGAATCTTGGGATGCCGCGTCTCCCCGAACTGTTGAGCCCTCGTCGTAAGACCCGTCAGATTCGGGTCGGCAAGGTTCTGGTCGGCGGTGATGCGCCGATCAGCGTCCAGTCGATGACGACGACGAAGACGACTGACATCAACGGAACCCTTCAGCAGATCGCGGAGCTGACCGCCTCTGGCTGCGAGATCGTACGCGTGGCTGTGCCGCACCAGGATGACGCGGACGCACTGAAGATCATCGCGATGAAGAGTCAGATTCCGGTGATTGCCGATATTCACTTCCAGCCGCGCTACATCTACTCGGCAATCGATGCCGGCTGCGGTGCGGTGCGAGTGAACCCCGGCAACATTCGGGAGTTCGACGGCAACGTCGGTCAGATCGCGGCTGCCGCCAAGGCTGCTGGTGTGTCACTTCGCATCGGTGTGAATGCTGGCTCGCTGGACAAGCGGATTCTGCAGAAGCACGGACGGGCGACGGCCGAAGCGCTCGTGGAGAGCGCGGTTTGGGAAGCCTCGCTTTTCGAAGAGCATGACTTCCATGACTTCAAGATCTCGGTGAAGCACAACGATCCCATCGTGATGGTGAAGGCCTACCGCCAGCTCGCCGAGCAAGGCGACTGGCCACTCCACCTGGGGGTGACCGAGGCAGGACCTGCTTTCCAAGGCACGATCAAGTCGGCGACGGCGTTTGGCATTCTGCTGTCAGAGGGTATCGGCGACACGATCCGTGTCTCGCTGTCTGCGCCGCCAGCGGAAGAAGTGAAGGTCGGACACCAGATTCTGCAGTCGCTCAATTTGCGTGAGCGCAAACTGGAGATCGTCTCCTGCCCGTCGTGCGGACGGGCGCAGGTCGATGTTTACACTCTCGCTGACAGCGTGACCGAGGGGCTCAAAGACATGACCGTGCCGCTGCGCGTCGCGGTGATGGGCTGTGTTGTGAACGGGCCGGGTGAAGCGCGTGACGCAGACCTGGGCGTGGCTTCGGGCAACGGCAAGGGCCAGATCTTCGTCAAGGGTGAGGTCATCAAGACCGTCCCGGAGGCGGACATCGTCAAGACGCTGATCGAAGAGGCCAAGCGCATCGCCGATGAAATGGGACCGGACGCCAAGCCCGGTACCGCTCAGGTGATCACCGCGTAGTCAACGATCGGCCACATTCATGTCTTCCACGATCGTCACCTTTCCGATAGGCGCCACCAGTGGGGTCGGAACGGTGGTGCGAATCGCGCCTTCGCCGCACGGAGCGGTGATTGTCGTGGACGAGACGCCCTTTCATCCCGTCGATCACACCTGGCCCGATCAGCCGGGCGATATCGGAGTGATTCGAGTCGGTGAAGAGTCGGTGCCCGTCATCGGATCGATGATGGCGGCTGCGAGCGACGACGGGACTCTTGCCGTCGGCGAGGATATTCCCGTCAAGCGCGGTGCCGAGGGGTGGACGTGGCTGGTCGGACATCGCATCGAATTACCGGATGCTCCGGCCTGGTTGTCGCCGGGAGCGGGAGTGGTGCTGGAGGTGGATCGTGCCCGCCGCGCCGCCCTGAGTCGCGGGCACACAGCATGCCACTTGGCCTCGATGGCGCTGGACCTCGCCGTTGCTGATCTGTGGCGCAAGGATCCGGGTTCTGATGCTCTGGGAAATCCGGATTTCGAGGGTCGCGCGAATCAATCGAGCCGCATTCATGAAGACGGCAGCATCGATGAGTACCGGCTCGGTAAGAGTCTGCGCAAAGCAGGCTTCGACTCCGAGACCTTCTCGGCGACGCTGACGTCGCGCGAGGGGCACATCAACGCGCAACTGGCGGCATGGGTGGCCTTTGGAGCGATGAGCGAGATCCAATCGGACGGCGCGGCGATCATCGATCGGCGTCGCTGGCGATGCGCTCTTCCCGAGGGAGATGCCGTGATCCTCTGCGGCGGTACGCACGTGCGATCACTGCAGGAGTACTCCGCCATTGTTGTCACGCTGGATCTTGCTGATCCTCAGCTGCTCATCATGACGACCACGGTCGTGCCTGCGGTCGGCGGTTGATGGAGGGCATCCAGAACAGCGCGCTCACACCGGCGCATCCGCGTGGATGACGACGCAGCAACGGCCGCAGCCGGGGGAGAGTTCGGCGCGGTCAGGATCAGCACGAACGCCCTCGAGAGCGCCTCGGATGAACGCGTGGTTGAGGTTGCAGGCAAGATCGCTGTGTTCCTGCGCCACGCTGTGGAAGGGGCAGTTGCGCAGGATGAGATCCTGATTTTCCGTGAGGATCGGCTCGAACCCAGCGGTGGTGAGGGCGGTCGAGATGTCTCCGGTCTGCGCGCCCAGCGCGGCGCCCTCTTGGGCGGAAGCTGAAGAAAGAGCCGCGCGGAACTCGCCCGAGGGCGCAGCATCGGCGGCCGTGGCCAAGAGCTTTGCCAGCAGGCTGTAGTTGCGAGGAGGAACGTTGATCGTGAGCTCCCGCTGGCTGCGCGAATAGCGTTTGGCGGGACGACCGGAGCCCGGGCCGGTTTTGCCGTTCGAGCGCGCGAAGGTGACTTCCAACAGGCCGGCATGGGCAAGCCGGTCGAGGTGGTAAGCGGCCAGACTGCGGCTGATACCGATGGCGGTCGCGACCTCTTCGCGTGTGACGCTGTCACCGCGTGCAGCGATGAACTCGTACAGCCGTCGTCGGATCTCGTCCGCGAGCAGGGCGAGTTCGTCCAGATTGCCCTGGTGATCGGTCGGGTTCATCGTAGAGATCCTTTCTAAAACCAGGCTACCTTGACGAAACCCGATCAGAGTGCCACTCTAAAACTAATTCAAATTATTTGTAGATCGGTGGGCAAAGATGTCCGAATCAGTTCTCAGCCGTCAAATCACGCCTCTGCATGTCAGTGGCGCGATGGATAAGCCAGATCTTGCCCGTGCGGAACTAGCCGCTGGTGACTTTTTGCGCGCACTGGGTGTGTCATTGGACTCGCCGCACCTCGCAGCGACACCACAGCGGATGGCGCGAGCGTGGGCCGAGATGCTCGCACCACGGGAGTTCGATCTGACGACCTTTCCGAATGATGAGGGCTACGACGAGATGGTGATCGTGCGTGACATCCCGCTGCGCTCGATCTGCGAGCACCACATGCTGCCGTTCATCGGACGCGCGAGCGTCGGCTACCTCCCCGGCGAGCGCATCGTCGGTCTGTCGAAGCTGGCACGCGTCGTGGAGCACTTTGCCTGCCGTCCGCAGACCCAGGAACGCCTGACCACACAGGTCGCACAGTGGCTGCAAGATCACCTGGCCCCGCAGGGCGTCGGCGTCATCATTGAGGCCGAGCATTCGTGCATGACGCTTCGCGGGGCGCATGCGACCGGGTCCAGCACTCTCACATCGACGATGCTCGGGCAGTTGCGAGAGAACCCGGTCTCGAGGCAGGAGTTCCTGTCACTCGCCGACCGCAGCCGCGCATAGCGCAGTGGGTATTTGCGAAGGGAGAACTGATGAATAGCATTCACCGCGTCATCGTCATCGGGGGTGGCCTCGCCGCAGGCAAGACGGCCCAAGCGTTGCGTGATGACGGATACCAGGGGGCAATAACTCTGATCGCCGCAGAGCGACACCTGCCGTACGAGCGTCCTTCGTTGTCGAAGGACTATCTGGCAGGCAAGTCCTCGTTCGACGACGCCCTTGTGCACTCTGCTGACTGGTACCGCGACAATGACGTGGTTGTGCGGGAAGGGACCACAGCCACCTCGATCGATACCGTTGGACATGTCGTCAGGCTCGATGATGACTCCTCGCTCCCGTACGACAAGCTCGTCCTTGCAACCGGATCCACCGCGCGGCATCTCTCCATAGAAGGGGCGGATGCTGACGGCATCCTCTATCTGCGAACGCTCGAGGAATCTGACGCGATTCGAAAGACATTCGGTGCCGGTAAGAAACTCGTCATCATCGGTGGCGGGTGGATCGGACTCGAGGTCGCAGCAGCTGCACGTGCGGCTTCGACGACGGTGACGATCCTCGAAGGCGGGAAACTTCCTCTCCTCAAGGTTCTCGGTGCGCAGGTCGCACAGGTGTTCACTGATCTGCACACCGCTCACCAGGTAGATGTGCGCGTCGACGTCAAAGTCGAAGCGATCACGACAGCGGACGGACGTGCCACCGGGGTGCGCCTGGCAGGAGGCGAGATCGTGTCTGCAGATGCGATCGTGGTCGGTATCGGTGTTGTGCCCGAAGTTGGTCTCGCCCTCGCCGCTGGGTTAGACGTCGATAACGGCGTGCTGGTGGACGCCTCACTTCGAAGCAGTGATCCGGATGTCTTCGCCGTCGGCGACATCGCGAATCAGCAGCATCCGATTCTCAGTCATCGAGTGCGGGTCGAGCATTGGGCCACCGCCTTGAACCAGCCCGCGGCTGCCGTCTCAGCTGTTCTCGGCAACGACGCCACTTACTCGGAGCTACCCTATTTCTACAGTGATCAGTATGACCTCGGTTGTGAATACATCGGCTTCGTCGCACCCGGGGCCGACCATCACGTGGTGGTTCGAGGGAGCCTCGCCGATCGTGAGTTCGTCGCCTTCTGGTTGGACAGTGACTGCTGCATCCTCGCGGCGATGGCCGTGAACGTCTGGGATGTGCTCGAAGAGATCAAACCGCTCATCGTCTCGCATTCTCCGGTCGACCCGGAAAGACTGATCGATCCGGAGATCCCCTATGCTCGGCTCTGAGTTTCGCGAAGAGACGACCGCAGCAGAGCGGATAATCGGTCGGCGGCGCTTCGATTTCAATCGTCAGATCGCAGTGATGGCGGTTGTCAACCGCACGCCCGATTCGTTCTACGACCACGGAGCCACATTCGCGCTCGACCGCGCCGTAGATGCGGCATTGACCGCAGCCCGCCTGGGAGCGGACTGGGTCGATATCGGAGGTGTGCCGTTCGGGCGAGGTGCGCCGGTGTCGATTTCCGAGGAGATCGACCGCATCGTTCCGGTGGTCGAGGCGATCACTCGGGTGAGCGATGTGGTCGTCTCGGTCGACACCAACCGTGCCGTCGTCGCGCGCGCCGCAATCACAGCGGGAGCCGCCGTCATCAATGACACCAGCGGACTCGGCGACCCCGAGATGGCTGAGGTGATCTCCTCCACTGATGCACAGATCGTCATCACCCACAGCGTCGGCCCGCCGCGAGTCGAGAAGCCTGCCGCGCAGTTCGATGACGTCGTGGGCGCGGTGCGGGCTTTCCTCCAGCAGCGTGTCGCCCGCGCAGAAGCCGCCGGGGTACCGCGCAGCCGGATCATCATCGATCCGGGCCATGACCTCGATAAGAACACACTGCACTCCCTCGAGCTGACTCGGCGCTTCGATGAGCTCACCGCCCTGAACCTGCCCGTGCTCGCGGCGGTGTCGAACAAGGATTTCATCGGCGAATCGATCGACCGCGAACAGGGCCATCGCCTCGCCGGATCCCTTGCAGCCATGGTGGCGTGCATTGAGAGAGGCGCACGAATTGTCAGGATGCATGACGTCGAAGCCACGGTTGACGCAGTGCGTATGGTGGAGAGCATCCTCGGGATGCGGCAACCCGCGCGTCTCGCACACAACATGCACCCGACGGGAAACGTATGAACGCTGACATCATTCGTCTCTGGCCAGAGCCCCTGGCACAGATCGATGACGACAGCCTTCTGGCGACGTACGAGTTCCCGGAGGGACCCTGGTTGCGGATGAACTTCGTCTCGAGCATCGATGGGGCGGCCACACGCGACGGTCGATCGGGCGGTCTCGGTGGAGACGGTGATGGGCGGCTGTTCGAACTGCTGCGCAGACAGGCGGACGTCATTCTCGTCGGCGCCGGTACTGTGCGTACAGAGGGCTACGGCGCGATGTGGCTCGCCAACGACGCGGTCGCCTGGCGTCGTGATCACGGCATAGAAGAGCAACCTGTCTTCGCACTGGTCTCCGGCAGCCTCGATCTGGACCCCAAGTCCGACGTCTTCACCGAGGCGCCGGTGCGTCCGATCATCTATACCGTGAGCACGGCGCCTACCGAACGCCGCGAGGCGCTCAGCGCCGTGGCCGACATCGTGCCCGCGGGCACAGAACACCTCGACCCGTGGCGGGTCCGCGAAGATCTCGCAGCGCGTGGCCTGGTTCACATCCATTCCGAGGGAGGGCCGAGCTTGTTTGGGTCGTTCATCGTCGCCGGTGCCGTGGATGAGATCTGCCTGACTGTCGCCGCCACCCTGGAAGCCGGCGACGCACGCAGGATCGCGAACTCTGCGCAGGCACTACCAACCGGGATGCGCATCGCTGCTGTCCTCAAATGCGAGGATGAGCTGTTCCTGCGGTGCATGCACACCGCCACAGACATCTGAGACCGTCACTCTTTCAGCGCGAACTCCATCTCGCCCGTAGCGATGTCGGTGCGCACGAGTGTCACCGAGATGACCTCTCCGGGTTTCGTGCCGACGGGTACCGGTGCGGTTGCGGTCACTGCGGGCGCGGCGATCTGGATCGCGGCGCGCTCGCCGCTGTTGCGCAGTTCAATCACAGTCGCCTCGATCGTGGAGCCGACCAGGGGAGTCAGCAGAGCCGCCTCCACCCGATTGATGGTCTCGGCGTTCAGTCGCGATGCTCGCTGCGATGAGGTCTGCATGAGCTCGGGCAACTCGTGCAACGACTCACGCGCCCAGGCTGGCGGTTCTTCCCCCTGTGCGATGGCGAGGCAGATCGCGAGCGACCAGCGGTCGACGAGGCGGCGCAGGGGAGCTGTGGCGTGCGCGTACGGCGCCGCGATGGCTGCCTGCTCGATGTCGTCCGGAACAGATCCGTCGAAGCTCACGTAACCAGCACCGCGGAACAGCGAGGCCGCGGCCTCGAGAACCGGAAGCGTCAGCGGATCCTCCCGGTCGAGGCTTCGCAGATACTCGCCGTACTCACCCGTTGTCCACGGACGCCCAAGCGCCTCCGTCTGGTGTCGGAACGCGTCGAACGACTTCTCGTCCGGCGCGGGCATCGTTCGCAGCACTCCCACCTGGGCTGTGACCATCAGCTCGGCGGCCGCCATGCCGGTCATCAGCGAGAGCTGCGCATTCCACTCTTCGATCGGAAGCGCGTGCGCACGCTCGATCGAGTAGGTTCCATCGTCGTTCTGGATGACCTCTTCATCGGGCATGTTCAGGCTCGCACCGCCGCGCGCCTGCTCGATCGCGATGCGAAGCTCACCGATCTCCTGCAGCAGAGACGCCGGGGAGTCGTCGCCGCGATCGAGCGCCTGCTGGGTCGTGACGTAGTCGAGCTTTGCCCGTGATCGAATCAGCGCGCGCTCCAGGCGGAACGTCGAGACTGCTCCGTCGGATGCGAGGTCGAATGTCCACACCAGCGCCGGGCGGTCGACATCGGGCAGCAGCGACGCATGATCCTCGCTGAGCACCGCCGGATGCAACGGAATGCGCCCGTCTGCCGCGTAGAGTGTCTGTCCGCGTTCGCGCGCTGCGGCGTCAACCGCTCCGCCGGGCTTCACAAAAGCCGGCACATCTGCGATCGCGTACCGAACCACGAATCCGGAACCCGCGCGAGCCAGATGGAACGCTTGGTCGAGATCCATCGACCCGGCGGGGTCGAGCGTGGCGAACTCAACGTCTCGCAGGTCGAGACCCGGCTCCGCAGGCGCCGCTAGGGATGCCTCGGTCAGCGTTTCGGGTGAGAATTCGGTGGGCGCATCCAGCTCTTCCCTCAGAGCAGCAAGCGCGGCGGCGAGCTCACTCTGGACGGCGGAAGGGGCTATGTGCGATCGGCGCTGAGGCATGACTTCAGCTTATGCGCGTCAATCGCGGATACTGGAGAGTGCATCAAACTAGGTCAGAGGAAAGCAGGACGTTGATGAGGATCGTTGTTGTTGCCCTGCTCGCGATCATGCTGACCCTTACGGGTTGTGCGGGCGCGGGGTCAGCTGCTGACGCGGATGCGCCGGTTCAGGTCGTCGAGATCGACGCAGCCAACATGCGCTTCACCTCGGATGTCATCGAGGTGCCGGTGGGTACTCGGCTGGTGATCGAGCTGACGAACACCGACGAACTGCAGATGCACGACCTTGTCCTCGCCAATGGCGTCGCCGGAACTCACCTCGCTCCCGGCGAATCTGAGACGATCGACGTCGGCGTCATCACAGAAGACATCGATGGATGGTGCTCGATATCCAACCACCGAGCCATGGGCATGACGCTCACAGTGATCGCTGTGGATCCGGCATCCGACTGATCGGCTATTGAAGCGGGGCCTCAGCCGGCGTTACGGATCAGAATGCGCCAGCGCTTCGGCCCGCGATCCAGGTATCGCGTGTTGTAGGCATCGCCGTGGCGAGCGGTCAGCTGGTCGAGCAGCGGCACGGGGTCATGCGTGGCGGACACGATCATGCCCGCACCGGGCCGTAGCGATTCGATGGCCCCGAAGATCGCCGCGTGGCGGACAGCATGCGGAATCGTCTGCACATCCAGTTCGGGGAGTTCTTCATCGACCTCGCCGCAGGTGCATCCCGCGGTCGGATTCTGATCGACGGCTTCTGCGCGCGAACGCTGAATCTCGATGTGTCCCATGATCTCTCCCCTTGGTATGCCGTGCGGATGCCCGTATTTAACTATACTTAATCCCGTGGAAAACATGGCCGCTGAAGATCGCCGGCGCACGGCAGCCGGTCGACGGCACTCGCCGACGCGCGAGCGACTCCTGCGAGCAATCGAGCGTCTGCCTGATGCGCTGACCGCAGAGCTCGTGGAAGCGACCGGCCTCCATGAGAACACCGTGCGCGGTCACCTCGAGCGGCTGCGGGCCGATGGATACATCCGGCGCGAACAGGACAGGGCCGCGGGGCGTGGGCGTCCGGCCTGGCGTTGGCGAGCGGTCGAACCCACCGGTCTGAGTGCTTATGCGGGGCTCGCCGCAACACTGGCCGGTGCGCTCGGGCAGGCCTCGTCGACGCCCTCCGCAGCTGCGAGGAAGGCCGGCATCACCTGGGGGTCACAGCTCGTCGCAGATCGCTCGACGTCCGCTGCGGGCCGCGACTCGCATGATGCCGCAGCCCGCGCACTCGTCGTCGATGTCATGCGCGAACAGGGCTTCGGGCCGGAAGATGACGGTGCAATCGTGCGTCTGCACACCTGTCCGCTGCTTGCAGCAGCTGCAGGCAACACCGCGGTCGTCTGCGCGGTGCATGAGGGAATGGTCGAAGGCATCGCTCGGGCGAACGGCGCTGACCTGGAAAGCAGTCTGACCCCGTTCGCGGACGACGGAGCCTGCGTTCTGCGACTGCGTGCTCGGGCATGAGCGCCGGCATCCGTCGCCGTGCACCATCGTGGCGCCTGATCTGGATGCTGCCCGCCGGTGTCGCGCTGCTTGCGGGCCTGAATGCCGGACTGCAGTTGATCGGCCTGCCTGCGCCGATCAGCGGATCGCGACTGCCTCAGGTGCACGGGATGCTGCTGACGATCGGATTCGTCGGAACGCTGATCGCGCTGGAGCGTGCCACTGCCCTCCGCCGGTGGTACGGGTTCATCGCCCCGGCGCTGCTCGGGCTCGGCGGTATTGCCCTTCTCATGCCGATCGTGCCCCTGATGGCAGCCAAGGCAGTGCTTGTCGCGGGAGCCGCGGCATTCGTCCTGCTCTACATCCCGCTGTGGCGCCGCCAATATGATGCCGCGCTGCTGACGCAACTGCTGGGCGCAGCTCTCGCGCTGGTGGGAACGCTGCTGTGGCTCGTCCAGGAAGACATGTCACGTGTGCTGGTCTGGATGATCGGGTTCATCGTGCTCACCATTGCCGCGGAGCGCGTCGAGCTCGCGCGCATCACGATGGGGCCGCATGCCGGAGTGCGCCTGCTCGTGCACGGTTGGGTGGTCACGGCCGCGCTGACGGTGAGTGTGGTGCTGCCGGATGCCGGAGCGATTCTGCTCGGCCTTGCTCTGCTGTCGTTGACCGGATGGCTGGTGATTCATGATGTCGCGAGGCGAACGATCCGCTCTACCGGGGTGACACGGTACATGGCCGCCTGCATCCTGGGCGGGTACCTGTGGCTGGCACTCGCCGGCGCTGTGTTGCTGCTCGGACAGCCCGATTCTCAGCCGCGATACGACGCCGTCATACACGCGGTGTTCCTCGGCTATACCTTCTCGATGATCATGGCGCACGCCACGACGATCCTTCCCGCTGTCCTCGGAATCTCACTGCCGTATCGGTCGGCGTTCTGGGTGCCAGCGGTGCTGCTTCATGCCGCGCTGGTCGTGCGTATCTGGATCGGAGACGGACTGGGCATTCCGCTCGGCTGGCAGCTGGGCGGCGCGTTGGGCGTGCTCGCACTCGTGCTGTTCGTGCTCACCGCGTTGGTGAGCGCGATCATGGGTACCGCTCGGAAAGCAGAAGTCCGATGAAGATCGCGACGGCGTCGTCGGATGACATGGCAAAGGCCCCGGCCCGCGGCTTCTGGGCGGCCCGCGATCTGCCGACGGTGATCTGGCTGCTGCTCACGGTGGCAGCAGTGCTCATGCACCGTTCGCTTCCCATCCCGAACTGGCTCATGATTCACCTGCTGCTGTTGGGCGCCGTCACGCACGCGATCCTGGTGTGGAGCCAGTACTTCTCCTTTGCGCTGCTTCGCAGTGCCGCGACGATCGCCGAGCGCCGCACACAGACCGTGCGGTTGGCGCTTTCAAATGCCGGTGCGGCGCTGATCCTCCTCGGCGTTCCGCTGGGAGTGTGGCCGCTTTCGTTGCTCGGTGCGGCCCTGCTGATCACTGCAGTCTCCTGGCATGGCGTGAGTCTGTACCGTCGAGCCAAGCGGAGCATGCCGGGACGCTTCGGGCGCACCATCCGGTTCTACATCGTGGCTGCGGCCCTGCTCGTGGCCGGGGCAGCACTGGGCGGATGGCTCGCTCGGGGAGGGGCCACACCGAACCTCGTCCTGGCCCATGCACTGCTGAACGTGCTCGGCTGGATCGGGCTCGTCGTCGCAGGCACCGTTGTCACACTGTGGCCGACGATTCTTCGCACCCGCGCTGATGAACACGCCGCGATCGGCGCGGCCCGTGCGCTCCCGCTGCTTGCGCTGGGGGTGCTTGTCGCCGCGGCTGGAGCGGCGCTCGCCTGGTTGCCGATGCTCGCACTCGGACTGCTGGCATACTTCGCCGGTCTCGTCGTCATCGGGGTGTCGCTCTGGCGCGCAGCACGGCAGGCGCCGCCGCGAACCTTCGCCGCACTGTCGGTGGGAATGGCCCTGCTCTGGTGGGCAGGATGTATTGCGGTCCTCATCATCGGCACGGCTGCGGTCAGCAGCAGCGGCAGTGGCATCGCTGGACTGTCACCGATCGTTTCCCAGACCGTGCCCTTCCTCGTTGCCGGGTTTGCGGCACAGGTGCTCCCGGGCGCCCTCAGCTATCTGATCCCCGTGGTCCTCGGGGGCGGCCCGACCCCGGTGCGGGTGGGGACAGCGGCGTTCGACCGGTTCGGAGCGCTGCGGGTGGCGACGGCGAATGCTGCGCTGGTGGTGTGCGCGCTGCCGGTATCTTCTCTGATGCGGGTGGCAGCATCCATCCTGTACCTCGTGGCGATGGCATCGTTCCTCGTGATCATGCTGATCGCGATGCGTGCTCAGCGGCGCGCCAAAGCCGCGCATCAGCGATTGGGCAAGGCCCGCCGGGGTCCGATCGTTCCGGAAGGTGCCCAGCAGCCAGGACACCGGGCTGGGCAGGCCATCGCCGGGCTGATCGCTGTCGTGCTCACCGTCGCGGTGTGTGCGGTGATCGATCCGTTGGCGATCGGCTGGGGCGCTCAGGCTTCCGGTGATGCGGATGCGCCGGTTCAGGTGGTGCAGGTGGAGGCCGCGGATATGCGCTTCACGCCGGATGTCATCGAGGTGCCGGTGGGTACGCGACTGGTGATCGAGATGACCAACACCGATGAGGCGCAGGTGCATGATCTTCTCCTCGAGAACGGTACCGGCGGCACGCGTCTCGCACCCGGTGAATCGGAGCAGATCGATGTCGGTGTGATCACCGAGGACATCGATGGGTGGTGCTCGATCATCGGGCACCGGCAGATGGGCATGACGCTCTTGATCATCGCTGTCGGTGCGGGCGAATCGGACTCCGCAGGCGAATCGGACCCCGCAGGCGACAACGCGCATGATCACGCGGCGATGGATGACGCCGGCCGTATGGGCATGGATGCCACACCGGCAGAAGGCTTCCGGCCGTATGACGCGCTCCTGCCGGCATTACCCGCAGCCGACAGCCCGACCACGCACCAGGTCACGCTGACGGTGCAAGACGCCGTCACGGAAGTCGCGCCAGGAATCACGCAGACGCTGTGGACGTACAACGGCACCGCACCTGGCCCCACGCTGCACGGCAGAGTGGGCGACACGTTCGAGGTGACTCTCGTGAACGATGGGTCGATGGGGCATTCGATCGATTTCCATGCCGGCGCGCTCGCTCCCGATGAACCGATGCGCACGATCGCGCCAGGGGAGAGGCTCACCTACACCTTCACCGCGACCCGCTCAGGGATCTGGATGTATCACTGCTCCACAAAGCCGATGACGGCGCACATCGCCAACGGAATGTTCGGCGCCGTCGTGATCGAGCCCGCAGATCTGGCATCTGTCGGTCGCAGCTACGTGCTGATCCAGAACGAGTTCTACCTCGGCGACCACACTGGCGGAGAGGTCGACGTCGAGGCTCTGGCGGAGGAGAAGCCCGATCTGGTCGTCTTCAATGGTTATGCGAACCAGTACGATCACGCGCCGCTGCCGGCGAAGGTCGGCGAGCGTGTGCGGATATGGGTTCTGGATGCCGGGCCCAACCGTGCGTCGAGCTTCCACGTCGTCGGCGGTCAGTTCGATACCGTCTGGTCAGAGGGGCGCTATCTCATCGATCATGCGGTTGACACCGGATCCCAGGCGCTGTCGCTGCTGCCCGCTCAGGGCGGATTCGTTGAGCTCGCCTTTCCCGAGGCCGGGCACTACCCCTTCGTCTCGCACATCATGATCGATGCCGAGCGTGGCGCTCATGGCGTCTTCGAAGTCACACGGTGAAAGATCGGCCCACCCGGAGCGCGGGGACGCTAGCGTGGAGATATGACCGCCGCAGCCAAAGCCCAGACCCTCCTCGCTCTGTATGACGCACCGGAGATCCTCCGTGTGGTGAATGTGTGGGATGTGATCTCTGCCAAAGCCATCACGGCTCTGCCCGAGACGACAGCGCTCGCCACCGCCGGTCACTCGATCGCCGCAACCTTCGGCTACCCGGATGGGCAGATTCCCCGCGAGCTGATGATCGACATGGTCGGGCGGATCGCAGCATCCACCGAGCTTCCGGTCAGCGCAGATCTCGACGACGGCTACGACGATGCGGGGGAGACCACCAGGTTGGCGATCGCCGCCGGAATCGTCGGCGCGAACGTCGAAGATCGCCTCAAGCCGCTGGCAGAATCCGTCGCAGTTGTCGAGGCGATCGTCAAGGCTGGTGAAGCCGAGGGAGTGCCGTTCGTTCTCAACGCACGTACCGATGCGTTCGTCCGCGCGGGTGGCCGTCCGGTCGAGGAGAGCATCGCTGACGCGATCGAACGCGGACGCGCGTTCCTGGATGCAGGAGCTGCAAGCGTCTTCGTCCCCGGCGTTCTCAACGCCGATGTCACCCGCCAGCTCGTGGAGGGAATCGGCCAGCGAAAAATCAGCGTCATCGGCCTGCCTGGCGCCCTCACTGCCGCTGAGTACGAGGCTCTCGGCGTCGCACGGATCTCCTACGGTCCGACGACTCAGCGCGTCGCGCTCACCGCACTTCAGGACGTGGCATCCAGCCTGTATCTCGACGGCGTGATCCCGGAGAACACGCGCGCACTCAACTGACACCGCCCCGGGTCACTAGACTTGACGCGTGGTCACTCGTCTCTCGAAATTCTTCCTCCGTACGCTCCGTGAAGACCCCGCCGAAGCGGAGGTCACCAGTCACAGGCTGCTGCTCCGTGCCGGCTACATCCGGCGGCAGGCTGCCGGTATCTTCGCCTGGCTTCCGCTCGGCCTTCGGGTAAAGGCGAAGATCGAGACGGTCGTCCGCGAGGAGATGGCGAACGCGGGCGCCCAGGAAGTCCACTTCCCGGCGCTGATGCCGCGTGAAGCATATGAGGCGACCGGTCGCTGGGATGAGTACGGTGATCTCCTGTTCCGTCTTCAGGACCGCAAGGGCGGCGACTACCTGCTCGCACCGACGCATGAAGAGGCTTTCACTCTCCTCGTCAAGGATCTGTACTCCTCGTACAAGGATCTGCCGCTGACGCTCTTCCAGATTCAGGACAAGTACCGCGATGAGGCACGGCCGCGCGCCGGGCTGCTGCGCGGACGCGAGTTCACGATGAAGGACGCCTACTCCTTCGATGCTTCCGATGAGGGCCTGGAAGTTTCCTATATGGCGCAGCGCGACGCCTATGAGCGTATTTTTCAGCGTCTCGGCCTGGAGTACGTGATCGTGCAGGCGGATGCCGGCGCGATGGGTGGGTCTCGCAGCGAGGAGTTCCTGCACCCCACACCTGTCGGTGAAGACACATTCGTCCGCAGCGCGGGCGGGTATGCAGCGAACGTTGAAGCGTTCACAACCGCGGTGCCGGATGCTGTGCCGTTCGACGACGCCGAAGCCGCTACGATCTTCGACTCGCCGAATACCCCGACGATCGAGACGCTGGTCGAGCACTCCAACGCTGTCCTTGATGGCGAGTACACCGCAGCAGACACACTCAAGAACGTCGTACTCGCTTTGACGCACCTCGACGGCACGCGTGAGCTCGTCATCGTCGGCATTCCCGGTGACCGCGAGGTCGACCAGAAGCGTGCCGAGGTAGCCTTCGCGCCAGCAGAGGTGTCGACAGCAACAGATGAAGACTTCGAGAACAACCCGCTGCTGGTCAAGGGATACATCGGGCCCTGGTCGCCCACAGGAGCGGTGCTCGGCGAAGAGTCCGCCACCGGGATTCGCTACCTCGTCGACCCTCGTGTCTCTGAAGGAACCCGCTGGATCACCGGGGCGAACATCGATCAGAAGCATGCCTACTCGGTCATCGCTGGTCGTGACTTCGAAGCCGACGGCATCGTTGAGATCGCGAATGTCCGCGATGGCGACCCGGCACCCGACGGCTCGGGACCCGTTTCGCTCGCGCGCGGAATGGAAATCGGCCATGTCTTCCAGCTCGGCCGCAAGTACGCCGAAGCTCTCGGGCTCAAGGTGCTCAACGAAAACGGCAAGCTCGTCACCGTCACCATGGGCTCTTACGGCATCGGGGTGACCCGCATCCTCGCGATCATCGCTGAGCTGAACAACGACGATAAGGGCCTGATCTGGCCGACATCCGTTTCGCCCTTCGACGTGCACCTCGTCGCCGCCGGTCGCGACCAGATCGCCTACGACGTCGCCGAAGACATCGCCAAGCAGCTGGAACAGGCGCGTCTGGACGTGCTCTACGATGACCGACCCAAGGTCTCACCGGGTGTGAAGTTCGGCGACGCGGAACTGGTGGGAATTCCCCGCGTCCTCGTCGTGGGGCGCGGTGCCGCAGAGAGCCAGGTCGAGCTGTGGAACCGCAGCACGGGGGAGCGCGAGGCGCTCTCGGTCGACGAGGCGATCGCGAAGCTGAAGGGCTGATCATGACCCCTGAGCAGTCCGACCTCACCGTGGCGGTCGATGCGCTCCTGACCGAATCCGGCATCACGCGCAACCGTGCGTTGATCCGCCGGATCGTCACGACCGGCATCCGGCTCGGGCAAGAAGGCACCGATCGTCTCGATCTGAAGATCGCCTCCGCGGCGATCGTCGAGATGCACGATGCGTTCCGCCTGTTCCAGCCCTACGCGGACGTGCCGAAGGTGACTGTGTTCGGTTCGGCGCGCACGCAGCAGGACGACCCGCTCTACAAACAGGCTCGTGACGTCACCGCCGTGCTCGCCGAACGAGGCTGGATGGTCGTCACCGGGGCAGGGCCTGGCATCATGCAGGCTGCCGCAGAGGGCGCCGGTGAGAAGATGGCGCTCGGAGTGTCTATCCAGCTGCCGTTCGAAGAGAAGCCGAACGCGGTTGTCGCCAAAGACACGCATTCGGTGGAGATGAAGTATTTCTTCACACGCAAGCTCATGCTCGTCAAGGAATCCACCGGCTTCATCTGTCTTCCTGGCGGTTTCGGCACGATGGACGAGATGTTCGAGTTGCTCACGCTGCAGCAGACCGGCAAAGCAGAGCCAATGCCGATCGTTCTTCTGGATCAGGCTGGTGGTTCCTTCTGGAAGGGACTCGAGCGATTCGTGAACGAGTCGCTCATCCCTGCTGGTGTCATCTCAGCAGACGACTTCGACCGCGTGCTCGTCACAGATTCTGCTGAAGCTGCTGTCGCTGAAATCACGGGGTTCTGGCGCAACTATGACTCGCTGCGCTGGGTCGATGACGTGCTGCTGCTGCGGTTGAAGAACACGCCGACCGATGCCGAAGTCGAAGCGCTCAACGCCGAGTTCGGGCATCTCATCGTCGATGGCGGCATCACCGTGACCGCCGCAGTACCGGCAGAAGTCGAAGACAACGATCGCATCGACCTGCCGCGATTGGCGCTGCGTCTGCGCCAGCGCGAGGTCGGCGGGCTCTACCGGCTCATCGCCGCGATCAACGCACTCGGCACCGCGCACACCGACGGCTGACTGACACCTCGCGCCAGAGCGGGTATCGTAGTACGGTGCCGCGCGTGCAGGATGCTGCGGCGAGAGCTGAATAGGGAGGCCGTTATGGAGATCGAACTGGGGCTGCTGCGCGGAATCGAGAAGGAGAAGGCTATCCCCTTCGACGAACTCGTCGCGATCATCGAGCAGGCCGTCCTGACGGCGTACGGAAAGCATGTCTCTGAAGACGGCGCCGTTCCCGCAGGCGTTCGCGTCGAACTCGACCGCAAGACCGGCCACGTCGCCGTGCTTCAGCCGGTCACCGACGAAGAAGGCGCCATCATCGGCGAGGAGGATGCGACTCCGAGCGACTTCGGGCGCATCGGAGCATTCGCCGCGAAGCAGGTCATCAGCCAGCGGCTGCGCGACATCGCCGACGACGTCGTGCTCGGCGATTTCAAGGACAAGGAAGGCGACATCGTCGCTGGTGTCGTCCAGCAGGGGCCCAACCCGCGCATGATCCACGTCGACCTGGGTTCGGTCGAGGCGATTCTTCCGCCCGAGGAGCAGGTGCCGGGCGAGGAGTACACGCATGGGTCTCGCCTGCGCGTCTACGTCACCGCTGTCGCTAAGGGGCTCAAGGGCCCGCAGATCACGGTGTCCCGCACTCACCCGGGCCTGGTGCGCAAGCTGTTCGCGCTGGAGGTTCCGGAGATCGCTGCCGGTCTCGTCGAGATCGTGTCGCTCGCACGTGAAGCAGGGCACCGCACCAAGATCGCGGTGAAGGCGAATGACCCGGCGATCAACGCCAAGGGCGCCTGCATCGGAGAGATGGGACGCCGTGTGCGTGCCGTCACCGAAGAACTCGCGGGGGAGAAGATCGACATCGTCGATCACGACGTCGACCTTGCCACGTTCGTCGCCCATGCGCTTTCGCCGGCCAAGGTGACAAGCTCCTTCGTGTTGGATGCCAACACGAAGGCCGTTCGCGCACTGGTTCCCGACTACCAGCTGTCGTTGGCGATCGGCAAGGAAGGTCAAAACGCTCGTCTGGCCGCCAAGCTCACCGGCGCGAAGATCGACATCCAACCTGACAGCATCCTCGACGAGTAGCGGGCGAGTCGAAATCGCTCGCCGCCCAGAGGTGTAAGATGGAACCCGTACGAACATGCGTTGGCTGTCGCGTGCGTGCTTCCCGAGCCGCTCTGTTGAGAGTGGTGGTTCACAACGAAATCCTCATTATTGATGACGACGCTGTGATGCCCGGGAGAGGCGCGTGGCTGCATCCGACGCAAGATTGTGCAGAAGCCGCATTGCGGCGTCGCGCATTTGCGCGAGCACTCCGTGTGTCCAGTTCTTTGGATACGCAGACCATCGAGAAACGGCTAAATGGCTATGGAAAAAAAGTGAACGGCTCAAAATGAGACCCGTCCGCAACTAGTGGTCTGCCCTGCCTGGGTAGACCAACCCAGACAGGAGAATTGTGGCTGCCAAACCACGCGTACACGAGATTGCCGCTGAACTCGGCGTCGACAGTAAGTTCGCACTCGCGAAATTGAAGGAAATCGGCGAATTCGTCAAGAGTCCTTCTTCCACCATCGAGCCGCCCGTGGCTCGTAAGCTCCGTGCTGCCATTGAGGCAGACGCGGCAGCGAAGCCCAAGGCTGAAGAAAAGCCCGCTGCGGCAAAGGCGACTGACGCCAAGTCCGGTGCGGCCAAGCCCGGCCCGAAGGCTCCGACCCCTGGGCCCAAGCCCGGCCCGAAGCCGAAGCCCGTACCTGAGCCTGCTCCTGCGGAGCCCGCACCCGCGGCACCGGAAGCAGAAAAGCCTGCCGCGGCTCCCGCGCCTGCAGCAGACAACCCTGCTGACGGCGATGCAGCACCCAAGCCCGGCGCACCGCGACCGGGCAACAACCCGTTCTCCTCGTCGCAGGGTATGGGACAGCGTCCGGCCGGCCCACGCCCCGGAAACAACCCCTTCGCCTCAGCGCAGGGCATGGGACAGCGCCCGACTCCGGGCAACATTCCTCGCCCGCAGGCTCCGCGTCCTGGCGCTCCGCGCCCGGGAGCACCTCGTCCCGGCTCTCCCCGTCCCGGCGCCCCTCGTGGCGGTCAGGGCGGTCGTCCCGGTGGTGCACCGTTCCAGCAGCGTCCTGGCGGTCCCGGTCGTCCCGGTGGTGCAGGTCCCGCAGCTGGGCCCGGCGCACGTCCAGGCGGCGGCTTCGCAGGTCGCCCCGGTGGCGGCGGTGGCCGTGGCCGTGGACCTGGCGGCGGAACCGCAGGTGCCTTCGGTAAGGGTGGCGGCAAGTCCAAGCAGCGCAAGTCGCGTAGGGCGAAGCGGCAAGAGTTTGAAATGCGGTCTGCACCGATCGTCGGTGGCGTCAACGTCACCCGCGGCAACGGTGAGATCATCCGCATGCGCCGCGGCGCTTCGATCGCAGACTTCGCTGACAAGATCGAGACGCTGACCGGCTACACGGTTCAGCCAGGAACCCTGGTGACGATCCTCTTCAACCTCGGCGAGATGGCTACGGCCACCGAGTCGCTGGATGAGGCGACGTTCGAGGTTCTCGGTGTCGAGCTGGGCTACAAGATCCAGATGGTCTCGCCCGAGGATGAAGACAAGGAGCTCCTGGAGGGCTTCGGTCTCGACCTGGACAAGGAGCTGGAGGAGGAGAGCGAGGACGACCTCGAGATCCGCCCGCCAGTGGTCACGGTCATGGGTCACGTCGACCACGGTAAGACCCGCCTTCTTGACGCGATTCGCAAGACGAACGTCATCGAGGGTGAGGCCGGTGGCATCACCCAGCACATCGGTGCGTACCAGGTCTGGACCGAGCACGAGAACATCGAGCGCGCGATCACCTTCATTGACACCCCGGGTCACGAGGCGTTCACCGCCATGCGTGCTCGTGGTGCGCAGGTCACCGACCTCGCAATCCTGGTGGTTGCAGCAGACGACGGCATCATGCCGCAGACGGTTGAGGCGTTGAACCACGCCCAGGCCGCCGGCGTCCCGATCGTTGTCGCGGTGAACAAGGTTGACAAGCCGGCAGCGAACCCTGCCAAGGTGCGTCAGCAGCTCACCGAGTACGGTCTGGTCGCAGAGGAGTTCGGTGGAGACGTCATGTTCGTCGACGTCTCGGCACGCCAGGGCACCGGTATCCAGGAGCTCCTGGACGCTGTGCTGCTCGTCGCTGACGCAGGTCTTGACCTGACGGCGAACCCGAACAAGTCTGCTCGTGGTGTCGCCATTGAGGCGAAGCTCGACAAGGGCCGTGGATCGATCGCAACAGTGCTCATCCAGTCGGGAACCCTGCGCATCGGTGACTCGATCGTGGCGGGAACCGCTTATGGCCGCGTCCGCGCCATGCTCGACGAAAACGGCGATGCAGTCGAAGAGGCTGCACCGTCGCGCCCGGTGCAGGTGCAGGGTCTGAACTCCGTGCCTCGTGCCGGCGACGTCTTCATCGTCACTGAGGAAGACCGCATGGCACGTCAGATCGCTGAGAAGCGTGAAGCCGTTGAGCGCAACGCTCTGCTGGCGAAGGCGCGCAAGCGCATCTCGCTTGAGGACTTCACCCGTGCACTCGAAGAGGGCAAGGTCGAAACGCTCAACCTCATCATCAAGGGTGACGTTTCTGGTGCTGTTGAAGCGCTGGAGGAGTCGCTGCTCAAGATCGAGGTCGACGACACGGTCCAGCTGCGCATCATCCACCGTGGTGTTGGTGCAGTGACCGAGTCCGACGTGAACCTGGCGACGATCGATAACGCGATCATCGTTGGATTCAACGTTCGCCCTGACCCCAAGGCTCGTGAAGCTGCGGCGCGTGAAGGTGTGGATGTCCGGTTCTACTCGGTCATCTACTCCGCGATCGACGAGATCGAGAGCTCCCTCAAGGGCATGCTCAAGCCGGAGTTCGAAGAGGTCAAGTCGGGTGTCGCCGAGATCCGCGAGGTGTTCCGCTCCTCGAAGGTCGGCAACATCGCCGGTGTCATCGTCCGCTCCGGTACGATCACGCGTAACGCCAAGGCTCGTGTCATCCGTGACGGTGTCGTACTCGCCGACGGCTTGGCCATCGAGTCGCTGCGTCGCTTCAAGGACGACGTCACCGAGGTTCGTACCGACTACGAAGCCGGTATCGGTCTGGGTAAGTTCAACGACATCCAGATCGGCGACGAGATCGAGACCACAGAACTGGTCGAGAAGCCTCGCGGCTGATCTGATCGATTGATGAGGGGCGCCTGCGGGCGCCCCTCATTGCTCACCAAGGAGAAGGAAATGGCTGGAGAACGACAGGCGCGTCTCGCGGACCGCATCCGCGTCATCCTCGCGGAACGCCTTGACAAGGGGCTGCGTGATCCGCGGTTGGGTTTCGTCACGATCACGGATGTTCGCGTCTCGGGTGACCTGCAACACGCATCGGTCTTCTACACGGTGCTCGGAACAGAGGAAGAGCGCGTTTCCAGTGGTGCAGCCTTGGCTTCTGCCACAGGCATGCTGCGCAGCGAAGTTGGCAAGCATCTCAACACTCGTCTCGTGCCGACGCTGGAGTTCATCGCGGATGCTCTGCCGGAGAACGCCGACAACATCTCCGCTCTGCTGCGCGAGGCGCGGGAACGCGATGCCGAGGTGGCCAAGCTCGCCGCCGGCGCAAAGCACGCCGGTGAAGCTGACCCGTATATGAACGACGAAGACGACAACAGGTAGTCATTTTCGGCTCTCTGCTACCCTGATCCCGGTTACTGGCGCTCCAGCGTCAAACAGAAGATCGGTGTTCAGTGGGGAGAGCCGATGCCCGAACTCGCGGTGGTGGCGATCAGCGCGCCCGCGGCGAGCAACGACCTCCGTGCGCTGGTCAATGGCGTTTCTGCACAGTTACTCTCGCATGGACTCGCGGTAGCACCGCACGTCACAGCGCACCTGCTCAACCAGCTGAACGGCGATCCGGCTACCGTGATCGCGGTCGCGCAGCAGCTGACGCCGGAACAGCGCACCGGTCAACGGATGCTTCCGCAGCCGCTCCCGCTCGTGCCCCTCGTGGAGGAGCTGTTCGCTTCGCTGGATCTGGCTGCCACGAACTTCCGTTCGCTGCTGCTCGCGGCACTGTGCACCGATGATCGACTCGACCTCGTACTCGCTGCTGGTGACAGCAATGCCGACGAGGTGCTCACCGGTGTGCTGGCGCAGCATCTGACCATAACCTCCGGTCGATTCGCATTCGCCGACGATCGCTTTGCGCTCTGGATAGAGGCCACCGCCTCTCAAGCGGATCGTGCTCACGCGCATGAACTGCTCGGCCGGGTTCATCAACAGCTTGGCGAGGAGCTGCAGGCCAATTGGCACATCGCACGTGGTGCGATCGAGCGCACACCTGCCGTCGTCGAGATCCTGCTGAGTGCTGCGCGACGGGAAGCCGATTCCGGGCAGGTCGAGCGTGGGTTTCGGCTGGCGGCGGAAGCTGCGGATCATGCCGTGGGAGCACAGGCTGACGCCGCGCGGCTGGTCGCGGGAAGCGCGGCTTTGGGCGCCGGATGCATGCACGAGGCGGCCGATTGGCTCGGAAGCGTTTTCCCCACAGGAGCTGCTGACTACCCGACCGGAGCGCTGGCGCCACTGCTGATCGCTGAGTTGGGCGCCCACGGTGTGATGCCCGTGCTCGAACCGGCCGAGTACCGGCCGCGCACCGATGATGCGCAGCAGTGGCAGCAATGGGCGCGTGCGGCGGGAGTGGCAGCCATTTTCTGCGCGGAACGCCGTGAGATCTCAGCGATGCGCGGATGGCTCGCAGAGCTACGAGACGCCGATGCCCGAGCCGACGCGGGCGGGGAGATTCGTGACTGCGCTGTTTCGCTGTGCTGGATGCTCAGCGGCGAGGCTGAATCCAAGCAGTCAGCTCCGGCGGGCGCATTCTCCCGTTGCATGGTCGAAGCGCTGCGTGCGGCATTGGACGGCGACATCGATCGCGGATTGCAGTTCATCGCGAGAGCGAGAACGCGTCTTGATGATGAGGTGGATCCGCTGCTGGCTGGGCTCGAGCACAGTCCGGTCGTGGATGCCTACCTGGCCGTCACAGAAGTGCTGCTGCTCTTCTGGCGCGGCGACATCACCACCGCGCTGGAGCGGTTCGCCGCGGCAGCGGTGCAGGCACCGGTGGGAATCGCCTTCGCCGGGCTCGGCCCCGCATTGGCGCAGCGGCTCGATATCGCGGTGCTCGGAACCCCGGAACCGCTGACGCAGTCGCTCGTGCACACCCTTCCGGTCGGAAATCGCATCGACGGGCTGATCAGTGCCGGTCTGGAGGCGTATCTGGCTGGCGAAACTGCCGTCGCAGCGATGCAGGCCACCCTCTGGCACGACCGTGGCGCGCCGGAGCATCCATTGGCACTTCCTGGTCTTGATGAGGTCGGCCCCGTGACGGAGCGATCGCATGTAGAGCCCCCAGACTTGGCCGCCGCTCGTGGGCTGCGCCGACGCATCCGCTTGCTGCCGGAATCGGGATGGCGACGTGAATGCGCAGAGATTGCCGCAGCAGCGCGGGAGCTGCAGTCGCCGTTCGCGCGTGCGCGCGTCGAAGCGATGCTGGGTTCGGCAAACATCACGCGCGGCGATACGCGCGCGGGCACCCGGTTTCTCCGCACCGCCTGTCAGCTGTTCGATGATGCCGGCGCCGATGCCTGGCTTGCGGCTACCCGGGAGCGGCTGCGCCGCGCGCATACCTCCGGTGAGGTCGCAGGGCACATCGAGACAGCGCCACTGGCGATCATCGACCACATCGATCCGCTCGATGCGAGCCGGACGGCATGGGAGCCGCTGCTGACAGAACGAGAGCTCGAGGTGGCGATGCGCGTGGTTCAGGGAGCGACCAACAGAGAGATCGCCGATGAACTCGACGTTTCGGTGCGTACCGTCGAGGTGCACGCCGGACGCGTATTCAGCAAGCTCGGCGTGCGCAAGCGCGTCGAGCTGACCCTGCTCGCGCACCGGACGGCGCGGCACTTCTGATCGGGGTTCAACGCGGGAGCCGCAGCATCCCGTCCACGGCCTCGACCAGGCCGTCCGCGATCAGGGAGTCGATCGCCCGGTCGCGCTGTGCGGGCTCGCCCCAGTCGTGGATCACCGAATCCAGGAGCAGGGTATTGTCGTGTGCTGCTCGCAGCGACTTGAGCACAGCGCCGCGGGCCTGACGGTCCGAGCCCTCGTATCGGGCCTGGCGCGGCCGATCGTCACCGGTGTCGGGATACCCGGACGCCGCCCAAGCGCACTGGGCCAAAATCGGGCACTGTGCGCATTTCGGTGTCCGAGAAGTGCACACGGTCGCGCCGAGTTCCATCATTGCGGCGTTGAAGATCGCCGAATGTTCTCGATCTGTCGGCAACAACTCTGACATCGCGGTGAGGTCGCGGCGCGCGGCAGCGCCGGGCTGCGACTTGCCCTCGAGCGCGCGCGCCATGACGCGCCGGGTATTCGTGTCGACGACCGGATGATGATCGCCATAGGCGAAGACCGCGACTGCGCGAGCGGTGTAGTCGCCGATTCCGGACAGAGCGAGAAGAGCATCCACATCGCGCGGAACCACACAGTCATGGCGTTCGGTGATCTCGATCGCCGCACGATGCAGCCAAAGCGCGCGTCGAGGATAACCGAGATTCGACCACTGCTGGACAACCTCTGCCGGCGTGGCCTGGGCCATCCGAGCAGGCGTCGGCCAGCGTTCCAACCACGCCTCGAGGTGCGGAATCACCCGAGAAACCGGTGTCTGCTGCAGCATGAACTCGCTGACCAGCGTGCCCCAGGCACCGAACTGCTCATGAAACTGAGGGCGGCGCCAGGGCAGATCTCGAGCATTGTCGCGGTACCAGTGTGCAAGTACCGGCGCCACGGTCAAGGGGGGTGTCGAGATTGCAGCCACCTCGTTAGCCTAGGCGGAGCGTTCCGACGCGGACGCAACCGTCGGCTTCCGGGAGGTTCACATGCCGCGCAGATCGACTGCACTGATGGCGATCGGCATGCTATCGGCGCTCATTCTCAGCGGATGCGCCTCGGCGCCTCCGGAAGCACCAGCCCCGTCGTCTCCGCCGCCGTTACCTCCGCCCTCGTCAGCACCTCCGACCTCGTCCTCACCCAATCCTTCGCCGGCGCCGGAGACACCGGCGATCGATCCAGAGGACCCGTCCACCTGGTTGATCAGCGAGCTGGGCATCGGCCCCATCGACACCGGCGCGGACTTCGCCGCCACACTGAGCGAGCTGCCGGCGACCTGGACCAATGATGACCACTGCTCCTGGGCTGCGTGGTGGAACGCCTCCGACAGCTCGTACAGCGTGGACTTCGTTCGGCGGACAGAGTCGGAGCAGGAACCCATCGTGCTCGTGTCGACATCCGCGGCCGACCCGATCACCCCGGGTGTGGGGCCGCGCACCGGAGAGGGGCTGGGGATCGGCTCGAGCAAGGATGAGGTGCTGTCCCAGCATCCGGATGCCGTCGCCGGGCAAGCGCAGATCGGTGAAGGGACCTGGCTGGGCGTGCCGACCGCAGGTGCGACGATCTTCTTCGAGTACTACACCGCGACCGACCAGGCGAATGCGGTTACGGTGACCACGCTGGAAACACCGCCGTACGAGGTGTGCGGCTGAGGGAGCGTCCGCGCGCGTGCACCAACCATCGATAGGCTTGAGGGATGGTCTCGTCGGGCATTCTTCTCGTTGATAAGCCCGGTGGGCTCACCAGTCATGACGTCGTCGCTCGCACGCGTCGTGCTTTCGGAACCCGCAAGGTCGGGCACGCCGGAACCCTGGACCCGATGGCCACGGGGTTGCTCGTGATCGGTATCGAGGGCGCAACCCGTCTGCTCACCTACATCGTGGGGGCGGACAAGACCTATTTCGCGACGATCCGGCTCGGGCAGAGCACGACAACCGATGATGCAGAGGGCGAGGTCACCGCCACTGCTGATCCGGCGTCCGTTGCTGCCATCACCGAGGTGCAGCTCACCGCCGGCATCGCAGCGCTCTCCGGCGATATCTCGCAGGTACCCAGCACCGTCTCGGCCATCAAAGTCGATGGCCGACGCGCCTACGACCGAGTTCGGGCCGGTGAAGACGTCCAGCTCAAAGCGCGGGCGGTGACCGTATCGCGCTTCGAGATCCTCGCGCAGCGTGCCGGCGACGGTGTCATCGACCTCGATGTGGTGGTGGACTGCACATCGGGCACCTACATTCGCGCGCTCGCGCGGGATCTGGGGGAGACGCTCGGAGTGGGCGGACACCTCACCGCACTGCGCCGCACCCGAATCGGACCGTTCGACGTGACGGATGCTGCGCTGCTGGATGACCTTGCAGATGCTGAGCCGCTGACGCCGGCGGCTGCGGCCGCACAGATTCTGCAGCCGCTGGATGTCTCGGCTGAGCAGGCGCGAGATCTCAAGCACGGCAAGCGTCTGGCGGATGAGGCATCCCGACTGGCGGGAACCTTTGCTGCGGCGATCGATCCTGACGGTCACCTGGTCGGCATCGTCGAAAAGCGGGGGAAAGACCTGAAAAGCGCAATGAACATGCCGGAGGAGATCCGATGATCCTGTGGTTCACGATCGTTCAGATCATCGTCGCCGTCGCCGCCGGACTGTTCTGTGTCGTGGCGGGGATGGCAGGGCGCCGACCGAGCGATTACACGGTCGGGGCGCTCGCTCTGATCGAGGTGCTGCTGATCGCCCAGATTGTGGTCGGGATAGTCGCGCCGTTGGCAGGCAACCCGCCCACCGGCGATCTGCTCGAGTTCTGGGTGTATCTCGTGTCCGCGGCACTGGTGCCGATCGGGGGAGTGCTGTGGGCGCTGCTGGACCGGAGTCGGTGGAGCACGGTCATCCTGGGGGTCGCAGCATTCGCTGTTGCCATCATGCTCTGGCGGATGGAAGTGATCTGGACGATTCAGATCGGGTAGGCGGCGGCGCTGGGCACGGATTCGCGCGGATAAGATGGACGATGCTATGAGCATCACCGAAACTCGCACACAGATGACCGGCATCGGTCGAGTCCTCGTCATCGTCTACGCCGTGATGGCGCTTGCCGCCACCGGTCGCAGTTTTGTCCAGATCGTGCGCAGCTTCGCAGAGGCACCGTTGGCGTACTCGCTCTCGGCGCTTGCGGCTGTCGTGTACATCCTGGCGACACTTGCGCTCATTCTTGCGGGCCGGCGCGGATGGTATGCAGTCGCGTGGATTGCTATCGTCTTCGAGCTCGTCGGCGTCCTCGTCGTGGGCAGCCTCAGCATCGCACTGCCCGAGCTGTTCCAGCACGATTCGGTGTGGTCGGTGTTCGGGCGCGGATACCTGTTCATCCCGCTTGTTCTTCCGCTCTTCGGCATCTGGTGGCTGCGCACCCACAAGCCGGCGACGGTGTCCGCATGATCATCTTCCGCGACCCGCATGAGGTTCCCAGCGATTTCGGACGTTCAGCCGTAGCTATCGGCAAATTCGACGGGGTCCACGCCGGTCACCGTGCGGTCATTGAGCGGCTCAAGGCGGATGCAGCGGAATCGGATGCCCGTTCGGTCGCTGTTACCTTCGACCGCAACCCGCTCGAGCTGCTGCGCCCCGAACTGTGCCCCGAGAACGTCGTCACAACGGAACGCAAGCTCGAGCTGCTGGGCGAACTCGGTCTGGATGCCACACTCATGCTGACCTTCGATCAGGCGCTCGCCTCGCGTTCGGCCGAAGACTTCGTCGAGGAGATCCTGGTCGGCGCTCTGCGCGTGTCCACCGTGCTGGTGGGCAGCGACTTCCGCTTCGGACACCGCGGCGCCGGCACGCCAGACCTGCTGCGCGAGCTCGGGCCGAAGTTCGACTTCACCGTCGATGTCGTCGAAGACGTCTTCCTCGACGAATCCGAGCGTCGAGTGTCCTCCAGCTGGATCAGAGAGCTGCTCGTTCACGGAGAGGTCAGAGCCGCATCCGATGTGCTCGAGCGTCCGGTCGATGTTCGCGGCGTCGTGGTGCACGGGCTCAAGCGCGGACGAGAGCTCGGTTTTCCGACCGCGAACCTCTCTGAGATCGTGGGAGCCCTCGTTCCTGCGGACGGCATCTACGCTGGCTGGCTCGTCGATCACGACACCGGACTTCGCCACCCCGCGGCGGTGTCGGTCGGTACGAACCCCACATTCGACGATGTGCTGGTCCGCCAGGTCGAGGCGCACGTGCTCGACGAGGACTCGCTCGATCTGTACGGCCACGATGTGACAGTCGAGTTCATCGAGCGTCTGCGGGGGATGGTCGCATTCGACGGTGTTGAGGCACTTATGGGGCAGATGGCTGCCGACGTTGTCGCTGCGCGCGCGCTGCTGACGGGGGAAGTACGCGCCTGAGGATGCGCGGCTCTGCGCTTTTTTGCAGTTATGGCGTAAACTAAAGCCAGGTCCTCTTCGGTCGAGCGCTCACAGCGCCCCGATACGGACCAGACAGCATCCGCACGGTCCTGGCTCACGCCACACGCGGACTAGGCACGGATCGTCTCGAACGATGATTCGGTTTTTCACGCTCAGGAGGAGCATGCCGACTACGGCAACCGCCGCAACACGGCGCAAGAAGACGTCTCGCAAACTCGACGAGGCTCCGCTGATCCCGATTCTCGCGCGCAAGGTGCGCGAGATCGAAGCCAAGGCTCAGCGAGGCAAGCTCGGACCCACCAATCGGGTGAAGTTCCAGGTCATCGCATTCCTGGTGCGCGAGGAACGTGCGCGCGTGAAGACCGATGCCGCATTCAGCGACTCGGCACGTGCAGAGCTGCTCAAGCGACTTGATGGCGTGGCGACGATTCTGGCGAAGACCGCCGCTCGGGACACCTCGTTGATCCAACTGCTGGAAGCTGACCAGGCCACCAGCCCCGTCGCCAAGCGGATGCGCCGTGACTGGTTGCTGGAATCCGGTGCCGAACTTGCTCCGGAAGAGTTGATCATCACCGATGCCGCCCCCGTGCAGGCTCCGGTTGTTCCGGCAGCTCTGGCCGAGCGGCAGGTGATCCCGGAGGCTGTCGAGTCCCGGCAACTCGCCAACCCGTTCCTCGCGCCGGATCTGACCCCCCGCAGCACCACGACCGTCCGCCGCCGGCTGGATGGCTGGGAGCTCATGGGACCGCTCTACAAGGCATTCGAAACGGGTGCCGGTGGATCGGCAGCGACGATGGAGCTTCCGCCCGTACCGGAGTACGACCACATCTCGCCCAAGGGGCTCGAGGTGATGGTGCACCAGTCGCGATTCCTGGAATCCGTCCGCGCCGGCCACCGCAGCTTCCTGCTCGCCGATGAGCCGGGGCTTGGAAAGACCGCGCAGTCTGTGCTCGCGGCATCCATCGCGAATGCTTACCCGCTGCTGGTGGTCGTCCCGAACGTTGTGAAGATGAACTGGGCGCGCGAGGTGGAGCGGTGGACACCGCAACGCCGGGCGACAGTGATCCAGGGCGACGGCACTGACATCGATGCCTTCGCCGATGTGTTCATCGTGAACTACGAGATCCTCGATCGACATTTGGCGTGGCTGGGCTCGATCGGGCTTCAGGGCATGGTTGTCGATGAGGCGCATTTCATCAAGAACCTCTCGTCGCAGCGTTCTCAAAACGTATTGTCGCTGGCGACGCGTGTGCGCGAGCGCACGCGCGACCCGCTGATGATGGCACTCACGGGTACGCCGCTGATCAACGATGTCGAAGACTTCGACGCTATCTGGCGCTTCCTCGGTTGGACCACGGGAGACAAGCCCGGACCCGAGCTGATGAGCAAGCTGGATGACACGGGGCACACCCCGGCGGACAAAGCGTTCTATCCGGAAGCCCGGGATGCCGTCATTTCGATGGGCATCGTGCGGCGGAAGAAGAAGGATGTCGCAGCCGACCTGCCAGACAAGCTCATCGCGGATCTGCCTGTGCAGCTCGACGACGAGTTCGGTCGCAGCATTCGCCAGGCCGAGCGTGAGCTGGGGGAGCGACTGGCTGCCAAGTACCGGCGCATCATCGAGGCGCGTGGAGATCGTTCCCAGAGCCTGTCGCCGGGAGAGATCGACGAGGACATCGTCCGTCTGGTCGCACAGGGCGAGCTCGAGGATTCCCAGGCTGCCGGTACCGGTGGAGACAACGTCTTCACGATGGTTCGCAAGATCGGCCAGGCCAAGGCGATGCTCGCCGCCGACTACGCTGCGCAGCTGCAGCGCTCGGTGGGCAAAGTCGTGTTCTTCGCCAAGCACATCGATGTTATGGACCGGGCTGAGGCGCACTTTGCCGCATCCGGCATCCGCTATGTCTCGATCCGTGGAGATCAGACGACGTCGACGCGTCAGCAGGCGATCGACGACTTCAACGGCGATGAGAGCGTTGGCATTGCGGTGTGTTCGCTCACCGCGGCTGGCGTCGGGCTGAATCTGCAGGCCGCATCGAACGTGGTGCTCGCGGAGCTGAGTTGGACCTCGGCCGAGCAGACACAGGCAATCGACCGGGTGCACCGCATCGGCCAGGACGAGCCGGTCACCGCATGGCGCATCATCGCCGCGCACACGATCGACACGAAGATCGCCGAGCTGATCGATCAGAAGCAGGGGCTCGCAGCACGAGCGCTGGACGGCGAAGCAATCGATGTGGCGGCAAGCGAGCCGGTACAGCTGGCAGCGCTCATGCACCTGCTCAGGGAGGCCCTCGCGGCATAGCCTCGACGGTGCGCAAGAATCATGTTTCTTGCAACGGTTTCTGCGATTTTTCTGCGCATGTGTGGAAGAACTGTTAATCAGCGGATATCGTCGCTCAAGATCTGCGATTCTCATCACGCTCGGAATGGTGCCGGACCGTGATGCCCACTAGGGTCGAGAGTAGGCAATGGTGCCCGTCCCACTCCCGAAACCTCTGAAGGCATCAGCATGAAGATCGGTATTCTCACCAGCGGCGGCGACTGCCCCGGACTCAACGCGGTCATCCGCGGCGTCGTGCTGAAGGGCACCACCAGTTACGACCTCGAGTTCGTCGGTATCCGGGATGGATGGCGCGGCGTCGTCGAAGGCGATTTCATGCCGCTCACCCGGCATGAGGTAAAAGGCTTGTCCAAAGTTGGTGGGACGATTCTGGGCACCAGCCGCACCAACCCTTACGAGGGTGACCGCGGCGGGGCAGAGAACATCGCCAAGACGCTGTACGGCCACAAGATCGACGGCATCATCGCGATCGGCGGCGAGGGAACCCTGGCCGCAGCCGATCGCCTGTCGAAGGACGGTATCAACGTCCTGGGCGTTCCCAAGACCATCGACAACGACCTGCGCGCCACGGACTACTCGTTCGGCTTCGACACCGCGGTGAACATCGCCACCGATGCGATGGATCGCCTGCGCACGACCGGGGATTCGCACCAGCGCTGTATGGTCGCAGAGGTCATGGGTCGCCACGTCGGTTGGATCGCGCTGCACGCCGGAATGGCGGCCGGTGCGCACGTCATCTGCATTCCTGAGGTGCCGATGTCGATCGACGAGATCGCGGCACTCGTCAGCAGCGCTCATGATCGTGGACGGGCTCCGCTCGTTGTCGTTTCGGAGGGCTTCACGCTCAAAGGAATGGACGAGGCTTTCAGCGACAAGGGAATGGACGCCTTCAACCGTCCGCGCCTGGGCGGCATCGGAGACCAGCTTGCCCCCGAGATCGAGCGCATCACCGGCATCGAAACCCGCGCGACGATCCTCGGTCACATCCAGCGCGGCGGGTCGCCATCCGGTTTCGACCGCGTCCTGGCGACACGTCTGGGCTTGCATGCGGCGGATGCGATCGTCGACGGTGCCTGGGGACAGATGGTCGCCATGAAGGGCACCGACATCGTGCGGGTGCCGTTCGAAGAGGCGCTGGGCGAGCTGAACACCGTGCCTCAGTACCGCTACGACGAAGCGGCCGCCCTGTTCGGTTGATCGTGTCACAGTTGCTGCGGGCGCAGCGCTCATCCACGCACATCTTCTGTGACGCGGCAGCTGCGTGCGTGACACAAGCTGCGGGTGTTGAGGCGTTGCACACGCAACTTCTGTGACGGGGCTATGCCCGGCCGGGGCGCCAGCCGGCGTTGAACAGGGCGCGTGCGGCCTTGTCTATCGCGATCTGAGGATCCGGGCGCATATGGTGACTCAGCACGCGTACATGATCCCATCCTGATGCACGGATCGCGTCCCAGCGGTCTGCATCCTTCGCGAATTGCGCGTTGTTCTCTGCATGAACGCGGCCATCATGCTCCACTGCCACGCGGTAGCGAGGAAATGCGAGATCCAGGCGAGCGACGAACCTCCCGGCGTCGAAAATGTCCAGATTCAACTCCGGTTCGGGCAATCCAGCCCGCATGAGAAGAAGCCGTAGGCGGGTCTCCTCCGCGGTTTCTGCGCCTGCACGGGCGGCATCGAGCGCCCGCGCAAGCCTGCCGCCAGGCAGATCGCCGGCTTCAGCGATCTCCTGGCGCAGATCGTGGATGCTCAGAAGACGTCGGCGCGGCAGAATTAAGTTGTCTGCGGCGACGATGACGTCGTCGACGGACCAGTTCATTGCCGCTTGGCGCCACATCCGGGCCGGATGCTCGATGGGCACGTCATCGACCATCCACCGATTCGGCGCGCGCTGTTGCAGTCGGTGCCCGATCACGCCATGTCGCCGCGGTTGCCCGGCCGGTCGCCGCGCTGACACATGGAGCGAGCGTTCCTCGGCTCTTGTATAGGGGAGCGGCACGCTGATAAGACCGAGCCCGGTCTCATGGCTGAAGAACTGATCGGGAGTCAGCGCGAGAGCGAACTTTCCTGCACGTTCGAGCATCTCCGTGTCGAGCCGTTGCAATCGCTGCGCGGTGGTCTCGGCATCCGCAACCGGCGGCTTTATGATCAGGGCCGTGCGGACACCGCGAGTAGGCGTGCTGAGATCCTGCGCACGCAGTCGTGAGGCGGACACTCCCTCGGATCGAGCATCCGCGGTGGAGAACGCCCGATTCTGAAGTCGGTCTGGGAGCGGAGCACGCCTGTTCATCGCATCAGCACACCGCAATCACTGCACGCTCCATCACAAGAATTCCACGTTCTGTGGACTGTTCGAGCGATTGAGTGACGGTGCAGAAGATGTCGTTCCCGCGGGTGGATGTCACAGAAGAGGTGAGTGTTGCGGCACGTGCCCGCACCTTCTGTGACGCGACCAAGACGCACGTCTCAGAAGGTGCGGGCTTCCGTAGCGCGCACCGACGACTTGTGTAACGTGCGCCGCGCCGCGGCGACTCAGCTGACGCCGAGGGTGTCGAGCAGCCAAGCAAGTTCGAAGGCGCGTTCCTTCCACGAGTTGTAGCGACCGCTGACTCCGCCGTGGCCCGCGACCATCTCGCACTTCATCAGCACGTCGGATGCCCCGGCCTCCCGCAGCCGCTGCACCCATTTGGCCGGCTCCACGTACAGCACGCGGGTGTCGTTCAACGAGGTCATCGCGAGGATGCGCGGGTAGGGGGCACCGTCGCGGACGTTCTCGTACGGTGAGTACGACTTCATGTACTCGTAGACGTCGGCGTTGTGGAGCGGATTGCCCCATTCGTCCCACTCGATCACGGTGAGCGGCAGCTCCGGATCGAGGATTGATGTCAGCGGGTCGACGAAGGGAACGGATGCCAGAATCCCGGCGAAGCTCGACGGTGCAAGATTCGCCACTGCGCCCATCAGGAGGCCACCGGCGCTCCCGCCCTCGGCCACCATCTTGTTTGCGGTAGTCACTCCGGCATCGATCAGATGCTCGGCGCATGCCACGAAGTCGGTGAAGGTGTTGCGCTTGTTCAGCATCTTGCCGTCTTCGTACCAGCCGCGCCCCATCTCGCCGCCACCGCGCACATGCGCAACAGCGAAGATGATCCCGCGGTCGAGTTCAGAAAGACGTGCCACCGAGAAACCGGGGTCGATGGAGTGCTCGTATGAGCCGTATCCGTACAGGTGCACGGCCCGAGGCTCGTCGCCCGGCTTCCCGAATGAGCGCTTCCACACCATCGAGATCGGCACTCGGGTGCCGTCCGAAGCCGTAGCCCACGCGCGAGCCTGGTCGTAGTGCGCAGGGTCATAGCCCCCCAGCACGGGCTGACGCTTGCGCAGCAGCAGGTCGCGCGTTGTCAGATCCAGGTCGTACACCGTGCCCGGCGTGACGAACGAGGTGTATCCCAGGCGCAGGAATGGTGCGTGCCACTCCGGGTTGCCGCCGACGCCGGCCGAGTACAGCGGTTCTTCGAAGGCCAGCTCCTCGACCGCATCCGTGGCATAGTCGAGCAGACCGACCTGCTCGAGGCCATCACGGCGGTATTCGACGGTCGCGAAGTCACGGAAAGCATCCATCCCCAGCAAGCGCCGGCCCGGCTGATGCGCGATGACGACGCGTCGCTCTCCTTGCGGATCGGATGCCGCCACCGAGACGAGCTCGAAATCGAGGGCATCCTGATTGTGGAGGATGAACAGCCTGTCTTCACCGTCGATGATCGCGTGATCGATCGAATACTCGACGCCCTCGTTGCGTGCCCAGACGAGCCGCGGCTGGGCGGTGATCTCGCCCTCGAGGTCGACCAGATACTCCTCGCTGGTGATACTGGAGCCGACGCCGATCACCAGGTACCGGCGGCTGCGAGTGATTCCCGCGCCCAACCAGAACCGCTCGTCGGGCTCATGGAACAGCTGCACATCCGAATCGGTCGCCGTTCCGAGCCGGTGCAGCCACAGCGTGTCCGGACGCCAGGAATCATCCAGCGTGGTGTACAGAATTCCGGTGCCATCCGGGGTGAAGAACGCGCCACCGGTGTTCGGGATCTCATCCGAAAGCACCGTGCCGGTGCTGAGATCGCGCACGTGCACTGTGTAGCGCTCATCACCGGTGAAGTCGGTCGACCAGAGCAATTTTGTGGCGTCATCCGAAACCGCGAACGATCCCAGCGAGAAGAAGTCGTGACCGGATGCCTCGACATTGCTGTCCAACAGGATCTGCTCGCCCGGGACCGCCACGCCGGGGGCGAGGTTCGGGGGAGTCCAATCGTCGGCGGTCGCCGCAGCGCGGCACTGGATGCCGTACTGCGAACCCTCTTCCGTACGACCGTAATACCACCAGTCGCCGCGGCGGGTTGGAACAGACAGGTCTGTCTCCAAGACCCGGGCCTTGATCTCTTGGAACAGCGTCTCGCGCAGGGGAGCGAGATGCGCGGTCTGTTCATCCGTGTGGGCGTTCTCGGCCTCGATATGCGCGATGACTTCGGGGGAGTCCTTCTCCCGCAGCCACTCGTACGGATCCTCGAACTGATCCCCGTGATGGGTGCGGATATGGGCGCGGCGGGCGGCGATTGGAGCGTTGGTCACCATCCCACGCTAGTCGGTGTCGAGTTGACCGATACCAACGAGGGTGCGAGGATTTACCGGGGCCGGTTAACGGAACACAAACCCACGGTGAACTCTTCGTTCACCACGTCGATCTCGTCGGCAGTTCCCTTCCTCGTCAAACCCGAAAGTAAACGGTGGAAACCGCAGTCCTCATTGTCGTGCTGGTCATCGTACTGGCGCTCTTCTTCGACTTCACTAACGGCTTTCATGACACCGCGAATGCGATGGCGACCCCCATCGCGACCGGTGCTCTCAAGCCCAAGACCGCAGTGCTCCTGGCAGCGGTCCTCAACCTGATCGGCGCTTTCCTCTCCACAGAGGTCTCAAAGACCGTCTCGCACGGCATCATTAACGAGAGCGCCATCCTGGATTCTGGTGCCGAGCTGTTCCTCTCGGTGATCTTCGCCGGCCTGATCGGTGCGATCACGTGGAACATGCTCACCTGGTTGCTGGGCCTGCCCTCCAGCTCCTCGCACGCCCTGTTCGGCGGTCTGATCGGTGCCACACTTGTGGGCGTCGGCTTCGGTGGGATCGATTTCGGGATGGTGCTGTCGAAGATCGTGCTTCCGGCACTGATCGCACCGCTGACTGCGGGAATCATCGCGCTTCTCGCGACGAAACTCGCCTATTCGATCACACGCCGCTACGACGGCAAGCCTGACGGTCGCGACGGATTCCGCTGGGGACAGATCTTCACATCATCCCTGGTCGCGCTTGCGCACGGCACCAACGATGCGCAGAAGACAATGGGTGTTATCACCCTCGCACTCATCACCGTCGGCTGGCAGAGTTCCGACCACGCCGATCCGTATCTCTGGGTGATCATCGCCTGTGCTGTCACGATCGCCCTCGGTACCTACCTGGGCGGTTGGCGCATCATTCGCACGCTCGGCAAGGGACTCACCGATGTGAAGCCTGCTCAGGGCTTTGCCGCAGAGAGCTCGACCGCAGCGACGATTCTCGCCTCCAGCGCTCTGGGCTTCGCACTTTCCACCACTCAGGTCGCTTCGGGCTCTGTCATCGGCTCTGGCCTGGGCCGGCGTGGCTCGACGGTTCGCTGGCGGACCGCGGGACGCATTGCGATCGGTTGGCTACTGACGCTTCCCGCCGCAGCGGCGGTTGGCGGACTTGCCGCGCTGCTGGTCGTTTGGCTCGGCAACTGGGGCGTGGCCATTGACGCCGTGCTCGCGCTGGTGATCATCATCGGGCTCTACCTGCGCTCGCGTCGCAACGCCGTGACGTCTGAGAACGCCATGAGCGATGTGGCCGAGTCCGGTCACGCGATCGAGCTTCCGGATTCGCCGCCCCCCACGCGTCGACAGCAGCGGGTGGCGCAGGCCAAGGCTGAGGCGAAGGCTCGAGCTGAGGCTAAGGACAAGGCCCGGGCCGAGGCCAAGGCCAAGCGCAAGAAGAAGTCCAAAGCTGCGAACTCGGCGACAACGCCTGAAACGAGCACGAAGGCTGAGGCAGCCGAATGAACGTCATGATCAACTGGCTCGCATTCCTGCAGGTCTTCGCGGCTGCTCTGGTCGGCGCGGCGGCCGTCGTCACCTTTTACGCCTTCGGGCTCCGGCTGCTGGTTCGATCAGGACGTGCCCCGGTGGTGACACCTGTCGAGTTCACCGATGCCATCACCGTGATCTCTGAGAAAGAAGCCAGGCGGGCTGCCAAGCAGGCTGCGAAGGCGGCGAAAAAGAATCCGTTGACCGAAGCGCAGAAACGGCTTTCCCTGTACGGGGCTTACGCGTGCTTCGCCATCTGCGCAGCCGCTGTGATCGCTGGCATCCTCATCATCGTCATCGGACACTGAGTCGCACCTGGGTCGGATCGCTCCGGGATGCATAGACTGGGAACATCCCGATCTATCCGCCACGACCCACAAGGATGTGACATGGCTTCTGCCGCGCCGACCGCAACCCGCACCGAGACTGACTCTCTCGGAAGCATGGAGATTCCCGCCGAGGTTTACTGGGGCATCCATACCGCCCGGGCTGACGCGAACTTCCCGATCGCCAAGCGACCGATCTCGGTGTATCCGGATCTGGTGCGAGGCCTCGCGATGGTCAAGCAGGCCAGTGCCAGAGCGAATAAGGAGATCGGTGTTCTCGACGCCGAGCGGGCCGGTCTCATCGACGCCGCAGCGCAACGGGTGATCGACGGAGAGTTCCACGATCAGTTCACGGTCGGTGTGATTCAGGGCGGGGCCGGCACCTCGACGAACATGAACGCCAATGAGGTCATCACCAACATCGCGCTCGAGATGGCGGGGCGCGACAAGGGCGACTACGCGTTCCTCGGACCGATCGATCACACCAACCGCAGCCAGTCCACGAACGATGTCTATCCGACGGCGATCAAGATCGGCCTATCGCTGAACCTTCGCTCGCTCCTGGAAGAGCTCGACCTTCTTCGGCGTTCTTTCCTCGGGAAAGCGGGCGAGTTCCACAATGTGCTCAAGGTCGGTCGCACGCAGCTGCAGGATGCTGTGCCGATGACGCTGGGTCAGGAGTTCCACGGCTTCGCCACCACACTGGGGGAGGACCAGGAACGCCTCGCCGAGAACGCAAAGCTCATGTTCGAGATCAACATGGGTGCGACGGCGATCGGTACCGGGATCACCACGCATGCGGGCTACGCACCGGCCGTGCTCAAGCACCTCCGTGAGATCTCCGGATTGGACCTGTCCACTGCCACGGATCTCGTGGAGTCCACGAGCGACACAGGCGCATTCATGTCGTTCTCATCGTCGCTCAAGCGCAATGCGATCAAGCTCTCCAAAATCTGCAACGACCTGCGACTTCTGTCTTCCGGCCCGCAGGCCGGCCTGGGAGAGATCAATCTCCCCGCCAAGCAGGCCGGATCCAGCATCATGCCAGCGAAGGTGAACCCGGTGATCCCGGAAGCGGTCAACCAGGTCGCTTTCGCCGTGGTCGGTGCCGATATGACCGTCACGATGGCGGTGGAGGCCGGTCAGCTGCAGCTCAATGCCTTCGAGCCCGTAATCGCGCACTCGATCTTCCAATCGATCACCTGGATGCGCCAAGCCATGTGGACGCTCCGCGTCAATTGCGTCGATGGAATCACGGCGAACGAAGACCGTCTGGGAGCCATGGTCGGAGCATCGGTCGGAGTCATCACCGCGCTGACCCCGTTCATCGGCTACGCGGCAGCGGCCGCTTTGGCCAAGACCGCCCTGCTGACGAACCGCAACGTTGCCGACCTCGTGGTCGAGGCTGAGCTGATGTCGCGTGAAGAGGTTACCAAGCAGCTGTCGCCGGCACGTCTTTCTGGTCTTGAGGCTGTGACCTCGGCGATCCCGATCGTCCTGCCCGAGGACATGATCCAGATCTGAAGCCGGCTCGGTTCCGGGCGATTCCGTCCGGAACCGGACCGCTCAGTCGGTGATGCGGCAGTGCGTCGTCAGCTCGCCGATGCCGTCGATGCCGACGGTGACAGTGGAACGATCACGCAGGAAGATCTGCGGATTGCGCGAGTATCCGGCGCCCCCGGGGCTGCCGGTTGAGATGAGTGCCCCCGGCAGCAGCGTGATCGACTGTGACAGGTGCGCGATGAGCGCAGCGACGGAGCGCACCATCTGCCCGGTCGACGCGTCCTGCACGGTGTGTCCGTCCACAACTGTCCAGATGTGCAGCTTCTGCGGGTCAGGGACCTCATCCGCGGTCACGGCGTACGGGCCGGTCGGGGTGAAGCCGTCGAATGACTTGCATCGCGACCACTGGGCCTCGGCAAATTGGATGTCACGGGCGGTGATGTCGTTTACGACTGTGTACCCCCAGACATGATCGAGCGCGTCTGCCTGGTCGACGTTCTTGGCAGGCCGACCGATCAGCACGCCGAGTTCGGCCTCGTAGTCGATGGATTCGCTCAGGCTGCGTGGCCACTGGGTGGTGGCGTCGTGCCCGGTGAGCGAGTTCGGCCACAGCGTGAACACCGTCGGCGCGGTGTCTGTCTTCAAGCCGAGTTCGCTGGAGTGCGCGGCGTAGTTCAGTCCGATTGCAATCACCACGGGCGGATTCAGCACGGCGGATGCGAAAGAATGCTCGGCGAGTGGATGACGTGGGGCGCTGCCGCGGCCGAGCGCTGCGCGAAGTTCGCTCAGCAGGTCATTTCCGCCCTCGATGAGCTCCTGCAGTGTGCGAGGGGCGGAGGAGAGAAGATCGGCGACCAGAATGGCCTCGGAGTCCTCAACGACTGCGAGTTGGACGTCGGTGCTGTCGGAACGACGCAGATGGGCGAAGCGCATGGTCACTACGCTACCGGTCAGCGATGCGGGCAGGGCTGAACAGTTCCCTTAGGCTTTTGCTATGACATTCGGAGGACCGGCACAGCCGCAGTACACACCGCCGGCTCAGCAATCGCCGTATGCCTCCGCACTTGCGCAGCCCACAGCATACGCGCCGCCGGCCCCGGTGGCACCGGCAGCACCGGCGCTGCCAGAGCTGCCTGTGCCGACCAAGCACGGGCGCAGCGTTTCGATCTGGTTGTTCGGCGTGCTCGGCTTCGTGCTGGTGGTGCTGGTCGGCTACTTCGTGTGGGCGCTGGGGGCGGCGGCATCCGGAGTCGGCCTCATCCTCGCTGTCATTCCGCTCACCATCGTATTTCTCGGCGTTCGCATCATCGATCGGTGGGAACCGGAGCCGAAGTCGCTCATCGCCTTTTCCATCGCCTGGGGTGCGATCGCGGCCGTCGGCATCACACTGCTCGTCGATATCGGTATCACCCTGTTGCTCGGGCTGAACTCCGCAGGATTCTCTGCGGTGGTGCAGGCGCCGATTGTTGAGGAGCTCGCCAAGGGCCTCGGGGTCTTCCTCGTGTTCGTGATCGGCAGGCGGGCTTTCGACGGTCCGGTGGACGGTGTCGTGTACGGGGCGCTGGTCGGCGGTGGATTCGCCTTCACCGAGAACATTCAGTACTTCGCGATCAGTCTGATCGAGGGCGGTGGAGCGGATCTCACAGTGTCGTTCGTGATGCGGGGGCTGATGTCGCCGTTCGCGCATGCGATGTTCACCGCTCTGACCGGTTTCGCGATGGGGCTTGCTGCGCGCCGGCACGCGTCGACGGGGGCGGTGCTGAGCGCGGGGCTTCTGGGGATCGTCGGGGCCATGGTTCTGCACGCGTTCTGGAACGGTTCGGCGATGTACGCAGACTTCTTCCTGCTGTACATCCTGCTGCAGGTACCGCTTTTCATCGGCTTCATCCTGGTTGTCGTCGCGCTGCGCAAGGAAGAGGCTCGTCTGACACGGGAACGACTCGGCGAATACGCCGCAGCGGGCTGGTTCACCCCCGAAGAGGTGACGATGCTGGCAACACCTGCCGGACGCAAGGTCGGACTCCACTGGGCGGCTTCGCTGAATGGTGATCGACGTCCGTTGATGAAGCGGTTCATCAAAGACTCCACGGCGCTGGCGGCTGTTCGTCAGCGTGCGCTGACCGGGCGAGATGCCTTGGCCGCGGACGATGAGCGTGCGCTACTGATGCGCATGCGTGCGACGCGTGCCGCGTTACTGGAGTACTGAGAGATCGACGGGGTGAGAATTTGACCCCGAGCAACACTCAACGCCCGGTGCTGCGGCGATGCCTGCGAGTCTCCCGGGCGCTGAGTTGATCTGAAACCAGCATGCGCCGAGCCCTCAGGAAAGTCAAGAGACTCTGGGGCGCCGATTCGACACTGTGGCGTCGCCAGATGTTCGCTCTCAGCTGGTGTCTTCGCGTTGACCGAGCAGGGGCGCTCCGGTTTGATGGAACCATGACTGATCGCACAAAGCCCGAGTTTGACGCCCCTAGCGGCCCCGCCCCGGCAGAGCTCGCAATCCGTGACCTGATCGAGGGGGATGGTGCCGAGGCGAAGCCCGGCGATACCGTGACCGTCCATTACGCCGGAGTCGAGTTCGACTCCGGTGAAGAATTCGACTCGTCCTGGGGTCGTGGCGAAACGATCCAGTTCCCTCTGCGCGGTCTTATCCAGGGCTGGCAGGACGGTATCCCGGGTATGAAGGTCGGCGGACGGCGCGAGCTGGTCATTCCGTCGCACCTGGCCTACGGCCCGGCCGGATCCGGTCACTTCCTCGCCGGCAAGACACTGATCTTCATCATCGACCTGGTTGCCGTCGGCTGACGCACCCGCTGAGATATGCCCCCGTCTGGTTCGCCGGACGGGGGCATTACTTTTTTTGAGAGATTCGGAATATATGCGACTGCATAGGAGTTGTCGCTTTGTGAACGTCACGAGACGGACCCGATTCTTGAGGAGAACCACATGAGCAGCATCGACATCCCCGGCTACCGCGCAGGCACCTGGATCCTTGACCCCTCGCACAGTGAGGTCACCTTCAGCGTTCGGCACATGATGATCTCGAAGGTGCGCGGCAGCTTCGGCATGAAGAGTGCAACGCTGGTTGCGCCGGAGAACCCGCTTGAGGCTCAGGTCACCGCGAGCGTGGATGTCACCTCGATTGACACCAACGACGAGGGGCGTGATGGTCACCTCCGCTCAGCCGACTTCTTCGACACCGATGCCTACCCGACGATGGAGTTCGTTTCCACCGGTGCCCGGGCCGATAACGGCGACTTCTTCATCGACGGTGACCTGACGATCCGCAACGTCACCAGGCCGGTCAGCTTCGCGTTTGACTTCGGCGGCTTCGGTCAGGACCCGTACGGCAACTACAAGGCCGGCGCATCCGCCACGACCACGATCAACCGCGAAGAGTTCGGCCTGACCTGGAACGCCGCTCTTGAAACGGGTGGCGTGCTCGTCGGCAAGGACGTCACCATCACTCTCGACCTTCAGGGCGCACTGCAGCAGGACTGATCACGATTCAGAACCCCGGGCCTGATTTACGGCTCGGGGTTCTCTGCGTCGTAGTCGCGGAATCGTGGCGCCAGGCGAACGAGCATCGCCACCAGTACGATCACGATGAATCCGCCCAGCAGCGGCGGAAACCACAGGCTCGTGAGCGTTGCGAGCGTGCCAGCGTACAGGGCACCGACGCGCGGCCCGCCAGCCACGACGATGATGAAGATGCCCTGAAGACGGCCCCGGATGCTGTCCGGAACCGACGATTGCATCATCGTGCTGCGATAGATCGAACTGACGTTATCGCAGGCGCCGGATGCTGCCAGCGCGATGCACGCGGCGATGAGCAGCCCGACGTTGACCGTGGTCTCACTGGCCGCGGGCATCCACACTCCGATGAGCAGGACCGCGCCGAACGCGAGGATGGAAGCTCCGTAGGCCTGAATCGCGCGCTGGATGCCGCGGCCGTGCCAGCGGTACCGCACGATGCGGCCGGAGAACAGACTCGACAGGAACGTTCCGGCTGCAACAGCAGCGGTTAACGTGCCGGTTGTCACGGGGCCGCCTCCCAGGAGAAGGGTTCCGAGGGCGGGGAACAGCGCGAGGGGTTGGCCGAACGTCATCGCAACGATGTCGAGGATGTACTGCATCCGGATGTTCTTGGCGCGCTGGAGGAATCGCCATCCGTCGACGAGAGAGGCAAGGCCCGGTCGAACGATCGTGCCCTCCGGCCGCAATGCTGGCAGAGTCCACAGGCCCATGAACATGGCGAGCATGAGAACCACGTCGATTGTGTACGTCCACCCGTAGCCGGTTGTAGCGACAAGAACCCCAGCGAGCGCGGGACCAGCCATCACCATGACACCGATGGTGATGCCGTTGAGTGCGGATGCTGAAGCCAGCAGTTCGCGGGGAATCAGGCGCGGGATGATTGCCATCCGAGTGGCCATACCGACGGAGTTTGCTGCCGCGTTGATGGCGCTGAGCGCGTACAGCCACCAGATGGTCTCCAGTTCCGTCCAGGTCAACGCTGCGAGCAGGACCGTGGAGGCGAACGTGATGGTGGCTGCGACCAGTGCGACGCGGCGGCGATCGAATGCGTCGGCGAGCATTCCGCCGTACAGCCCCGCAAAGATCATCGGCACAAGGCCGGTCACCGCGACCATGGAGACGGCGAAAGTGCTTCCGGTGAGCTCGAATACGTGCAGCATGATCGTGACGAGGGTGAGCTGGCCGCCGAGCCCGGCAAGGGTGGACCCGGCCCACATCCTGGTAAAGGCGCCGCTTGCGCGAAACGGTCGCAGATCGATCAAGGCGTTGTGCACCAGATGAGGCTATCCGGGAATGATCGCCGGTGTCGGGGGAGTGTTCTTCGGGCTGGTAAGCTGTACAGGTTGCCGTTTGATCGGCCGCGGATAAAGAGAGCCCACGCATCAGGCGTCGGGCGCCGCGCAGTGAACTGAAAGGGGATCCCATCTATGGCACTCGAATCTGACGCTAAGAAGGCGATCATGGAAGAGTACGCGACGCACCCCGGTGACACCGGATCCCCCGAGGTGCAGGTTGCAATGCTGACGCAGCGCATCAAGGACCTCACCGAACACCTCAAGGACCACAAGCACGACCACCACTCGCGTCGTGGCCTGTTCCTTATGGTGGGTCAGCGCCGTCGTCTGCTCGGCTATCTCCAGGACACCGAAATCGCACGTTACCGTGCGCTGATCGAGAAGCTTGGACTGCGCCGATAACGCACCAGCGTTCAATCGCACTTCTTCCGAAGGCCGCCCCAGGTGTGGGGCGGCCTTCGTCGTTCATCCTCGGGCCACGAGAAACGTCTTGCCGCATGAAACTTGGGTTGTGATGTCTCAGGACATTGGTGACGGTTGTGTCTCAGGACATCGGTAACGCTTCTTGCTGATTTGGTGGTGACACT